>JBBRHF010000176.1:0-8918 GCA_038223055.1 Actinomycetes bacterium | reverse complement strand
GTCTTGGGCCGCTTCGATCCGGGCCGCGAGGTCCTTCACCCGGCTGTCCGAGGCCCGGGTAGCGGCCAGCTTGGCCATCTGCACGGCCTGCTGGTGGTGCGGGATCATGTCCTGGGCGAACGTGATGTCGGCCGAGTTGTGCATTCTGGCGTCGGCGGTCTTGTTCCCGGGCGTGGGACGCGAGCTGGTTGCGCCCGCGCCGGCAGTCCCGGCTGTCTCGGTCGTGGATGAGCTGCCACAGGCGGTGAGCGTGAGTACGGTCACCGGCACGGCGGCGACCAGCGCAAGGGTGCGCTTGTTCATGGCAAGACCTTTCGGTTTGTCGAGGGAGTCGGCGGAAAGGATGCTGCGGCTGCGAATGCGCCGCTCCTGTCACGTCCTCAGAACCGAAAGTTCCGCGAGGTCCGGTCGCCATCGTCGGCTCGCTGTCTCGAGCCACACGACGCCCGATCGAAAGGATGACTGGTAGATCGTGCGAGTCAGCCGAGCCAACAGCCTGCGTGGTCTGACCAGGAGCAGCAGGCCCGACGCGAAGGCCAGGCAAGCCAGTGCCATGCCGTCCATGCCTTCCATGCCGTCCATGCCGTCCATGGCTTCCATGGCTTCCATGGCTTCCATGTCGGCTGGTGAACCGGCCCGGCGGACATGCCCCGACACGGTCACTGCGAGCACGGCGGTCCGCGCAGCCGGCTGGCCGGTCATCGGTGATCCGAACTCGTCCTCGGAGGCGGCTGCAGGGTCGTGGCCGGCGCTGGCCTCGGCGAGACGAAGACCGGCGGCGTCACCGCGGATCATGCCCGTCATCGTCGCGCCGTGGTCGGTCATCGGACCGTGCATCGCGAGGATCCCGATGACTGCGACGAGCGCGATGAGCGCGATCAGGGCGCGCCCGGGCCGCCCGCCACCGCGCCGGGACGCGATGGCAGCCGGAGTCGGGATCGTCATACCTGCGCTACTCATCACAGAGTGGAATAGTTCCAGTTCGCCAGTTCAGCGGAAATCGAACCAGGCACGATCGCCTCGGCGGAGCCCAGGATGGGCGGAGCCCAGGAATGGCGTGGGGGCGCTCAACCGCCGGCTGGCTCGAGTCTGGCGGGGGGGCCGGCGCTCGTGCCCGGGACCCCCTGCGGTGTCGAGGGCAGCCGCAGGCGCTTGAGCATGAGGGCGTTGACGGCGACGATGACACTTGATCCCGACATGGACAGGGCGGCGATCTCGGGGCGCAGGACGAACCCGAACGCCGGCTGGAAGACTCCGGCCGCGATCGGCAGCGCGATCGCGTTGTATCCCACCGCCCAGCCCAGGTTCTGCCGCATCTTGCGCAGGGTGCCGCGCCCAATCCGCAGGGCCGACGCGACGTCGAGGGGGTCCGAACGCATCAAGACCACATCGGCGGTTTCGATCGCCACGTCAGTGCCGGCCCCGATGGCGATGCCCAGGTCGGCCTGGGCCAGCGCCGGCGCGTCGTTCACCCCGTCGCCGACCATCGCGACCCTGCGGCCATCAGCCTGCAGCTGGGCGACCTTGGCCGCCTTGTCTCCGGGCAGGACCTCCGCGATGACCGTGTCGATGCCGAGTTGGTCGGCGATCCGCCGGGCGGTAGCCTCGTTGTCGCCGGTGAGCATGACGACCTCGACTCCGGCGTCGTGCAGCGCGGCGACCGCCGCGGGCGAGGTGTCGCGGATGGCGTCGGCGACGCCGAACAGACCCGCGCCCAACCCGTCGACCGCGACGAGCACCGCCGCATGGCCCCCGGCTGCCATCTCCTCACGCCGCGACGCGACGGATCTAAGCTCGACCTTCTCGCGATGCATCAGCCGCAGGTTTCCCACCACAACCCGGTGTCCCTCGACCGTTGCCAACGCACCGTGACCGGGAACGTTCTCGAACGCGCTGACCTCGGCCGGAGGCGCCCCGGTCTGGTCGAAGTGGCGCACTATCGCAGCAGCCAGCGGGTGTTCGGACTCCCGTTCCACCGCCGCGGCCAGGCGCACCATCTCGGTCTCGTCGAAGCCTTCGGTGACGACGTCGGTCACCGCGGGCTCACCTCGGGTCAGGGTGCCGGTCTTGTCCATCACCACGACCTGGATCCGGGCCGAGGTCTCCAGCGCCATCGCGTTCTTGAACAGGACCCCCCGTTTCGCGCCGAGACCGGTGCCGACCATGATCGCGGTGGGGGTCGCCAGTCCGAGCGCGTCGGGGCAGGTGACGACCACCACGGTGATCGCGAACAGCATGGCCGCGGGGAGCCCGCTTCCGGCCAGCAGCCACACCGCGAGGGTGAGCCCGCCGCCGAGCAGCGCCACCAGCACCAGCCAGAACGCGGCCCGGTCGGCGAGCCGCTGGCCGGGGGCCTTGGAGTTCTGCGCCTCCTGGACCAGCTTGACGATGTGGGCCAGCGCGGTGTCCGCCCCGACCTTGGTGGCGCGGACCCGCAGGGCGCCGTTGATGTTGATGGTGGCCCCGATGACCGTCGCCCCGGTCGCCTTGTGCACCGGCATGCTCTCCCCGGTGACCATGGACTCGTCGACCTCGCTGTCCCCGCCCTCCACGACCCCGTCCACCGCGATCTTGGACCCCGGACGGACCAGCATCAGGTCCCCGACGGCGATCGCCGCGGTGTCGACCTCGAGTTCCTGGCCCTCGCGCAGCACCACCGCCTTGGGGGGCGCGAGGTTGAGCAGTGCCCGGATCGCGTCGTTGGCCCCGCCGCGGGCCCGCATCTCGAACCAGTGTCCGAGCAGCACGAACGCCGACAGCACGCTGACGGCCTCGAAGAAGACGTCGCCGCCGCCGGTCACGGTGACCGCGAGGGAGTACAGCCAGCCGGAGCCCACCGCGACCGCGACCAGCACCATCATGTCCAGCGTGCGGGCCCGCAGTGCCCGCACGGCTCCATCGAAGAAGATCGTGTCCGCGTAGAGGATGACAGGCAGGCTCAGCAGCAGCGCCCACACGTCCTCACGCAGGCCGAACGGGACCGCAACATCCAGCCCGAACACGTCGTGACCGATCGGGGACCACACCAGGATCGGGACCGCGAACACCGCGGCCACCAGGAACCGGTTGCGCATGTCGCGGACCATGCCGGCCATCGACATTTCGCCGTGCCCGCCGTGGCCCATCGCATCGTGCGGCGAGCGGAGGGAGTCCCCGCCGACCGGGGGACTCTCGTGCGGGTGTGCGCTCGCGGCGCCACCTGCCTGGCCCGGGGCCACGTCGTGCGCTTGGGTTGTTGCCGGCTCCTCGGCCGGGTCGCACAGATGGCTGGGCACCACCTGGCCGGCGCAGTGGTATCCGCACTGCTGGATCCACGCCCGCAGCGCGGTGACCGAGGTCGCACCCGGGTCGAACACGACGGTCGCGCTCTGCGCGACCGGGTTCACCGACACGTCCAGGACCCCTGCACGACGGCCCAGGACAGCGGAGGCCGCCGCCTGCTGGGACGCCCAAGCCAACCCACGCAGGTCCAGCACCACCGTGCGTGGGCCGCTATTTGCCGTTGTCTGCATTGCCATTTGTGTGCATCTTCTTCGCTGTTGGCTTCGCCGCGGTCGTCGTTGTCCTTCCGTCGCGATGTCGATCGCGACGGCGCCCGGTCTGCGGCGTCGACTAGCTGTCCAGGTGGGCGCGGACCTGGGTCATCAGGTCGTTGGCGGACAGGAACATGGAGGGGTGCTCGCCGTACCAGCGTTGCACGCCGTTCTTGTCGATGAGGATGAAGCTGTTGCCCGGGCAGGCCGGCGTGCATGCCCTTGCCGAGGTGCCGTAGGCCTGGGAGACGGTGCCGTCATCGAGCAGGAACGGGGTCTGGACGGCGTTGGCGGCCATGTCCGCGGTGATCTGCTCGCGGGTGTTCATCACGATGGGCAGCACTGTCAGCCCAGCCTCGGCGAACGCGGGGCTGGCCTCGATCTGGGCCATCCCCCGCGGGTGGTGTCCGGTGCGCGCAGAAACGAGGGCATGCTGATCATCCGGCCGGACACGCTCAGCGCGGCCAGGATCGAGCCGGTCATCAGCAGGTCGTTCACGGCCGCGCCCCCACTTCAGCGACACGCCGGTCCAGCGCCTTGACCCGCTTGCGCCGGGGCAACCGCCCGAAACTGAAGAACTCCTCGTCCAGCAACACCAGCGGGCTCATCGGCGGCCGGTGCTCACGGATCAGCGTCTGGCCGCGCTCAGACCGGATGTCGACCCGCTCCACCGCCAGCGGGTAGGTCGCGCCCAGCGCGGTCTGCGCGTCGTCGCAGTAGTGGCAGGCCGGTGCGAACACGACCGTCACGACCGCGGCGGCAACCGGTTCGGCGGCGAGCCCGGCCGCGGGACCGACTCTTGACTGGCTCATCGACGTCCTCCCAGAACGAGAAGGCCGCAAGGCCTTCATACCCACCATCGGGGCGTCGTAGGTGGGAAACTGCGACCGTTCTGTGAAGGTTCGCTGAAGGTGTCGGCGCCTCGCCGTTTCTGTCCGGCACCCGCCCGATCTCACGGGAGACTGGCAGGCATGAACGAGCCCTCAGGAGCAGCAGCCTCGCCAACTACCGGTGGCGCCGTCGTACGGCGGGTGCTGGTGGTCGACGACGAGGAGCCGCTGGCCAGGATGGTCGCCAGCTACCTGGAGCGAGACGGCTTCGAGGTGTCCGTGGCCCACGACGGGAAGACAGCCCTGGACCTGGCCCGGGCGCTGGACCCCGACGTGGTGGTGCTCGATCTGGGGTTGCCCGTCCTGGACGGGGTCGAGGTGTGTCGTGTGCTGCGGACATTCTCCGACTGCTACGTGGTGATGTTGACCGCGCGCACCGACGAGCTCGACAAGTTGATTGGGCTCTCGGTCGGCGCCGATGACTACCTGACCAAGCCGTTCAGCCCGCGTGAGCTGGTCGCCCGCGTGCATGTGATGCTGCGCCGGCCGCGGGCCGACCCGGCCAAGCCAGCACCGGCGCACGAGGAACAGCCGGCCCGAGTTTTCGGCCCGCTCAGCGTGGACGTCGCCGGCCGGGAGGTGCATCTGGATGGGGAGCGGGTGGCGTTGACCCGCACCGAGTTCGATGTCCTGGCGGCGCTCTCGGCCCGGCCCAAGCTCGCGTTCAGCCGCCGCCAGCTCATCGAGGCGGTGTGGGGACAGACCTGGATCGGTGACGAGCACCTGGTCGACGTCCATGTCGGGCACCTGCGCCGCAAGATCGGCGACGACGCTGAGGCACCCCGTTTCGTGCGGACCGTGCGTGGCGTCGGGTACCGCATGGGCGACGGGCAGTGAGCACGGCCCGGCTCGCCGCGCGACGGCGGGCGCGCGGCTTGGGGGCGCGGCTGCTCGCCGCTCAGTTGCTGGTGGTGCTCGCGGGGGCGCTGACCGCGTGGCTGGTCGCGGCTGCGGTCGGCCCGAAGCTGTTTCATGATCATCTGCGCCGGGCCGGCCACGCGGCCGCGGCCGCCGAGGCCCGTCACGCGGAGGAGGCGTTTCGATCCGCAAACGCCATCTCGCTGTCGGTGGCGCTGCTGGCCGCGCTCGCGTGCGCGCTGGTCGTCAGCCTGTACGTCACCCGCCGGGTCGGACGCTCGGTCGGAACCGTCGCCGACGCCGCGAGCGACGTCGCCGCAGGCCACTACGACGCGCGCGTGCGCCCGTCCGGGCTCGGCGCCGAGTTCGACCAGCTCGCCGGGGCCTTCAACGAGATGGCCGACCGGCTCCAGTCCATGGAAACCACCCGACGACGTCTGCTCGCCGACCTCGCCCACGAGATGCGCACCCCGGTAGCCACCCTCAGCGCCTACCTGGAAGGGATCGAGGACGGCGTCGCCCGCTTCGATGCGGACACCGCGGCGGTGCTGCAGGCTCAGACGACCCGGCTCAGTCGGCTCAGCGAGGACATCAGCGCCGTGTCCCGCGCCGAGGAGCAGCTGCTCGAACCGCACCCGAGGCCGGTCGCGCCGGCCGAGCTGGTCGGTGTCGCGGTGACCAGCGCAGCCGACCGCTACGCCGCCAAGGGCGTGCACCTGCTCGCCGATCTGCCCGCCGACCTGCCCGCCGTGCAGGGCGACCCCGACCGGCTCGGGCAGGTGCTGGGCAACCTGCTGGACAACGCGCTACGGCACACCCCGGCCGGGGGCACCGTCACCCTGCGCGCCCGCACCCACCTACACGAGCTCGACCTCACGGTGAGCGACACCGGCGAGGGCATCCCGGCCGAACACCTACCCCACGTGTTCGAACGCTTCTACCGGGTCGACGCGGCCAGGGACCGAACCTCCGGCGGCTCCGGGATCGGGCTGGCGATCTCCAAGGCCATCACCCAGGCCCACGGCGGCAGGATCACCGCCGTCAGCGACGGGCCCGGGCGAGGCGCCAGCTTCACCATCCGCCTGCCCGCGCCGTGAGCCCCGGTCAGGGCGCAGCGGGCCGGCCATGGAAGCGGCTCGGGGCGGCGAGGAACTCCCCGCGGCAGCCATCAGCGCAGAACCGCAGGGTGCGCCCCTTCCCACTCCAGGTGCGGCCCGGTCGGCTCGACAGCCATGCCGCAGACGGGGTCCAGGGCGAGTGCGGAGATCTCGCGGAAGGCCCCGTCCTCGAGCCACAGGACCCGGCCGGCGACCTCGCGGAGCCGGTCGTCGTGGCTGACGATGACGACCGCCCGGAGGTCCTCGTCGGCGAGGGCACGCAGCAGGCGGGCGAGGTCGCGCCCGTGGGCCGCAGCGGAAGCAGCGCGGCGAGTGTGCGATGCGCCCAGCGCGGCCAGGCCGACCCGGCCCACGCTGACGGGGGTCACCTTGACTGCCACGAGAGGGGCGATCGTGGGAAGCGCGGCGGCCAGCGCCACCGCGAGGCCGGTCGCGGCGCCCAGAGCGAGGGTCACGGTCCCCGCAACCTGGCTGACCACGGTCCCGGCCAGCCGCGTGGTGCGGGCACCCAACGCCTTGAGCACGGCGTAGTCACGCAGCCGGGCCAGGGTCGAGGTGAACGGGCCCAGGGAGATGACCGCGAGCGGGATCAGCAGCCCGACCAGGCTCATCAGCCGCAGCAGGTCCGCGCTCATGTCGGTGACGATGCGTGACTCGGACGCGGCGAACTGGGCCCGGTCGACGTACACGGTGGTGTTGGTGATGCTGGTCCCGCCGGTCGCGAGCCCACTCACCCGGCACTTGACACGAACCCGATCGGGGCGACCCAAGCCACCCCGGGCGCCGAGCCCGCTGCGGTGGATCATGAACCAGTACAAGAAGCTCAGGGAAGAAAGCCATCCAGGCGATGAGGAACGCGGTCGCTACATCGCCGCGGTACTTCGCGCACTGGGCCTCGGCGAAACCGGCCCCCAGATGATCAGGACGACAAGAGCCGTATGACGGGAGACTGTCACGTACGGATCTGTGGGAGCCGGCGGGTGAGATTCCCCCCGGCTACCCGACCGAACCCACTACGACGGGGTCGTCCCGACCACGGTCCCGGTGCACCCCCACAGGGTCGCGGTGGTCGTCAGCGAGTACGCCTGGTCCGGGCCAGCCCGTGGCGGGCGAACGCGCGACTCAGCAACCAGACGGCGACCAGCGCAACCAACGCCTTGCTCACCCCGTAGCTCTGCACCGGGAAACCGAACAGGCGCAACAGCACCGGGCGCATCAGCGCATCGCCGGCGCGGGCCAGCCGCGGTCAGCGGCCGGTGTCATCGCCGTCGCCGTGACCCATGCCACGCATCGTCAACGCCATCATCACCGTGCAGCCGATCGCCACCAGAATGGTTCCCGCGCCCGCGACGCCGGTGGCCACCAGGGCGACCGCCACCACCAGCATCGGGATGCAGCAGGCGATCATCATCCAGCGATGCCCGCCGTGCCCGCCGTGCCCGCCGTGCCCGAGCTTTGCGTGCTGTGCGTGCTGTGCGTGTTGTCCCGGTTGCATGGGCGCCGGCACCGCCTGGTCGCGGGGTCGGTCGATGCTCATGGTGTCTTCCGCAGTGATCAACCCGCCCGCCGCACCCACCAGTCCGACAACCACCCGGGCCAGCGGCTCAGCCGGCGTGATGTTCACACCCCAACGCGTCTTCATCGCATTCCTACCGTAAGAATCGCGGCGGCACATGAAGGTGGCCCCGGTTAGTAACGAACGTTCGCTGAAGCCGTCCCCGGCGATCGTGGCGCCGCCCGGGGGCGATCGGCACGTGCAACCTGGGCACCGACAAGACAATCACCGGGATGCCAGCTCGCTCACGTGAGGGCGCCAGCCGGGAGGCCGGCGCTGCGCTGATCGCGCGCTGCGTCAGGTCAACGTCCAGGTCAACGTGGCCGGGGCCGGGAGACCGGCGATGCGCAGCACCACCGGCCCGGTCGCGGCACCAGCGGCGGTGAACGTCAAGGTCCCGGCGCGGTGATGCCCAGCCGGCCCGGCACCCGTCCACGTGGCCGGGCCCCACGGCCGCCCGCCCACGGTCAACGTGGTCCGCGCAGCGTAGTCACCGGTCAGGTCGACCTGGTGGTTGTCCAGGTCGACGGCGAACACCGCCTCGGCGGCGTCGATCTTGTCGGGTGTCACCCGGACCTTGACCGGTCCCGCCGCGGTCGCCTTCTCCGGAAGTCCAGCCGTGGTGGCGGTCGAGGACGTGGAGGTGGGCGGTGACGAGGTGCTGTATGCGGCTCCGCCGCAGCCCGCGAGCAGCAGCCCCGCTGCAAGCACCACAAGGCCAACGCGTCCCGGGCGGGTGGTCATCGCGCGCATGTCAGTCCTGCCAACTCCACGTGCACGGGCGCCATCACGAGCGCGACCCGCCGAAGACGTCGCACCGCGACGACGATCGCGATCACGTTCACCGCGATGCCGGCCACCATCAATGGCCGCTGAACGCCGGTGAGGAACGTCGCCACACCGGTCGCACCCGCCAACGGAACAAGGTCGGCGACATGGTGAGCGCAGCAGGCAAGCATCCCCA
>JBBRHF010000175.1:0-8938 GCA_038223055.1 Actinomycetes bacterium | reverse complement strand
CGGCTCGGCCAGCATCCGCTCGAAGGTCAGCTTGCAGACCCCCTGGCCCTGCTCGATCATGAACGGTACGTCGTGGGCACGCACCTCCAACGCCGCCGTCGACCCGGTGAACCGGCCGCCCGGGTCAAAACCGAACCCGGGATCGAAAAAGCCGGCGTAGTGCGTGCGGAGCTCGCCGCTGGTGGGGTCATAGGCGGTCATCTCCGCCGCCAGCGACGGAGGAACCGACACCGACTCGTGGGACATCAGCAGGTAGAAGTTCTTTGGGGTCAACACGATTCGCTCACCGTCCTCGCGCTTGACCGTCTCCCAGAACTGCTCGGGGTCAGCGGTCCCCACCCGCGTCAGGTCCAGCAGCGGCGCGCTGCCCCGCGCGCGATAGCCCACCCGCCCGGTCGCGTCGCCGCGCAGGTCCAGCCCCAAGAAAAGCCCACCAGACAACGCCAACCGATCACCTCGTACGGCGACGCCGCCCGAGAACAGGATCGGCTGGCGGTCGTGGAATGCCCGCACCTCGTCGTCGCCCAGCTCGGCCCGGCCCACCGACAGCCGCAGCTGGTTCAGCGAGAGGTCTTCCCGGACGCGGACCGGGAAGGACAGCGGCACGACCTCGAGATAGAGGCCCCCCTCGTAGCCGGCGGCGACCTCGTCGAAGCGAGATCCGCCGTCGGTGATGACCCGGGTGAACACGTCGGCCCGCCCGGTCGAGCTCTTCGGATTGGCCTTCCCCCGCACGTCGGGGGGCAGCGCCAGGTTTTCCTTCAACGGGACCAGGTAGGGCCGGTTGGTCTCCAGGACCGCCCCCTCCCCGCGCAGGTCGAGCTCGTCGATGACGAGATCCTTGACGCGCTCCTCGACGGCGTGGCGCCCGGGCAGGAAGCTGCACCGGATGCGGTAGGCCACGGTGCCCAGCCGCAGGTCCAGACTGGCCGGCTGCACGTTCTCGGCGGGGATCGCCGCACCGTCGGCGGTGATGGCGCCGGCCGCGATCGCCGCATCGAGGAACTGGTTGGGCAGCACGCCCTCCTGGCCGGCGGGCAGGTCCAGCCCGGCGCCAGGGTCAGGCATGCCAGGGTCAGGCACGGCGTCGTCTCGCGCCGGAGCCACCCCAGCGTTCGCAGGCCACACCGGAGTGTAGGAGACTCGCTCGCCGACATGGGTTCCGACCTGACTGCCCCGATGCGCATCGCGATGATCGGCACGCGCGGCGTCCCTGCCCGCTACGGCGGGTTCGAGACCGCGGTGCAGGAGATCGGGCGGCGGCTCGCGCGCCGCGGCCACCACGTCACGGTCTACTGCCGCAACGAGGACCAGACGCTGCGCACGTTCGCGGGCATGACCCTGGTCAACCTGCCGGCGCTGCGCCGACGCCAGGCGGAGACCCTGAGCCACACCGGCCTGTCCGTCCTGCACGCGGTGGCGCGAGGGCATCCCGACGTCGCGCTGGTCTTCAACGCCGCCAACGCCCCGTTCCTCCCGCTGCTCAAGCTCGCCCGCATCCCGGTCGCGGTGCACGTCGACGGACTCGAGTGGCAGCGGGCCAAGTGGGCCGGGGTCGGCGCCCGCTACTACTACCGGGCCGAGGGGTGGTCGGTGCGCCTCGCCGACGCGGTCATCGCCGACGCCCACGGCATCGCCGACCACGTTCGGGACTCCTACGGCCGGGAGTCGGTCTACCTCGCCTACGGCGCGCCGATCATCGACCCCGGCGCCGACCGGCTGGCGGCCCTCGACCTGGCGACCCGCGGCTACCACCTGGTCGTGGCACGGTTCGAGCCGGAGAACCACGTCCGCGAGATCGTCACCGGCTACGTCGCGTCCGCCGCGACCCGACCGCTCGTGGTGGTGGGCGCCGCCCCCTACGCCGACCGCTACACCGCGGCGGTCTTCGCCGCGGCCCGCGACGACCCGCGGGTGCGCCTGCTCGGCGCGCTGTGGGACCAGGACGAGCTCGACCAGCTCTACGCCAACGCCCTGTCCTACCTGCACGGGCACTCCGTCGGCGGGACCAACCCCTCGCTGCTGCGGGCGATGGGCGCCGGCGCGCCCGTCACGGCGTACGACGTGGTGTTCAACCGCGAGGTCTCCGGCGGCCAGGCTCGGTGGTTCGCCAGTCCGCACGACGTCGCGGTGGCAGTCGAGGCCGACGAGTCCGACCTGCCGGGCGCGATCGAGCGTGGCGCCAGGGGCCGCAGCCATGCCGAGGCGACCTACCGCTGGGACGAGGTCGCCGAGGGTTACGAGCGGTTGTGCTGTTCGCTGACGAGCAACCACGTGACCCAGTGCCGGTGACCGGCCCGCTCCCGTATCGTCGCCGCGTGACGTCAACTCCGGTCACGGCGCCCCGGCCGGCCGTCGTGGTCCTCGGCTGCGGTGGCCACGCGGTGGTCTGCATCGACATCCTGACCGAGGTCGGCTGCCGCCTCGTGGGCGTCCTCGGCGACATCTCCGACGGCGTGCTGGCCCTGGGGGTGCCGGCGCGGGAGGTCAAGAAGCTGTCCCCGGCGTGACCCGCCGCGGTCAAGAAGCTGTCCCCGGCGTGACCCGCCGCGTCGTGGTCAACACCGCGATCTACCTGCACCGTACGTCGGGGACCGCCACCGCCACCCGCGCGCTGGTCGAGGCCATGCGGGGTCTGTCCGGCGTCGAGGTCCTCGAGGGGGCACCGGCCGTCCGGGGGCGGCACGGCTCGGTCCGCAACGCGGTGAAGGACGCCCGGTGGGACCTGTGGCTGGCGTCGCGGGCGCACCGCGACGTGGACCTGCTGGTGTCCCCGTGCAACATCGGCCGGCGCGGCCCGGCCCGAAAGCACCTGCTGGTCGTCCTCGACGCGATGGTCTGGGACCACCCCGAGCACTTCGACCGCCGGTTCGCGTCCTACTGGCGCGCGCTCGTGCCTGCCAGCATCCGCTCCGCCGACCTCGTGCTCACCCTGTCCGAGCACGCGCGCCAGGAGATCCTGCGGCGGTTTCCCCGCGTCGACGTACGCGTCGTGGCCCTGCCCTACGCCGGGCCGCCCGGCCGACCCGCCACCTGGCCGGACCGGCCGGTGGTGCTCATGGTCGGCGCCACCGAGCCGGTCAAGAACCACGTCGCCGGCCTGCACGCGGTGGCGGCGGTGCGGCGATCCAGCGGCGTCGACGTGGGGGTCCGGCTCATCGGGCCCGCCGGGCGCGAGGAGCAGGCCGTCCGCGCGGTCATGTCGAGGCTGGACCCCGACGGTCGCTGGACCAGCCGGCACGTCGACGTGGCGGCCGAGGCGCTCGCCGCGGCGTACGCCTCGTCCTGGTTGCTCCTGCAGCCGTCGCTGGACGAGGGCTACGGGCTGCCGCTGGTGGAGGCGGCGCAGCACGGGCTGCCGGCGGTGCACTCCGGGCGGGGCGCCATGCCGACGCTGCTGCCGGCGGCCGACGCCGGGACCGTCACTGCCCCGGGTCTGGCCGCCGCGATGGCCCCGCTGCTGGACCGTGCGACGTGGGCCGCCGCGGCAGCCGAGTCGGCGCGCCAGGCGCCGCGCTTCGCCCCCGAGCTGTTTCGGGCGACGATCCACGGCCTGGTCGGCGAGCTGCTCGGGTGAGCGGGCTCGGACCGCCCCTGCTCGACCTGCACCACCTGGGCCACCGCCAGACCGGCAACGAGACCTGGGCGCGGTCGATCGCCGCCGCGCTGTTCCGCCTCGACGGCCCGGCCAGCTATGACATCGCGGTCACCTCCGCCGCGTCCCGGGAGGACCTGCTCGACCTGCCCGCCCGCGAGGTCGCCGTGGTCGCCGGCAGCAGCGCGCGCCGGCTCGCGGCCGACCTGCCGGGCGCGCTGCGGCGGCTGCGCAGCGGCGCGCTTCTGGTGCAGTACACCGCTCCGTTCTCGACCGTGCCCGTCGTGCTGGCCGCGCACGACCTGTCCTTCGAGGACCCGCGGGCGTCGCAGTGGCTGCCGCTGGCCACCCGGGCGCGCTACCGGGCCACGATCCGCCCCTCCGTACGCCGGGCCGCCCACGTCCTCGCCCTCAGCGAGCACACCCGCCGCGACCTGGTGGACCGCTACGGCGTCGCGCCCGGGCGGGTCAGCGTCGTCCCGGCGGCGGTCGACCCAGCCCTGGTGGCGGTGCTCGCCGCGACGCCGGAGCGCCGCGATGGCCCGCTGACCGTGCTCGCCGTCGGCAACGTGCTGCCGCGCAAGAACCTGCTGGTGGCGGCGCGCGCCGTGCGGGTGCTGCGGGACCGGGGCCACGACGTACGGCTGCGGGTCGTCGGCTCGGTCCCGCGGGCAGGCAGGGCGCAGTCCCAGCAGATGCGGGCGCTGCTCGGCGAGGCGCTGCTGCTGGGAGGCCATGTGGACCGGGCCGGGCTGGCGGCGGCCTACCGATCGGCGCACGTGCTGGCCTTCCCGTCCCTGTTCGAGGGGTTCGGCATCCCGTTGCTGGAGGCCATGGCCGCCGGCCTGCCGGTCGTGGCCGCCGACTGCACGTCGCTGCCCGAGGTGGTCGGCGACGCCGGTCTCCTCGTGCCCGCCGAGGACCCCGGCGCCTGGGCCGACGCGCTGTGGCAGGTGCTGGGCGAGGGCGCCGGTGCCGATCTCGTACGCCGCGGTGCGGCCCGGCACCGCGAGTTCAGCTGGGACCGTTCGGCCGTCGCCGTCAGCGCCATCCTCGCGGCAGCCTGCCGTTGACTTGGCACGGTCGCGCCCCCGTCCGCCCCCCGTCCGCCCCCGGGGACGTCAGCAGGATCGTGAAACATTCGAGTGATAGGGCCACCCAAATGTTTCACGATCATGGATCTCGGCCAGATCGATCTCGGCCAGATCATGGTGCCCGGCGCCGGGCAGGGTGACCAAGCGCACATCGGTAAGCGCGTCTTTCCCCGGTCCAGCGCGCCACGACGCCGGTAACGTGATTGATTGCCCCACATCGCCCGCGAGTGAGGTTTGGCCCGACAGCTGACGCGTTGCCGAGCGAGCGCCCACTGACTGTGGGCCGCGGGTCACGTTGGGCACGCGGGTCGGGTGTCCGTGGCCGCGACAGGCCGGGGGATGCGACTTGCTGCCCGGGCGTCGCTCAAACCACGTCGGCCGTGCTGGCGTTGAGGAGTTTGCGTCCCTATGAACGAGCCCGCCCACCCCGACGACGCCCACCCCGACGACGGCCAGCCTGCCGCCGCCCACCCCGACGACGGCCAGCCTCACGACGTACTCAGCTCTGACGCCTTCGCCGCCGGCCCACCACCCACCCTGCCCACCAAGCGCCGCCCCCACGGCAAGGCCATCGTCGCCGTCCTCGCGAGCACGGCGCTGCTGCTGACCGCCGGCGCTGCCTACGCGGGAGTGCAGGTCATGTCCGGTGGCGGGACGCAGCCCGAGGACGTTCTGCCCGCGAACACCGTCGCGTTCGTCAAGATCGACCTCGACCCGGCCGCGGGGCAGAAGATCGCGGTCGCCCGCCTGGTCGACAAGTTCCCGAAGATCAAGGGCGCCGACGGGCGCACTGTCGACGAGGGCAACGTCAAGGATGCGCTCCTCGCCAGCCTGTTCAGCGGGACGAGCGACACGAGCTATGCCCGCGACATCAAGCCGTGGATCGGGGACCGCGCGGCCGTGGCCGCCGTGCCGAGCACGTCCAGCCCCAACGGCGTCGCCCCGGTGCTCGCGGTGGCGTTCACCGACGAGTCGAAGATGTCGGCCGCGCTGACCAAGGCCAAGGCCAAGAAGACCGCATCCGGGGAGCCGGCCAGGACGCACTTCGCCGTCCGCGACGGCTACGTGATCATCTCCGACAGCCAAGCCGTCGCGGACCGCGTGGCCCACGACACCACCAAGCTGAGCGCGAACCCCGTCGCCGCGAGCGACGCCAAGAGCCTCAACGGTGACCAGATCGCGATCGCCTGGGCCGACCTGGGCGCCGTCTACAAGCTCGTGCCGAAGGACAAGAAGGCCGGCGTCGCGGCCCAGTTCGGCGCGGTCAAGCCGGCCGGCCGGGTCGTCGTCGGGGTCCATGCGGGCAGCAACTACGTCGAGGTCAAGGGCCGCAGCCACGGCCTGCAGGTGACGGCCGCGAAGGCGCGGCTCGGCGCCACCCCCGGCACCGGCCTGGTGCAGAGCTTCCCGGCCGACGTGCTCGGCGCCGGGTCGGTCACCGGCATGGGCGCGTTCCTGACCGACTCCTGGACCGAGTACGCCAAGCACGACACGCTCAACATCGGTCCGCAAGCCACCTCGGCCGGGCTGCGCATCCCCGCCGACTTCGCGGCACTGTTCGGCACCGAGACGGCCTTCGCGGCCAACGCCGACCAGCACTTCGGCGTACGCGTCCTGACCTCCGACCCCGCCCGCGCCAAGACCCTGCTGGCGCTCACCGACGGCCTCTCGACCCGGCACGCGACCGCGCTGGACGTTCCCGGCGGCTACGTCGCCTCCGACGACGCGACGTTCGCCGAGGCACTGCGCGCCGGCGGAGGCACGCTCGGTGACTCGGCCCAGTTCAAGCTCGCGGTCCCCGACGCGGACAAGGCCGGCGTCCTCGTCTACCTCGACCTTGCCAAGGCGCTGGCCGCGACCGGCGACTCCACCATGCAACGCGACTGGGCCACGGCGGGCTCGCTGGGCCTCACCGCGACCGGCGGTTCGGACCAGACGATGACGCTGCGCCTGACCACCCGCTGACGGTCACGGCAGGGGCTCGAGCTGGAGCCGCCGGCCCACGATGTCCTTCGCCACCTCGGCCAGGTGCCGGTCGTGGGAGAAGCAATGTGCCCGCAGTACGGCGAGCGCCTGCGCCAGGCTGATGCCGAGCTGGACCATCACCATGCCCTGGGCCTGGTAGAGCTCGACGTGGTAGTCCAGCGCCTCGTCCAGCCCCGCCGCGGCCGTGCCCGGCGGCGCCTTTTCCTGCCCGTCGAGCAACATCGTCGTCGCAGCGTCGGCGAAGGTCAGCGCCGTGGTGACTTCGTCGGCGGTGAGCGACCCTGGCTGCCGCCGGTAGACGTCGAGCACCCCCAGGCGGGCGGCGCCGATCTGCAGCGGGAAGGCGAACGCCGCCCGCACCCCGTGCTCGTGAGCGGCCGGGGTGTAGATCGGCCACCGCTCTGCCCCCCTCTCCGCGAGGTCGGCCTCCAGGACCGGGCTCCGCGAGGCGAACGCGTCGATGCACGGCCCCTCCCCGAGGGTGAACTGGAGTTCGTCGATGAGCCCGCACGCCTCGTCCGAGGCGGCCGCGACGCTGCGCACGCCCTGCTCGGTCATGACGCTGACGCCGGCCCCCGAGGCCGCGAGCGATCTCGCGGCCGCACCGCACAGCCGGTGCAGCTCACCCACGATGCCGATGGCGTCGTGCGGCCGTGTCGGCTCCGCCGCGATGAGCGCCTGGACGTGGGCGACCCGCGCCTGCGCGGCGCCTGTCACCGCCCCCGCCCCCGTGGTCCCATGACTGCGCCCTTCACCAGATCAAAGTGCCGGGGACCGGGGCAAACTACCCTTTATCATAGTGCCTGACGGGGCCGTGGCTTGCGGTGCTGGTCGCCCGCTGGGCCGGCGGCCCGACAAGCATCAGCGGGCGGTCACTCCGTCGAGGGTCTCGAGGGCGTCCGCGACGCGGGACAGGCCGACCGAATCCCCCGACCCCCGCGTACGACGGGAGAAACCCAAGCGACGCAATGCTGGCGGCCACCGGTCCGGCGCCCCTGCCCGGCGGCGGGCAGGTCACCGCGGCCAACGCGGCCCGGCTCACCATGAAGGACGGCTACGGGCAATCCGCTCCGACCGACGCCCGGCCCTTCGCGGGCCTGAGTGGTCAACAACTATTCGTCCGGCAAGCTCGATGACTATCTTGACCGAAATTTGACCATTCCAGGGGATGCGCCGCCGCCGGCCGGCAGGTGACAAAAATCACGGTCACCCCGACGAACAGGGCACCGAGCCGCGGGCTGCCGGCGTATGTCGACGTCAAGCTCGACCCGAGCAACTTCCGCGGGGGCGGCCACCGAGCGGAGCGAGCACGAGTGTGGCCGAGGTGTTTGCGACAGCCGGCGCCGACCTGCTGAGGGCGAGACTGGACGGAAAGGCTCTGCTGGTGACGGCCGGAAACGAGCGGGGCAAAGCAGTTTTCGAGTTCACCGGCACCCTCCTGTCCGGCCAGTCTCGAACGATCGTGCTGGACCTGAGCGAGACGCCGACGCCCGGCAGGATCAGGCTGTTGACCCCCCAGCCTCTCGTCCGAGCGATGACGCAGAGCGCCGTGACCACGCCTGCTGAGGACAAACCGACCCGGCCGGGGCTCAAGGTTCAGGCACCGTCGGACGAATGGGTGGTGTAGCCCGATTTGGACCCTTGGTCCGGACTACGTAACAATGGTTGAAACCTCTCCTGAGCTTCAGGATCGGTCCATCGAATGTGGGGACCCCAACATGCCATGCCGTCCTGTTCTTGCTGCTCTTGCAGCCGCGGCGCTCGCCGTCCTGGCAACGGTGGGGCTGTCCCCAGCAATTGCGTCCGCCGCTACCCCCTATGGCGTCGTGAGTGGCTCTGCCACATCGTCCGCCACCAGCGTGGCCCGTGGTGGCGCGGTCGACGTCGCCGGTGACAACTTCTGCCCATCGACGTCCGTGGCTCTCACGGTCGTCAACAGCGGCGACACCTACATCACCAAGACGCTGACGGCCGACTCGGACGGGAGTGTCTCGACGAAGGTCACCCTGACCAAGTCCGGGACGAACACCATCAACCTCACCGGCCAGACCTCGGACTGCAACGGCCAGTCCCAGGTGCTCGGCGTGAAGGCTCGCTGACGCAGGTCGGCTGACAACTTGATGCGGGGTGGAGCAGCTTGGTAGCTCGTCGGGCTCATAACCCGAAGGTCGTAGGTTCAAATCCTGCCCCCGCTACCAAATCTATAAAAATTATTAAACCCCATTTTGGGGTTTTTTGTTATGGGGTAAAGGTTCTGTACCAT
>JBBRHF010000174.1:0-8991 GCA_038223055.1 Actinomycetes bacterium | reverse complement strand
GGGTGACCCCGATTCGGAATCGAGGTACGGTCACCCCGAGATCACAGGTCTCATGTTGTGAACCTCTCGACGAGTAGCCCCCCTTAGCCGCCAAGCAGACGGGGGGCTTCTCGCTGTTTAGGGGCCGCTCAGGCGCTGAGCGGTAGCTGGGCTTGGTCGAGGTTGCGACCCCGATGTACGTACTCGGGGTCCTCGAGCCGGTGCGCCCGCGCGAGCAGCAGCCCGATGTAGTCGCTGAGCGGCAGTCCGAGCTCGGTGGCCTTCTGCTCGTACACACCACGATGGTCGCGAGGAACACGCACCGTGATCGCGGAGCGGTCGCCCTTGGGAACGGTGCCCGGTCGTGCGTTGCCTGCCATGGCGCATTCCTAGTGCACCCCTGATGCCGCATCGCGGTTCTAGCCCGTACCGGGGTGTCGGGCGTGTCGCGCTCCGCTGTCGCCGCCGAAGGTCCCGTCACAACCGGCGGAAGGTGCAACTCCCCCGACCGGTGTGACAGGAGACCGCGAACCAGGCTGCGCCGGTCGCCGGCGCGCTCTCCTTGACGCCGCTGCTCTCACGTCATCTGTGCCTCGCCGGGTGGGGAGCGTGGGGAGCAAGCCGAAACACCAGGTCAGACACCATCCGTACCTCCCCAGAGAGGGTGGGGAGCGGGGTGGGGAGCGGGGTGGGGAGCAGAGTGCAAGACGCACGATTGGGCGGTTTGTACCATGTCCCGTCGGTTAGCAAGACGCGCCTCAGAGAGAGCAAGACACTCGCCCCGAAGCTCGGCTGTGGGGTCCGGCGATACCAGGTCGGGCAGCGCGGGCTCGCAGCGGCCGACCTTGCCGTCGGCCGGGTCGACCGGGGGTTGAGGGGTCGTTGGGTCGGCTCAGCGGGCTGCGGGTCTGTTCAGCCGAGCCCGACCACCAGGCGCAGGATGATCACGGTGGGCGGGTCTGCGACGACGGCGTAGAACAGGAACCCGTGATCGCCGACCGGCAGGCTCCACTGGTCGGAGCGTTCGTGATAAGTCGCGTCCGGGTCCGCCGTCGGGTTGTCCACCAGCTGCGTCAGGCGCCGATCGACCGGGTCGAGGAGTTCCGCGGGCAGGTCGAGATACTGTTGCTCGGCGATCTCCAGCCAGACCTGGCGGTAGCGCGGCATCGGCTGGTCGGCCCTGGACTACAGGGTGAGCCAGGTGCCGTCGCCGTTGCGCTGGCGCAGGCCGGTGAACCGACCGGACCGGGCGCCTGCGACCTGGGCGAGTTCCTGCTCGCTGAGCGCATTGGCCGCCATCGTGGTTAGCCCATGCCACCGCTGCAGGACGACCTCGACGCCGGTGAGATCGAGATCGTCCTCGGCGCGGTGCAGCGCGTCCCGCAGTTCGCTCTCAAACCGGGCGCAGTCCTCGGGGGCGTGCTGGGCAAGCGCCATGCGGATCGCCGGCCCGGATCGCTCGATCGTCACTGCGGTCACCGTCGCCATGCCGGCAGTATCTCCTCTCCGTTAGCGGGTGTGCGGCCGATCAGGCAGGTGTCGCCTTCGAACTGGAGCCAGCAACCATGCACGCCAGCGGGTCGCGCCGCCCGGCCAGCTGCCTGCCGCGCCGCGGTGCGGCAGGCGACCGGCTCGCGGTCCTGGCGTCCGCGTCTCCTTCGCGACCTTCCGCGATCGGCGGCGTCGGAGTGGCGAGCTGACCGCTGTCGCCACCGGCGTGCAGGGGCTGCGCCAGCTACTTCAAGCCTGACACCGGGGCTGGACTCAAAGTCAGAAGACCTGCTGGGGTACCCGCCGTGGGTCTCCGGGGCCGCCGCGCTCGAGGCGAGACCAGCGAGCCCGTTCCGCGGGTTTCATCGACAGCGGGCCGAGCGCCTGCGTGAGTTCCTCGACCGGGCAGGTCGGCAGAAGCTCGAGCAGCAGGTCGCAGATGGTGTCTTCGACGATGTCTCGGGTTGCCTCGTACAGCCGCCATAGCTGCTTGAGCTCCCACACCTGGATCAGCGGGTTGCAGAACGGCAGCGCCCGCATGACCCGCCGCACATCGGCGTTGGTGCGTTCGGCTGGCGGGGTCCGCCGGGCCATTGCCACCGTCAGGGTGCATTCGGCGGGCTCCAAACCGACCGCCCGGGCGACGTGATGCCAGCCGCCGCCACCGACACACACACCGGCCTCTTCCAGGGGTTCCCCCATCGCTGACTGGCACTGCGCGCTGTAGTCCCGCAGCTGGTCCTGGTCGCGCTGCAGCAGCCGCAGGTGCCGCACCGTGGAGAAGTCCAACTGCCCCCCGGTGATCCGGGTGACCACCGCCATCACGTGCTCCCCGGTCCACTGGAAACGGGACTGCTGGAACATGTGCTTGTGCCAGCGCAGATCGTCCAGCCACAACTCGTCCCGAGCCCGACGCTGCTGCAGCCTCGGCGCGTTCTCCTCGACGGCGATGCTCACCCGCCCATCATGCCCCCGCCGTGCGACACGCACGCCCAATACCGCCCGCCGCGCCCTCGGCGGTTCAGCGGCGCAAGCGGACAACCTCGCCCCCCGGAGCCGCGACCGAGGCTGCCCGACCCGATCCGCTCGCCCCGCAGTGACGCCCCCCACCGCAGCCCGTTCTCCAGGGACCAGCGCCCCGATCACGGACACCGCCGCGCGCGGCCCTGCCGCGCGTCGCGCACTCCCCCGCCGTGACGACCACTCGCAGGCGTCCCCGCCGCGAGAGGACACCGCCCGCCGCCGATAGGACTTTGCCCGCGCCCCGCCCCGAGCTCACCGCCGAGCTGCTCGTGCGCCGCTACCTCGAGCAAGGCGCCGCCGCCGACCGGATCGCCGCCGAGACGGGCTGGTCCGCGCACTACGTCCGCGCCCGACTGCGCGAGCACGGCATCCCCGTGCGCGGCCGCGGCCCCGCCAAGCCCACACCCCTCGACCCGCCCACCCTTACCGGCCTACTCGGCGAGGGCCTCTCGGTCATCCAGATCGCCGGCCGCACCGGATACAGCCGCACCAGGATCTACACCCTGATGCGCCGGCTGCAGTTCCCCGTCCCCACCGCGACACACCCCGGTCGGGACGGTGCTCTGGACGAGGAACAGCTGACCGAGGCCCTGGTCCGGCTCTACCGCGACGAGGGACTCACCCTCGCCCAGGTCGGCGCCGCCCACGGTCACAGCCATGGCTGGGCCCGAAGCAGGCTCCTGGCCGCCGGGGTGGCGCTGCGCCCCGGCGGCCAGCAGCCCGCCAAGACCGCGCCCGACGACGGGCTCACCGCGGCGCAGCTGGAACGCTGGTACGCCGACGGGCTCACCGTCGCCGACATCGCAGCCCGGTCCGGCCGTCCGCGAGACACGGTCGCAGCGACGTTGCGCGGCGCCGGCGTCCAGTTCCGCCGCGGCCGGCGCCCACCAACCCTGGACCCCTCCCAGCTGCGCGCCCTCTACGTCGACGCGCACCTCACCCTCGCCCAAACCGCCAAACAGCTCGGCTGCTCGACCCGCTCGGTCTCCTCCAGACTGACCGCCGCCGGGATCGCGCCACGTCCGAGCCGCCGACCGGCAACCGCCCCCACCCTGGCGCCGCTGACCGCCCCCCAGCTGCGCGACCTCTACCTCACCCAGGGGCTCGGCCTGGCCGAGATCGCGGCCCGCGTCGGCGGGAGCATGACGCGAATCCGCGGGGCCCTCATCCGGCACCGGATACCCCGCCGCGCCAGCGGCACCCACCGCGCGGTGGCCCCGCTCGACGTCGACGCCGCCACCCTGCACCAGCTGTACGTAACCGAGCGCCTCGACGACCCTGCCATCGCGGCCCGCTACGGCGTCCCCGTGCACCGGGTGTTGCGCCGTCGTCGTCAGCTCGGAGTCATCCGCCCGCAGGTTCCGCCACCGCACCCCCCTCCCCCACCGCCGCCGCCACCGGACGAGCTGCGCCGCCTCTACCTCGAGGAAGGGCTCACCCTGGCCGTGATCGCTGGGCGGTATCGCACCGCCGCCCCGAAAGTCCGTCGCTGGCTCGACGAGGACGGCATCCCGGTGCGGCCTCGCACCACCCGCGCCACCCGGACCGTCTTCGACCCCGCTCTGCTGCGCGAGCTGTACACCGACCGGAACTGGACGGCGGCCGAGATCGCCGCCGAACTCGACGCCAGCCCCCACACCGTGCTCCGCTCGTTGCACGCGAACGCCATCCCGGTACGCCGAGGCGGGGCACGCCCCCTCCGCGATGCCGATCAGCCCACAACCCGCCTGCTCACCGCCCTCTACGCCGACCCCGACATCGCCGCCGCGTTGAGCCGCCATCGGGTTCCGCGCCGGCCTCGGCCCGGCCCGATCGCGGATCGGTTCCCCACTCCCGCCACCCTCACCCCCGCTCTGCTGCGGGCACTGTACGACGGGGTCGGATTGTCCGCCCGGCAAATCGAACTCCTCACCGGTCAGCCCCACGAACAGATCCTGGACGCCGTGCACGCCGCCGGCCTCCCCGTGCGCTGCAACGCCGGCCCCTCCCCCTGGTCCGCCCGCCAATACTGACCTCGTCAGGCCGGGTTACCCATGCCCCGAGAGGGCCTTCTGCGCGACTCGGTGGCGCTCCGGTGCTGGCGGGTCCCCCGGCGCGTCTGCCCTGGCTGTGGAGGGCATGCGCCGGTTGTCGTACATCGGGTCGGCGGTGGGCGCACATAGGGCACCAACGGGGGCCATGTATGACCCATTCACTCCCCAACTGATTGGGCCACCCCGCACCCAACCAGTTGTCAACCATTTACCAGTAACCCCGCAACTCGCCCACCATCCACCCACTAACCCGGTGCCATACAGGTGCCATTCAGGTGCCAGCTAGGTGCCCAGTTGATGATCAGACGCTGCCCCATGTGGCCCCAGCCGGGCAACCAGGAGACCCCTGGATGGGGCGTGTCGGACCACAAGGTGAGCCAAATGGGTGCCTGTTGCCCCTAGCGTGAGCCGGCATCGGCGAGAAAAGTTGCCGGCCCTGGTCACATGCCGGGGCGCGAGCGCACCTTCTCCGGGCATGGAAGGACGTGAGGACCTGGTGGCGACCAGCGGATCCGACGAACGGCTGGCGCGGACGATCGCGGTGATCAACGGCAAGGGCGGGGTCGGAAAGACCAGTGTGACCGCCAACGTCGCCGGGCAGCTGGCTGCGGCGGACTACCGAGTCCTCGCCGCGGACCTGGACCTCAGCGGCAACCTCAAGCTCGATCTCGGCTACGTCGGACATCCCGATGACGACGAAGGCAAGGGCCTGGTCGAGGCGATATGGAGCGGCGGTGAGATCCCGGTCCTGTCCGGGGTCCGCGAGAACCTCGATGTCGTCCCCGGCGGTCGCCACCTGGAGATGCTGGGCGCGCTGAGCCAGTCCCCGGTGGCGCAGGACCTGCCCGGTGGGGGAGTGGCGCAGGCCTTCGCCGCCAAGTTCGCCGCGCTCGCCGATGGCTATGACGTGGTGCTGCTGGACTGCGCACCGGGCAACCCGGTGCTGCAAGACATGGCGCTGAACGCCACCCGGTATGTGCTCATCCCGACCAAGACCGACGCAGCCGGCTGGGACGGGCTGCGGATGGTTGGGCCGCGGGTGAAGAAGGCGCGCCGCGACAACCCGAAGCTGGCCTACCTGGGGGTCGTGCTGTTCGCCCACCAGACCAACGCCACCAGGGTCCACAAGAACACCCTGGCCCGCCTCGACGAGGTGGGTGACCGCGTTCAGGTGTTCGACAGCTTCATCCGGCACAGCGAGACCGCCGCGCACGACTGCCGAGCACGGGGCCAACTCGCCCACGAACTCGCCCGCGACGCCACCGTCAACGTGCGGGAGCGACTCGCATCGCTGCGCAACCGAGACGGCAACGTGATCGCGCTGCCCGCCGCGTTGTCCGGCTCAGCGGACTCCCTAGCGGGGGACTACGAGCAGCTGACCCGCGAAATCCTGCTGCGCATCGACGCCGCCGAGCAGTCCATCCCCATCACCGGGGCGGGCCGGTGACCCCGCCGCCGGCACACTCCGCGGCCGGCGCGGGCGGGGTAGCGCAGCAGCTGCCGGCGGGGCGCCTGGCCGGCTTCGAGGACGACGACCCTGCACCCGACCTGGCCTCGATGCTCTCGCGCCGAGCTCCCCGCGCCCGCGTCGCCGACGCGACAGGACCAGAACCAGAACCGGCACCAGAACGGGCCCCGGCCCCGGCGCCGGTTCTGGCACGTCGCGCGTCGCGTCCCGGCCCCCGCCCCGGCCAGGACGACAAGCAACCCGCTCAGCCTTCCGAGACGGTGGTGCTTGCCCAGCCGGTCAACGGCGCGGACCGGGCGAACCGGATCCGCTCGAGCAGCGTGCACATCCCCGCCGCGCTCATCGACAGGATCATCGCGGAACGAGAACGCAGCGGCCGCAGCAACGGCGAGATAGTCATCGCCGCGATCGAGGCGACGCATAGCGAGCTGCAGACCCTGATCTGCCGCCGCGATCCCGCCGGCGGGGGAGGGCTGTTCGCGACCCGCGCATCCCGCGGGGCTCGGATGACCGACGGCCCCCTCACGGCGCTGAACGTGCGCCTGTTCGAGGCCGACTACGGCGTCATCGACAAGCTGGTCGCCCAGTTCGGCGCCTACAGCCGCGGGCACCTGATCACCGCCGCCCTGACCGCCTACCTCGACGCCACCCAACCCTAACCCCGAGAACGGTGACGACAATGGCCTCGCCCACCCAGACACCCCGTCCGGCCCCCGGCGCCCCGGCACCCCAGGTCAACGGGCACTCCGCGGCCGGCCCCGCCGACAAGCCCGACCCGGCTGCTCAAGGTGGTGCCATCAGCCCGCCACCCAAGCTGCGGCGGCGCCCCACGCTGATCGCCCTGGGAGTCGCGCTGGTCGCCCTGGGCGGGGCGGCCGCCGCCTGGCTCACCACCGCCGTCGGGCACACCCAGGGCGTCCTCGCGGTCCGGGCCACCATCGACCGCGGCAGCCTCATCGGACCCGCCGACCTGGTCACCGCGCGCATCAACACCGACCCCGCGCTGCACCCTGTCCCGGCCGACCGCCGCGACCAGGTGGTCGGCAAGCGCGCCGCCCTCGATCTCGCCGCCGGCACCCTGATCACCCCCGACTCGGTCACCTCCGCCACCGTGCCCGCGCCCGGCCAGTCCCTGGTCGGGATCAGCCTTACCCCCGCGCAGCTTCCCGCGCAGGCCCTGCGCCCCGGCGCGACCGTGCGGATCGTCCAGACCCCCCGCGCGCAGGACGACCCACCGCCCGGCGCGCCCACCGTTACCACGGCCCTCGTGGTGCAAGCCCACCTCCCGGCCGATGACGGGCAGGTCGTGATCGATGTCACCGTCCCCGCCGGTGACGCCGCCGCCCTGGCCGCCCGCGCCGCGACCGGGCGCGTCGCGCTCGTCCTGGACGCCGGGGCCCGCTGATGGCCGTGATCGCGCTGACCTCCGCCCGCAACGCGCCCGGGGTCACCACGACCGCGCTCGCGCTGGCGCTGGCCTGGCCCCGCCCGGTGCTGCTGATCGAGGCCGACGTGGCCGGCAGCAGCAGCGTCCTGGCCGGCTACCTGCGCGGCGCCGTCCGCCACGACCGGGGCCTGGTCGACCTCGCGCTCGCGCACCGCCGCGGCGCCCTGGTCGAGGGGCTGCACCAGGCGTCCATCCCGCTTCCCGACAGCCAGGCCCGGCTGCTGCCTGGGCTCACCGGCCCGGCCCAGGCCGTCACCCTGGCCCCGGTGTGGGCCGCGCTCGCCGCGGTCCTGCGCGGCCTGGACGCCACCGGCACCGACGTCATCGTCGACGCCGGCCGGGCCGGCGCTCAACACGGCCCCGACCCGCTGCTGCGCCAGGCCGACCTCACCCTGCTCACCACCCGCACCACCCTGCCGGGGATCGCCGCGACCCGCGCCCGCGCCGCGGTGCTGCGCGAGGACCTCACCAGCCAAGGCACCGGCGGCGACGGCCTGGCCCTGCTGCTGGTGGGGGAGGGGCAGCCCTACTCCGCCGGGGAGATCAAGACCGCGGTGGCGCTGCCGGTGGCCGCCGCCGTGGCCTGGGACCCCGTTCACGCCGAAGTCCTCAGCCTCGGCGCCCCGGCCGGGCGCAAGTTCGCGTCCAGTTCGCTGGTGCGAAGCGTGCACGCCGCCGCCGGCGCGATCCAAAGCCTCCTCGCGACCCGCCGCGAGCGCCTCGCACCGGGCTCACTGCTGCCAGACGGAGACCCCGCCCATGCCTGAGCACCCCACCGCGCCGGCCCCGCCGCCTTCGCTGACCTCGTTGCCGCTTTTCGACGACAACCCCCCGCCGCCGACCTGCTCGACCCAGCCCCCACCGACCCTGCCCAACCAGCCCCCCGGCCCCGTAACCCGGGCACTCGCCGGACCCACCACCACGACGCGCCCCCCCAGCCCGGCCGCGCACCGTCCGCACCACCCCGCCCCCGCCCCTAAACCCCCTGTACCGGGCGCTGCCGGCCCGGTCGACTGGGGCCTGGTGCGCGCGTTCCGCCAGCAGGCCGCCGACCAGCTCGCCGGCGCACTGCGCGAACACGAGGGACTGGACGAGAGCGGCCGCCACGAACTCGGTCGGCGCATCGTGCTGGACCTGCTCACCGCGCACGCCGACGAGGCGCTGAGTGCCGGCAGCGACACCTTCACCGCGGACGAGCAGCAGGCACTTGCAACCGCGGTCTTTGATGCCCTGTTCTCGCTGGGCCGGCTGCAGGGCCTGGTCGACCAGCCCGACCTGGAGAACATCGAGATCTACGGCCACGACCAGGTCGTGCTCGAGCACAGCGACGGGCGCCTGACCGACGGTCCGCCCATTGCCGACAGCGACGAGGAGCTCATCGAGTCGCTGCAGTTCCTGGCCAGCCGCACTGGCGGCAACGACCGGCCCTTCAGTCCGCTGCACCCGCACCTGCACCTGCGGCTGGACGGCGGCGCCCGTCTTGCTGCCAGCGCTTGGGTGACGCCGCGGCCGCTCGTCGTCATCCGACGGCACCGGCTGACCGACGTGAC
>JBBRHF010000173.1:0-9135 GCA_038223055.1 Actinomycetes bacterium | reverse complement strand
TGCTGCGCACGCCCCAGGCGCGCCGGACCTTCCGGGATCGGCTGCTCGCCGAGCTCGGCGAGGCGACGGCCGTCCGGACCGCCGTCGCGGCCACCTCCGACCCCGCCTGGGGGCTCGGACCGAACGCTGACCTGAGAGGAGTGGCGTCGTGAGCAACGACCAGCCGACCGGCAAGAGCGGTGCAGAGCAGCCCGGGCTGGCCCTCAGCCTGGACCGGATGACCCGCAAGCGCGGCCAGGTGGAGCTGCGGCTACGCCTGGACAACCCCCGCACCGACCGCGCCCTGCACTACGTCTCGCAGCCGCGCGCCATCGTCCGGGACGACGCGACGGGCGCCTTCGAGGTGCGGCTGACCGACGAGGGCCGCGAGCCTATCCCTGGCGCGGTGCACCTGTTGCCGTCCTTTGACCGGGTGGATCCGAGCGGCACGGCGCTGCTCACGGTGAAGCTGCCGGACACCATCGTCCGGATGAGCCCCACGGCGGGTCCGAACGGCGAGATCCAGGTCGAGGAGCTGCCGCTGGGTGCCGACGCCACCATCGAGGTGGTCATCGGCTGGAGCGACACCGCCTACTACCCCGATCCGCGCGAGCGCGAGGGAACCGCTGGGGCACCGCACAGCGGGTGGGAGCAGGCCCAGAGCCGGCTCGTCGTCCCACCGCGCGCCGCCAAGAACTGACCGGCGCTGCGTGCTCGCCCGATCTGGTTGTCGCTCAAACCCGACCCCCAGTGCGACGCCGTGACGCTTACCGGAGGATCCCGTTCTGCGTGCGGTCAGTCGCCTGGCCGGGCCGCGCCTGGCGGGTCGGTGTGACGGTGGGGGCGGCCTCCGGCCCGGCGCCGGGTGCTCCTGCCGGGTCTGGGGTGCCCAACGCCGGGGCGGGGGTGGCGGCGGCGGGGCAGGCGCCGATCAGCCGGTAGTGCAGCGCCCGGGCTCGGTGGTCCGGCGGTAACGGGGTGGTGGCGGCCAGCTCAGTCAGGGTGGAGGCGATGTCCAGGCCGGCGTGTTCGGCGCGGTCCAGGCCGGCGTGTTCGGCGCGGTCCAGGCCGGCGGCCAGGGCGAGCCAGTGCGGGTCGGTGAGGATGTGGGGGTCCAGCGCCGCGACCTTCGGGTGCCACCGGGACGCCCCGTGCGGCTGGGTATCGGCGGGTGCCGGCGGGTGGGTGAGTTCGGTGGAGACCTGCGGCCCGTCCCCGCCGCCGGCGCCGGCCAGGACGGAAACCTCGGCGATCGCCTCGATGACGGGCCGGTCGGCGACGAGGTCCGCGGCGGCTGCCATATCGGAGACCTCGTCGGCGCGGCCGGCGCCGCGCTCCAGGGCGGCAATCCACTCGCGAGACTCGGCGCGGCCGGCGGCGCGTCCCACATCCGCGCGGCCACACGGACATCCCGTCCGTCCGGGTCGGTGGTCGCGATCACCGACCCGACGACGTGCTCGACGATGGCTCTCTCGGTGTCGTGCAGGTCGGCCGATTGTGCTGCCAGGATGCGACGTAGGACGCCACGTCGCGGAACCCGCCCGCGGCGATCTCTCGGTCGAGCGTCGCCTCGATCGCGAGGGGGGTGTCGGGCGTAGAAGTCGCTCGCCGGGGTGAGGGCAGGCGCGACCTGGCCGAGATCGACACCACGGCGCGCGACGGTCTCCTGCAGCCGGGCCGGGTCGTGGCCGGCGGCGGTCACCGCGAGGAACACGTCGGCACGAAGCGCAGCGTGCGGATCCTCGGCCACCATCCACACGTGGATCTCCCCGGCGCAGACCTGCGGCCGGTCCCCGCCGCTGGCGCCGGCCAGCTCGGCAATCCCCAGCCGGTCGACCGGGGCCTCGGCGATCGCCTCGAAGACGGGCCGGTCAGCGACGAGGTACGCGGCGTCCAGGCGCCGGGTCAGCCCCTCCCGCGCCTCACCCGAGGGCATCGCCGCCACGTCACCACGCAGCACATCCCCGCTCGCCCGCTGCGCCGGGCGATCCCGGTGCCCAATCGGCAGCGCGCCGATCGCGTCGACCACGGCCTCGTAGGTGCCGATCCGCTCCGAGAGCGACGTCGCCGGCGTGTTCTGCTGGTGGTGCGGCGCCACCTGGTCCCACGACCCATCCGACGCAACCTCCTCGAGTCGCGTCTCGATCTGCACCGCCAACTGGTCGCGCGCGGCCCCGCTTGGCGCACCCAACCACTGCGCGTACAGATCGGGGACCTGCTCCTGGAGCCACTGCTCGCTCACCGAATGGCCCGGGCTCACCCGCAGCCACATCTGGCCTTCCTCGCGGTACAGCTGGCTCACTCCGTTGAGCCGCTGGTGTTCCTGCAAGAGCGCCTCCTCGAACGGGTCCAGAGGGCGTCCTTCGGCGCGGGCATCCTTGGTCGCGTCCAGTGCGGCGTCGGCGAGTGCCCTGCGGTACTCCGTGGTCGACGTCGGCCCAGGAAGATCGAGGTCAGGAGGCAGGTGGCCGTGGTCGTGAAGGAACTCTGCGTCCTCCAAGGGACCCCTGTCGACGTGAGGAGGCAGGTAGCTGCCGGCGCGAAGGCTCTCCTCCCATTCCCATCGACCCACAGGAATCGGGATCGGGCTGTCCTCGCTCATCGGTCGGCCTGCGCCGACAGGTCACCCTCGGCATCGTCCAAGACGCCCGCCAACTCCTCGACCGAGCGCAGCGCGCCGTCGACACCTCTCGTAAGCCGCCGCCGACCCTTCAGGTGGTCACCCGCGCGGCTCAGGAAGTCACACTGCCCGCTCCAGCTGGTGCGGTACTCCACCGGCTCGGGCTTGCCGCGGATGGTGACTCGAACGGTCCAGCCGGTGTCGTGGGCGCTGATCGCGCTGACGTAGCCGGGCGACAGGCTGGGGGTGCCGTGCCGGGGGTCGAGGTACATCGCGGCGACGTCCTCGCCGATGCGGTACGGGACTCGGGTCATTGCCGATCACTCCTCGCGTTCCTTGGTGTTTCGGTGGGTCGCTACGTGCCTGTCGGCCGCGGCGCCTCCACCGCGTCGGCGGATCACGCAGCTACGTCCCGGCCGGCGGCGCGTAGACGGGTGACGGTGCCGCTGGTGGTGTGGAGCAGTTCGGCGATGAGCCGGGCGGACAGGCCGCAGCGGGTCAGCCGTGCGACGGCGTCGCGGCGTTCTGCGTTGGTGAGGTGGAGTCGCTCGCCGGTCATGGCGCGTTCGACCGCGACCTGGTCCAGCACGGGGCCTCTGTCGTCGTGGCCGGGGTCGGTGTCGGTGTCGGTCTCGTTGGCGTCGAGGTGATCGCCGCGGAGGCCGCGGCGCGGCGGTGTGTCGGGCTGGTCGGTGTCGTTGTCGGTGTGGTCCCACGCCGGCGGTGCGGCTCGGCCTGCAGCACTGGGGCGGGCGACCGCGATGGCGTGCAGCTGGTGGTAGAGCGCGGCGATCGCCCGCGCGGTGCCGGCCGTGACGGTCCCGGCCGTCAGGGTGCGGCGCAGGGTGCGGGCGGTGAGGGTTGTGTGCGGGGTCAGGGCAGGGATGGACCAGCCCAGGGCGGCGAGACCGTGTAGGCGCCGGCGGGTTCCGGTGGCGTCGATCCGCCGGCCGGGGGCGGCGTTGCTCGGGTCGGCCCGGACCGCGAGCAGGCGCCGTTCGGTGTCGGCGCGTACCCGCGTCGGCGGGGGCTGGCGGCGGGCCGGTGTCCCGTCCGCGAGGGCGTTAACGGTGCCCCGGCCGGCTCCAGACAGCTCGGCGATGCGCGCCAGGCTCAGCCCGGCCTGCCGTAGTGCCTGGACGTGGTCTCGGGATGGTGCGGCGTCCACCAGCGCGGTCCAGGTGCCTGTTGACCGTCGCGTTGGCTGGGGACGATCGCGTCATGGTGAGACGGGCTTGGCGAGGGGTGCCGGACTCTGGTCGGGTCGTTGGTGTGCGACGCCACGGTGTGGATGAACCGTGGTGTGGCTGATCGCGCTGGGGGTGTCACAGCTGGCTGGTCCGCACCGTGTCGTCGAGGTGCGCTGAAGCCGTTGGGTCCAAAGGGGTTGTCGTGGACCCGGCGGAGCGTGGCCGCTGCAACACGACTTCCCCCTTCCCGGCCCGCCGGTCTGCACGGCAGGGTGGCCGGATGCAGAGAGCGAGCTTGCGTGATCACGGTCGTGGACCCCGACGCGGCGCGGCGAGCGCTGCTCGCGGGTGCTCAGCTGCCCGGAGCCGGACTGCGAGGGGGTGCTGCGGGTCTGGTCGCGGGCGCGGACCCGGCGGGTCCGCCGCCTGGACGGCTCGGTGGTCGCGCTGCGACCGGACCGGGCCCGCTGCCGGGGTTGCGCGGTGCCTCGCGCCGAAGCTGGTCGACGGGCTGGCCGAGTTGGGGGTTGAGGAACATCGGAACAGGATCGTGCGCTAAACCCTTCTGGTCTGGATCCTGGCGTTGACCTCCTGGTTTGAGTAGATGAGTCTTCGGCGGTCGTGTTGTCGGCTGTTGGAGGTTGGGGTGCCGGTCGAGTTCTTGTCGGATGGGCAGGCTGCGGGGTACGCGGCGTACCGGGGGGGTTCCTTCCCTGACGAGCTGGAGAGGTTCTTCTTCGTGGACGCCGCGGACCGGAGCTGGTGGAGGCCAGGCGCCGTGACCACAACCGGTTGGGGTTCGCCGTCCAGTTGTGCACGGTGCGTTTCCTGGGGTGGTTCATGGCCGACCCGAGGCAGGTGCCGGTCGGGGTGGTGGAGTGCCTGGCGGGGCGATTGGGGGTCGCGGACGCGTCGTGTCGGCCCCGTTCTCCCGAGCGTGGCCCAGGCCGCAAGGTGGCGGTGGCGGTCAGACGGGGAACCGGGTGATGACTTCGTTGTCGTGCTGTTGGGCGTCGGCGAGGGCGAGGCGGCTGTAGATCTCCAGGGATTGCCCCGGCATGGAAGACCAACTTGGCGCACTCGGCCTGGTCCTAAACTTCATCACGCTCTGGAACACCCTCTACCTTCGACCACGCACTCAATGCGCTAGGCGCCCAGGGCTGCCCGGTGCTTGACGCCGACGCTGCCGCCCGAGCCGCAGCCGGCTGACGCTGACCGCGTTGGACCAGGGCCCCGGGGTAGCCAGCGCTGGGACACAGTGTCGGCAGCGACACAGCGGCAGCAGGAACAGCGTGCCGCTGAGGCGTGGGAATCGTTGGTGGCACTCACGGGCATCTGCGGTGCGATGTCGGACTCTGGGCAACGGCATTGGTGAGGTCGCGTTCCTCGACCGGGAACTCCGGGCCGCAGTGATCGCCAGGCCATTGCAGAACGTGGGTGACCAGGCCCGAACCGGGGGCCGTAACCGTGACAGGACGCAGTGAGCCTCCCCCGGGCCGCGTCCAAGGGCGCTGCACCAAGGTCGACAGTCCTGGTATCAGGCGTTCGTCTCGCAGTGCTGCTTGAGTCCACGGATGCCGTCCTCGATCGCCGGGCCGAGGGTCCCGGCGAGCTCATCGGGAGTGATCTCCGTGCTGTAGACGACGAGGCTGATGCCGCCCTGCTCGATCACGTCGATTGTTCCGAGGTGCGACTGGGCCGGCACGCCACCGCCGACGATGCGGTACTGGAATCGACGCAGATCCGGATCGTTGGTGACGATCTTCTCGTCGAGCGGGACGCCTCCTTCAAGCGTGCAGTGTCGATCCTCCCCGGTCGCGGTGGAGGTCTGGACCATCGGGAACCACGTCGAGATGGCGCCGGCGTCGCTCACCACCGCCCACACCTCGCCGGCGGGCCGGTCGATCGTGATGTGACTGCGCAGAGTGGCCATGATCTGGCTCCTTCACGTTGGAGGGTGATCAGAAATTCGCGTCGGGGGTCACGATTCGGGCAGTGCGACGAGCCCGGTGGCGACCTCGGCCAGGTCGACACCGGTGACGTCGGGGGTGAAGATTTCAGGGTAATGCTTCCCGAGCCGCCCGGCCCACCCGGTGGTGAGCCCCTCGGCGTGCGCCCCGTGACAGTCGAACGCGTGCACGGCGATCAGTGCGACATCCTCGGCCGGGCGACCGATACGGTCCAGCGCGTACCGGCACCCCACGTACCCGCAGCGTCAACATCTCCTCAGCGGCGTGCAGCGCTTCCTGCACGATCCGGGCGCACCGGCCCGCCGCAGGCGGCTCGATTGACTCCGCGCGGCAGCGTTGGGCAGTTCGGCATGCACCGGTCCGGGCGGCGCTCCCTGAGGGCGACGTGGTCAGCGAGTCATCCGGTCAGCTTCTCCGCGTCCGCGACACTGCACTCCCGGAACCCCAGATGCGTCCGGACCTGCGCACGGTGGAACGTATTCGTCCGACCGAACCAGTCGTACAGCCCCAGCTCCGACGCTGGCACCCGCACCTGCCCGGCGACGAACGCGACAGCCTCGTCAAGCAACTCCGCTCGACCTCGCGGGAATCTTCCATGCTGGGTGTAGAACTTCAGCAACAAGGCGAACCCCAACCTCGTCGCGCCGTACTTGCCGGCGAGGAGCTCCCGGTCCTCCTTCAGCAGAGTCCAGAGCTCGACGAGCTCATCGACGTCTAGTGGCGTCCGTGCCATGGGATCATCCTGCCGTTACGCCCTGCCGCAGGGAAGCACGCTGAGCACATCCAAGATCATCCGGGATTGCCCCTGGTGACACGATTCTTACCGGCACCCCCACCTCCCCCTGGACCGACCCCGTCCCAGTGTGTTTCATAGGCGACCACCAACGCCACATGCTTGCAGGCAAGATCTTCACCGACTCGGCCACGCGGTGCGTAGCGCCACTGGCCGTTCCGTTGCTGCTCAAGCCCCCGCGTCGATGAGGATGCCTCGGGCATGGTCCGCATGACGAAGTAGCAGGAGCCGGCGAGAGATACCGCCCGGCAGCGGCGGATCGCGTTGACCGTCATCGGCAGCGCAACGCTTCGAGCACCTCAGCGACGGCGGCCTCGTTGCTGCGCTGCCCCAGACGATTCATTTGGTTGGCGATTAGTTCTGCTGGCGGAGCCAGGGAAGCAGTCCACCGGCCAGGAGCACCCCGACCTGCCGTTCGGAGAGTCGGTGTCGGGCAACGTAGTGCTCGTCGCGGGTGGTGTTGCGCACCGTGATCTCGGTGCCGGTGGGGAGGGTGGCCCGAATGCCCTCCAGCACCAGGACGTCACCCTGCTCGACCCGCCGGTAGTCATCGGGATCGGCGAACTCCAGTGCGAGCACTCCGAAGTTCGCCAGGTTCTGCCAGTGGATTCGCGCGAAGGACACCGCGAGGACCGCACGCAGACCGAGATAGCGCGGGGCGATCGCGGCGTGCTCGCGCGAGGACCCCTGCCCGTAGTTGGCGCCGGCGACAACGACGTGCCCACTGCTATTCTTGGTCGCGAGGGCCCGTGCGGGGTAGCTCGGGTCGAGCTGGCTGAAGGTGAACTCGGCCAGCTTGGGAATGTTGCTTCGGTAGGGCAGCACCGCCGCGCCGGCCGGCAGGATCGCGTCGGTGGACACGTCGTCGCCGACCTTGAGCGCGACCGGTGCCTCGATCCGGTCCGGCAGCGGGTCGAAATCCGGCAGCGAGGAGATGTTCGATCCCTTGACCAGCTCGACCCCAGCGGCCTGCTCCGCCACCAGCGGTGCCTCGAGCATCGCGGCGTTCACGCTCGACTCGGTCGGCAGCTCGACGCGCGGGTAGTCGATGTCGAGCAGCCGCGGCAGATCCCGAGGGTCGGTGATCTGCCCGGTGAGTGCGGCCGCGGCGGCGGTCTCGGGGGAACAGAGGAAGACCGAGTCCTCCTGCGTCCCGGAGCGCCCCGGGAAGTTGCGCGGGAACGTGCGCAGGCTGATGCTCCCCGCCGATGGCGCCTGGCCCATGCCGATACAGCCCATACAACCGGACTGGTGGATCCGCGCGCCCGCCGCGACCAGGTCGAACGTGGCGCCCATCTTCGTCAGGTCCTGCAGGATCTGGCGTGAGGATGGGTTCACGTCGAAGGACACCCTCGCGGGGCTCTGTCGTCCGCGGACGATCGCGGCCACTACCGCGAAGTCACGCAGGCCCGGGTTGGCCGAGGAACCGATCACCACCTGTCCCACGTCCTGACCAGCCGCCTCGCGGACCGGCACCACGTTGCCCGGAGAGCTGGGCAGCGCGATCAGCGGCTCCAGCGTGGACAGGTCGATCTCCTCGGTGACGTCGTACGTCGCGTCCTCGTCGGCGAGCAGCTCGACAAAGTCCTCTTCACGCTGCTCGGCGCGAAGGAACGCCCGCACCTGTCCATCGGCCGGGAACACGGTGCTGGTAGCGCCCAGCTCGGCCCCCATGTTCGCGATGACATGCCGGTCCATCGCGGTGAGCTGTGCCAGCCCGGGGCCGTGGTACTCGATAATCCGGTTCACCCCGCCCTTGACGCCGTGACGACGGAGCATCTCCAGGATGACGTCCTTGGCGCTGACCCAGGCCTGCAGCTCACCGGTCAGTCGTACACCCCAGATCTGCGGCATCCGCAGGTAGATCGGTGAGCCGGCCATCGCCATCGCCACCTCGATGCCGCCCAACCCAATCGCCAGCATGCCCAGCCCGCCGGCCGCCGGGGTGTGGCTGTCCGAGCCGACCATGATCTTGCCGGGGATCCCGAACCGCTGCATATGGGTGGGGTGGGAGACCCCGTTACCCGCCTTGGAGTACCAGAGCCCGAACCGCTGACAGGCCGAGCGCAAGAACTCGTGGTCCTCGGCGTTCTTGCTGTCGGTCTGCAGCAGGTTGTGGTCGACATACTGCACCGACACCTCCGTGCGCACCCGATCCAGGCCGAGCGCCTCCAGCTCGAGCATGACCATTGTGCCGGTGGCGTCCTGGGTGAGCGTCTGGTCGACCCGGAGCGCGATCTCGTCCCCAGGAGTCATCTCGCCGGACACCAGATGGGCTGCGATAAGCTTTTGCGCGACGTTTCGGCCCACGGTGTGCCTCCTCATTCGGGCGGACGGCTTTGATCCATCAGGCGCCGGGTTTCAGGGCACGTCGGTCATGTAGCGGTCGACTCCTCGGTCGCAGTGTCTGAACGCGTTACTTGGTCCGAGTTTGTCATCTTAGTGGTCAGGTTTGTAAGTTCGTCGGGGGTCATGCGGCGCTGGCTTGGGGGGCCTCGGGTTCGGCTGGCTGGTGTCGGTCGAGGCGCTCGAGGATGTCGTCCAGGTCGGTGGTGGTGAACTTCCACTTGAAGGGTTTCGCCG
>JBBRHF010000172.1:0-9204 GCA_038223055.1 Actinomycetes bacterium | reverse complement strand
CGTGCACCCCCGCGGTTTGGGTTGACCACTTTGTTTCTGTTTCTCGTGGACGTGCTTGGGGCGGCCGTGGCGGCCCTCGCCCCCCGACCCGACGTACGAGACTGGGGATTGCTCGAGTCAGCTCTCGCTCGACCTCAAGCCACCGTGTTCGGCGCCGACGCCTACCCGAGCCTGCACGGCAAGGCGGCTGCGCTGCTCTCGTCCGTGGTCAGCAATCACGCCCTGATTGATGGCAACAAAAGACTGGGCTGGGTCGCTGTGCGCCTGTGCTACGCCCTCAATGAGGCGGACGTGCAGGCGCCAGAGCAAGAGGCGTTCGACCTGGTCATGTCGATCGCCGATGGCAGCCTCGTCGACGTCGGGAAGATCGCCGAGACACTGAGCCCCTGGGTCAGGCGTCGATGATGATCGGCAGGATCATCGGCTGTCGGCGGTAGGTGTCGCTCGCCCAGCGGCTCACGGTGCGCCGGATGAGCTGCTCGAGCTGGTGCGGCTCTCCGATGCCTTCCTTGGCGGCCTTGTGCAGGGCCTTCTCGATCAGTGGCACCACCGACGTGAAGGTCGAATCGTCGTGCACGAAACCGCGAGCCAGGAAGTCGGGTTTCTCGGTGAGCTTGCCGGTGTCGGCGTCGACGAGGCACACGATCGTGATGAACCCCTCCTCGGCGAGGGTTCGCCGGTCCTTAAGCGAGGCCTCGGTCGCTCCGCCGACCGTCATGCCGTCGACGTAGACGAGGCCGGCGGGAACCTTGCCGGTCACCTTCGCCCGGCCGTCGACCAGGTCGACGACGACGCCGTCCTCGGCCAGCACCACCCTTTCCGGGGCGACCCCGGTCTTGATCGCGAGGGCGCCGTTGGCGGTGAGGTGACGCCACTCGCCGTGCACCGGCATCACGTTGCTGGGGCGCACGATGTTGTAGCAGTAGACGAGCTCGCCGGCGCTCGCGTGACCGGACACGTGCACCTTCGCGTTGCCCTTGTGCACCACGTTGGCACCCCACCGGGTGAGCGAGTTGATCACCCGGTAGATGGCGTTCTCGTTGCCGGGGATGAGCGAGCTCGCCAGCAACACCGTGTCGCCGACCCCGATCCGGATCATGTGGTCGCGGTTGGCCATCCGGGAGAGCGCGGCCATCGGCTCGCCCTGGGAGCCGGTGCAGATCAGCGTGATCTTGTCGTCGGCCAGCTTCTCCAGGACCTTGAGGTCCACGACCAGGCCCTTGGGGATGTCGAGGTAGCCGAGGTCGCGGGCGATGCCCATGTTGCGCACCATGGACCGGCCGACGAAGGCGCACTTGCGCCCGTGCTTGTGGGCGGCGTCGAGTACCTGCTGGATGCGGTGCACGTGGCTCGCGAAGCTGGAGACGATGATGCGCCGCGGCGCCGTACGGAACACCTCTTCGATCGCCGGCGCCAGTTCGCGCTCGGCGGTGGTGAACCCGGGGACCTCAGCGTTGGTCGAGTCGGTGAGGAACAGGTCGACGCCCTCCTCGCCGAGGCGGGCGAAGGCGCGCAGGTCGGTGATGCGCTGGTCGAGCGGGAACTGGTCCATCTTGAAGTCGCCGGTGTGCAGCACCAGCCCGGCCGGGGTGCGCAGGGCGAGGGCCAGCCCGTCGGGGATGGAGTGGTTGACGGCGACGAACTCGCAGTCGAACGGGCCGAAACCCCGGCGGTCCCCTTCGGCCACCTCGACGGACTTGGGGGTGATGCGGTGCTCCTTGAGCTTGGCCGCGATGAACGCCAGGGTCAGTTTGGAGCCGACGACGGGGATGTCGGAGCGCTCGCGCAGCAGGTAGGGCACTCCGCCGATGTGGTCCTCGTGCCCGTGGGTCAAGACGATGGCCTCGATCTTGTCCAGCCGGTCCCGGATCCAGGTGAAGTCGGGCAGGATCACGTCGACCCCGGGCTGGGTCTCCTCGGGGAAGAGCACTCCGCAGTCGACGATCAGCAGCCGTCCGGCATGCTCGAAGACGGTCATGTTGCGCCCGATCTCGCCGAGGCCGCCGAGCCCGACGACGCGCAGGCCGTGGGCCGGCAAGGGGGGTGGCGAGCCGAGCTCGGGGTGGGGGTGGCTCATCTGCTGACCTGCACTTTCGTGGAGGGGGTGACGGGACAGGAACCCGCGATCGAGCTGGGCCCGGATGCTGGTGGACCGGACGTGAGCATCGTAGCCGCGGGGCTTGGACGGCAACGCGGCTGTTTGTTCATGAATTGTCCACCCGAGTGGTCACTCAGGGTTGTCTTGCTTCACGTGTGCGTTGCCTAGCGTCCGGATCGTCCACCCGGAGCCAGGTCCCGTTGGGCGACGACCGCGGGAGGCGCAGTGAGGTTCACACACAGACAACGATCCCTCGGCCGGGCTGGCGCAGCCGTGCTGGCCGTGTCCGTGCTCGGCACGGGGGCGGCAGTCGCGGCGGGGGTGACCGGCCACGCCGGCCCGGCGGGTGACGGGACTGCGGTCACCCCGGCGGGCTACCGGGTGCAGCCGGCCGGGGTGCAGACCACCTTGGGAGACCTGCCGCTGTCCGCGCGGCTGTCACCGGCCGGCGACATGCTCCTGGTGAGCAACGGCGGCCAGGGCACTCAGTCGCTGCAGGTGGTGGACCCGAGGACGTCCGTGGTCACCCAGACCCTGCCCTACGACCGGCCGGCGGCGCTGTTCGTGGGCCTCGCGTTCAGCGCCGACGGCCGGCGCGTTTACGCCAGCGGTGGCGGCAGCGAGCAGATCCACGTCTACGACGTCGCAGGCGGCCTGCTGACCGAGACCACTCCCATCGCGCTGCCGCGGAAGAACCCGGCTGGGGCCAAGGTGAACATGTTCCCGGCGGGGCTCGAGGCGCTCGCCGACGGGACTCGTCTGGTGGTCGCCGACCACCTCGCCGACGCGGCCAGCGTGATCGACCTCGCGACCGGCGCGGTGCAGTCGGTGGCCGTGGGGCACGCGCCGTACGGCGTGGCGGTCGGCCCGGACGGGAAGACCGCCTACGTCTCCAACCAGGGGGCGGACACCGTCTCCGTTCTCGACCTCACCGCTGCCGCACCGAGGGTGACCGCGACCGTGACCGTCGGCACCCACCCGAACGCGGTCCTGCTCGACCCGGAGGCCGCACGGCTCTACGTCGCCGACGGGGACAGCGACACCGTCACCGTGCTCGACACCGCCACCAACACGGTCGCGGCGAGGATCGACCTGGCGCCCTACGAGCGGGCGGAGGTCGGCAGCAACCCGGTCGGTCTGGCGCTGTCGCCGGACCGGCGCACGCTCTATGTGACCAACTCCGGGAACAACGCTGTGGCGGTGGTGGACGTCGCAGCTGGGCAGGTCAGCGGGTCGGTGCCGACCGGGTGGTATCCCACGGGCGTCGTGGCGACGGGCGACCGTCTGTTCGTCGCGAACGCGAAGGGCCTGGGTGCCGGTCCGAACAACGGGCCTGGTCACCCGGACCCTACGGCGACGACACCGACGAGCCCGGATCAGTACGTCGGCTCGATGATGGCGGGAAGCCTGTCGACGGTGCCACTTCCCCTGGACCGCGGGACACTGAAGACCTACACCAGGCAGGTGGCCTCGAACGACGGCTTCGACCGGCCCCGAGCCCGTCACCGAGGCCGGCCTGCGATCAAGCACGTCATCTATGTGGTGCAGGAGAATCGCACCTACGACCAGGTGTTCGGCTCGCTGGGCAAGGGCGACGGAGACGCCAGCCTGAACCTGTTCGGCGAGGAGTCCGCCCCCAACTAGCGGGAGTTGCAGCGCCGGTTTGTCACCCTGGACAACTTTTACGCCAACGCCGAGATCAGCGCCCAGGGCTGGAACTGGTCGGTCGCCGCCAACTCCAATCCCTACACGGAGGCGCTGTGGCCGGCGAACTACTCCGGCCGCAACGCGCCGTACCCCTCGGAGAGCAAGGACTCGGCCATCGTCCCGAACAAGGATGTGACCAGCGGCTACATCTGGCATCGCCTCGCGACCGCCGGCATCTCGTTCCGCAACTACGGCTTCTATGTCAACCCGGGGCCCGACAAGCAGATGGTCGCCACGGACGCCGTTCTCGACGCACACACCGACCACGCCTTCCTCGGCTACGACCTGGCCTGCCCCAACAACCCGGACACGTTCGCACCCCGCCGCGCGGGATGCGGCACGCCCCGCCTGACCGAGTGGCAGCGAGAGTTCGACCAGTTCGTCACCGACGGCAACCTGCCGGCCGTGCAGTTCGTCCGGCTTCCCAACGACCACACCGCGGGCACCAGGCCGAAGATGCCGACACCCCGGGCGTACGTCGCGGACAACGACCTTGCTCTCGGGCGCCTCGTCGACGCTGTTTCGCACTCGCCGTACTGGAAGGACACGGCCATCTTCGTCACCGAGGACGACGCTCAGAACGGCCCGGACCACGTCGATGCCCACCGCACCATCTCGCAGGTGATCAGCCCCTACACTCAGCACGGGAAGGTTGACTCGACGTTCTACTCGACCGCCTCGATGCTGCGGACGATCGAGAACATTGTCGGCATCGCCCCGCTGACCCAGTTCGACACCTATGCCACCCCGATGCTCGCCCCGTTCAGGCGCCGGGCCGACGCGGGCGCTTACGCCGCGGTGCGGCCGAGCGAGGCCGGCGACAACACCAACGGGGTGGACGCCCCGATGGCCTCCGTGTCGGCCGCGCAACAGCTTGACAGGGAGGACTCGATCAACGAACAGACCTTCAACCAGGCGATCTGGAAGAGCGTCAAGGGCGCTCGCTCGACGATGCCGGCACCCCGCCACAGCCTCTGGGGCGCGGTGCCCAACCCGACCGACGACGACTGATCTGGCTGCCCGCCTACGGATTCCCGGGCTGACCCGTGTCCGCCCGCCACGGCGCGGTGGCCCTCAGGGAAGCGTGAGCCGAACGCCTGCCTCCTCAGCGTCCCAGGCGTCGCGCCAGCGCATTCGTCCTCGCCATGTCCCTCTCCGCTTCCGGGCGGCTGGCAAAGTTGACCCGGGAGGTCCATCGTCGGGCGTAGGCCAGGACGGCGACGAGGGCGGCGTCATTGCCGGTGTGAGTGGCGCTCTTGAGAGCGCTGAGGTAGTTCAACCGGTAGACGGTGGGGATGATGATGCGGACCTCCCCTGACGCCACCAACTCCGAATTCATCATGAGTCGCGCGATCCGGCCATTTCCATCGGCGAAGGGGTGCACCTCACTGACGGAACATCAGGAAGACCGCACGCGCGAACGGACTGGTCAGGTCAGCCGCCCGATCGAAGCCAACACGCAACGTGCCCACCACAAGATTCGGATCGACGAATTCGGTCTGTCCTGCACGGTTGGGACGCTCCTTCCAGCGGCCAGGCAGTGTGTCTGGACGAGCGGCCATCAGAATCGCGTGCCGTTCGCGGCACAGGTCGAGAAGTTCTTGCGAGGACCTGGGCACGGTCCGCATAGCTGCCAGGTCGTTCGTGATGAGATAGGTGCCGAGAACGTCGTGGGCGTCTTGGGGCCGCTCCGCCGGAACGCGTTCCTCGAAGAGGATCTCCGCTGCCTCGTCAAGGGTGAACTCGGTTCCTTCGATGAAGTTCGAGAAGTATGCCTCGTAGAACGGCAGTAGCGCGCGCCGCGACTCGTCGATGGGCAGCGCAGGAACGACGCCGGGCGACAGGTTCACCAACACATCCGCCAGCCGGGCGAACGACTCGACCCGACGTTGGTCCACCGGCGCCCCCGCAGCCCGAGTCGCGAGCGCCCCGGACGTGAGCCGGATGTCGTGGCGCGTGTTCAATGCTTCGCTGATGAGTCGATCGAGGACACCAAGTTCGGTTCGCCGCCCCAGCGCCGGAGAGAGGGCTCTGGCCTGATCGCGCAACCGATTTAGCCCTTCGGGTCCGCGAGCGGCGCACAGCGAGTCCAGCCACGTTTCCACATCCTCCCGGCTCAGCGTGCGAGACCGACCGGTGCCGTCCTGACGGCTGCGCGCGAGATTGTCCAGCAAGGCGCGGGCCTCCCCTGGACAGATGCAGACCATCGGGGAGCGACATGTCGCCCGGCTGGGCACCCGGACCGGATCGTGGCACGACCTCGACACCCGGCAGGGTCAGTGGCCGCGTACGTCGCGACACGACGTACAGACGTCCGTCCTCTGGCATGCCACCCGTCCGGGGACCGGTCCGCGATGACTGCAGCAGGCATCTCATGAGCGACGATTCGCCACAGGTGGCGGCGAGCAATTGTGGCCGGGTCCCGGTCGGCAATCGAGGTATAGATGCCCGCCGCCAACCGAGTCAGCTGCCCCCTCTTGGCTGCGGCTGACAGGACACGCCGGTTGCCTTCATCGCTGAACTCAATCGCCTCGAAGGGCGGCCTGGGTGTGTTGCTGGTCGCGACCATGTGCCCCTCCTTCCGGGCCCGCCCATCGCAGGCCAGGGTCACCGTCGCACCCGGTCAACTCGGGACACGGTCTCGGACATTGTGCGGCTTTGAGCTCGGCCCGATGCCCGCGAACACCTTAGAGCAACATTCTGTCCAGCGTCGCGAGGACTTCTTGTGGGTCTATGGCCCCGCACGAGGGGAAGCGCCTGAGTGAGGAAGGCAGATTGTCCGTCCCAGCGGACATTCGGGGATGGTGACCGATTCAACCCCTCCTCGACCCCCTGCATACGTGAGGGGCCGAGGAGCCGATCAAGGCCCTGACCTGGGCCTTTCATGGGGTGAGTGACGGGACTTGAACCCGCGGCCACCTGGACCACAACCAGGTGCTCTACCAGCTGAGCTACACCCACCGTGTGCCGCGACGGGGTCGCGGCGCACCACAGCATACCGGCCCGTCGATCAGGGCAAAGAGGCATCCGCGGCGGGCAGGGTGAAGCCGGCGGCCAGCTCCTTGGCCGTGGCCGAGTCCGGCCCGGGTTGGGGCACGAACACCGCCGCACGATAAAACTTCAGCTCCTCGATGCTCTCCCGGATGTCGGCCAGGGCGCGATGCCCCCCGCTCTTGGTCGGGGAGTTGAAGTAGACCCGGGGATACCAGCGCCGGGTCAGCTCCTTGATCGAGGAGACGTCGATGATCCGGTAGTGCAGATGGTCATCGAGCGACGGCATGTCGCGGGCGAGGTAGGCCCGGTCCACCGACACGGAGTTGCCGGCCAGGGGAGCCTTGCGGGCGTTGGGCACGTGGTCGCGCACGTAGGCAAGCACCGTCGCCTCGGCGTCGGCGAGGGAGGTCCCACCGGCGAGGGCGTCGAGCAGGCCCGACGTCGTGTGCATCGTGCGCACGACGTCGACCATCTGCTCGAGCGACTCGTCGGGCGGCCGGATGATGACGTCCACCCCGTCATCGAGGACGGCGAGGTCGGAGTCGGTCACGAGTGCGGCGACCTCGACGAGCGCGTCGCGCCTGAGGTCGAGTCCGGTCATCTCGCAGTCGATCCACACGATGCGGTCATTCATGGTGACAACAGTAAGCGTGGTTGCCGGCTCCGCGTGACAGGCTCACCGGAGCCGTGCCCCGGCCGGTCGATTGCTGCGCCAGGAGACGGACGATCGCCGAGACCACGAAGACGGGCCTGCCGACGGCGGCGAGCAGGCCCACGGCTGAAGCCGTCCGGAGGACTGGGGCCCCGGCGCCCGCCGCGACGAGATGCGGATAGAGCCACATGATTGCGACGGCCAGCAGCAGACACGCTGCTGCGGCGGCGAGAGGCCAAACACGCCTTACGCCGCGCTGTGCTGCTGGGTGCTCGACATGTGGCGAGGATGGTCCACCACTAGGCCCTCGGCGATAGCCGCCGATGCCGCCGTCGCGCCGATCAACACCGCTCGACGCGTCACATCGTGACGCCCGACGGATCCCGCCTCGCCCTGGCTCATGGCCACATCGTCACCCCGGCTGGCGCCCATGTCCATGCCCAGCTGGTCAGGGTGCCCGGAAGGACTCCTCGGCCATTCCCTCGCGGAAGAACTCCTCGCCGAGTGCCTGAACGAGTGGCTCGACCTGGCTGGTCATCGACCGGATGGCGCCCAGTTTGGCCGCGAGCAGGTCGCCGGTCAGCTCGAGGTGGACGCTGAGTTCGTCGACGGACGTGCACGGCGGCTCGGCGCCCATGAATACGTTGAGCTCGTCCATCGGCGGCCGGAACCGCGCCAACCACTCAGTGCGTCGTTCTGGTCCACGTCGCCGCAGCCGCCGTCGGGGTAGTCCAGCCAGTGGTGCTCGGTGACCCCGAGGTAGGCCAGGGCGGTCTCCATCTCGGCAGTGCGTACGGCGGCAAGCTCGGGGCCGCTCGGCCAGCGCTCCTCGTCCGGCGAGCCGAGTTCCCCTCGGGTCGCCGTGACGCAGACGACGCGGTCGCCGGCGCGGACCGCGCGGGCCATCAGCCCGCCGCAGAGGTAGGTCTCGTCGTCGGGATGCGCCCACACACCCAGGATCGTCCCGAGCGGGTTGTCACCGGCCATGCGCCGGACTCTAGTCCCGGTCCGGGCCCGTGGTTGGCTGGTGGCGTGGAAGGGACAAAGAATGGTGAGTGACCAGGGCCTGACAACGCCGATGCCGGCCGCATTCATCGGCCACGGCAACCCGATGAACACGATCGAGACCAACCGCTACACCGAGGCGTGGCGGGCGTTCGGCGCGGCGGTTCCCACGCCACGCGCGATCCTGGTCGTCTCCGCGCACTGGTACATCAATGCCACTGCCGTCACCGCGATGCCGAGACCGCGCACCATCCACGACTTCTTCGGCTTCCCGCAGAAACTGTTCGACGTCGACTATCCCGCGCCCGGCCTGCCTGAGCTGGCCGACGAGGTGTCCGATGTGGTGAAGCCGCACTGGGTCGGCTACGACCTCGACAGCTGGGGCATCGACCACGGCACCTGGTCGGTGCTCGTGCATGCGTTCCCCGCGGCCGACATTCCCGTCGTACAGCTCTCGATCAACGCCGACAAGCCCTTCGACTACCACCTCGAGCTCGGCGCCCGGCTCGCACCGCTTCGGGACAGCGGGGTTTTGATCATCGGCAGCGGCAACATCGTGCACAACTTGAGCGGGGCCAATCGGTCGATGCCCGACGCCGGCTACGACTGGGCGCACCGATTCGACGACCGGGCCAGGGAGCTCATGCTCGACCAGCCCAGCGACGTCGCAAGCCTCGACCGGCACGCCGACTTCCGCCAGGCAGTGCCGACTCCCGATCACTTCCTGCCGCTTCTCTACCTCGCCGGG
>JBBRHF010000171.1:0-9361 GCA_038223055.1 Actinomycetes bacterium | reverse complement strand
CGCCACCGCGCCCCGGCCCGGTGCGGGTCGATGTGTCGGTGCTCGGCGTCGCGCCCGGGGACGGGCTGCGCGCTGCCCGGCTCTCCGGGCAGTTGGCGATTGCCCCCACGGGGGCACCACGGATTGCCGCTGCTCTGAGTCCGTGCGGCTTCGGCTGCTTCACCGGCCGAGCCGTGGTCCCGCGCGCCGGGTCGTGGCGGTTGCGCGTGTCCCTTCGCAGCAACCGCGGGCCGGTGTCGGTGACCGATGTCGTGCCGCTGCCGGCGCCGGACGGCACGGCTCTGCTCGCGCGGACCGTCGCCTCGATGCAGCGGTTGCGCTCGGCCCGGATGGCCGAGTCGCTACGCAGTGCTCCCGACGAACCGCCCGTCGAGACCGCGTCGGTCTTCAACGCGCCGGGCTCGACCCGCTTCGACGTTGCCGGTGGCCCCTCCCGGGTCCTGATCGGTGCCATGGGCTGGGCGCGGGACAGCCCTACCGACCGGTGGCGCAGGGAGAGCGGCCAGGCCCCGTTGCGGTGGCCGGGGCAGGTGTTCACGGGGCAGTTCCGAGACCCGGTAGGCGTCCGGCTGCTCGCGCTCGGCGGCGGGCGGGCGGTGATCGGGTTCGCCAGACCCGAGGGACCGGTCTGGTTCCGGCTCACGGTCGACACGCGCACCGGACGGTTGCGGGTGCTGCAGATGCGCGGCGCGGGGCACATCATGGACCAGATCTACACGGCGTACGACAGCGCACCGCGAGTGGCTCCTCCCGACTGATCCGTGCGTCCCGACTGATCCGTGCGTCTGGACTGAGCCCTGAATCTGGACTGGGCGGTGCATGGTCTCGTCGCGTACAAAAGGAACCCCGCCGCGCGAAGCGGCGGGGTTCCTCCTGTCTGACTCGATCAGCGATCTGACTCGATCAGCGAGCCGGATCGATCATGCGGGTCGCGTCGAGCGGTCAGTCGTCGTCACCGTCGTCATCGTCGTGGTGGCTCTTGACCCGGAACTTCTTCGCGTTGGATGCCATGCCGCCGGTGGGGGTGACCGTCACCTTCACCTTATGGCCGTGCTTCTTGGTCGAGGCTCCGTCCGGGACGGTCACGACGATCATCGTGTCGGTCCAGGACGTCGTGGTCGCGGTGACCTTGCCGAACATGACCACGCCGGCGGTACCGAAGCCAGTGCCCTTGATGGTGACCGTGCTTCCGACCGCTCCTCGCTTGGGCGAGAGCTTGTCGATGTGCGCCATTGACGTCGGGGCCGGAGTGTCAGTCGGCGTGGGGGTCACGGTGGGCGTCACGGTGGGTGTGGGCGTCACGGTGGGCGTCACCGTGGGTGTGGGCGTCACCGTGGGTGTCGGGTCCGGCGCGGCGGCGACGGTGAACTGGCCGGTCATGGCTTGCTGGGGTGTCGCATCCGCATCGGCGGCTACGGCGTGGAAGTCGCAGTAGTAGCGGTAGTTGCCGGGGACCGTGACGGTCAGGCTGAACGTGCTGCTCCTGACGTCGGCGTTGAAGGGGGCCGCACCAGCCGGGATCGTGGCCGAAGTGATGGTGTGATGGCCCGTGATGGTGAACGTGATGGTGTCGCCGACCTCGATGGTGCCGAGGTCCTGCGGGACGAACGTGTCGCCAGCGGTGCTGACGGCGCGTGGGGTCACCGCGGATGCGCCCGGGACGCCCACGACGAGGGGCACCGCCACCACCGATGCCGCCAAGGCACTGGCGGCGAGGTAGGTGATCTTCTTACGGATGTGCACAACGGCCTCCTGGGGTCGCAGTCGGGCCGAGGTAAGTCTGCCTTGCCCCGGTTCGTGCGGATAAGCTGAGGAGGAGCCTACTCCGCTTTCGACGAAACATGACCGTGCGCATGCAAAAGATCACTCAAGGCACTCATCCGCTGCGTGCAAGGTTCGGTCGTCTGACGCGGTCAGGGCGGCCAACACAGCCAGCCATTGACGGTGGTCCCACGATGTGGATGAGTCGGCCCGGGTGCCCCGTCGTTCGGGAAGCCGTTCGCTGCGTGGCGACCCCGGCGCTTGCAGAACCCCCACGCCCCATCGCCGAAAGTGACGGCACCGTGTCTTCGTCGGGGGATTGACCGTCCCCGTAGGCGAAGGTGCCGCGGAACCGCGCGCTCAGCGCGGCGGGTTGCGGCCAGTGGGGTCGAGGCGTGGCCGGACCGGCGCTGTTGCAGGGACGTCTTGGTCGATGCCGGTGGGGCTGCCAGGCAGTCATCGTCGCTGATCGGCGTGTCGCGAACCAACCGCGGGCCTGTGGTGGGTGAGGCTGAAGGGACCAATGTTGCCCGGTGGCGAAGGGCACCACCTTCGTATGGTTTCGTCGGGCTCGCTAGAACCCAACGGCCCACATGCTTGGGGAATTGATGCATCCAAGGCCGCGCGGCGGCTGTCGTACCGGATCGGTTCACCGGGACACCGGGACACCGGGACACCGGGACACCGGGACACCGGGACACCGGGACACCGGGACACCGGGACACCGGGACACCGGGACCGGAGATGACCTTGCTGTATGAGGTAGGGGTGAGAGTGACGAACATGTATAGCCGGTTCTTCACCCCAGACGGCGCGGCGGACGTGCGCCCAACTGTCCGATCCGCCACAGGGATCAGGGGCAAGTCGGACGCGTCCTGGCGATCACGAGTCGACCGCAGCCGCCCCATCGCGTCATCAGAGTCAGCGTCCCCTTCGTCGTCTCGTCAACCTCGTCGCCAACGTCCTCCGCCTGGTCCGCAGGCCAGCCCGATGCCGGAGGCGCCACCGGTGATGACGGCGACTTTTCCGCGGAGGACGTCGTTGATCATTTCTGCTCCCTTCCGCTGCTCTTGCGGTTGTCTGCCACGTCGATGACCACTTCGTTGCGACGCAGGAACCAGGGCTTGAACGGCGGGTCGAAGCGGGCGAGGCGCGGCGCCCCGGCCGGCTCGAGACCCTCGGCCCGGATCGCCTCGAGCAGGCTCTCGAGGTGGCGTTCGTAGGAGGCTCGCGACGAGCGGCCGGAGTATCTGGTCGCGACTGCCAGGCTCGGGGGAACCGTCCGGATCACCACCTCCGGGTTGGTCGGCTCGGGAGCTGTCTGCGCGGTCATCGTCGCAGGAAGGACGAAGGCCACGGTGTAGCCGCCCTCGTCCGTGCCGTGCTGGGTGACGGGCGCGGTCATCGCCACCTTCTCCGCGGTGCCGGCGGCCTGGACGACCGGCGCGGTCATCGCCACCGAGGTCCGAGAGCGGTTCTGCCCGGTGATGTAGCCGAAGAGCGACCGGAAGGCGGCATTGCCGGCCTGGTCGAAGGGCAACCGGGTGCTGACCTCGGCGACGACGTGGGACGGGTAGCGCCGCAGCTCGAACTGGTCAAAGCGCTGCACCAGCTCGAAAGGCTGCTCTTCGGTCACATTGGTGGACGCTACACGGGCCGGACGGGTTTGGGCAGAGTCTGGAACGGGTTGCCTCATAACGGGTTTGCAATGACGACGACGTTGTCGGGGTAGTGCCGGGTGCGCCTGTCGAAGTCGCCGCCGCAGGTGACCAGCACGAGCCTGGGCAGCTCACGCTGGGCGAAAAGCGTGCGCCACGGCAGGTCCTGCTTGAGGTATTGCCGGCGGGCGCTCACGACGGACGTCGTCTCGGTGCCCGGCCCGCGAACGGTGAGCCGGGCGCCGACCGGGGCCTGGGACAGTCGGGCCAGTGCTCCGGGCCCGGTCTGCGCGGAGTCGACGTGACCGGCCATCAGGACGGTGCCGACCGGCGAGCCCGGGGCCGCGCCCCCGGACCACCAGCCGATGACCTGGGCGTTGTCGGGGATGGTGAGAGCGCCCCCGTGCTTGACCCCGACCGGGACGACCGCAGCATCCACGCCCAGCGCCGGCAGGACGAGGCGCCCCGGCCTGAACGACGCGTCCACCAGTGCCCCGGAGCCAGCAGCGATCCTGGTGGAAGGGGCGGCAGCCGACGACGAGCCTGCCGTGGTCGGAGGGGGGGAGGCGGCGGCTGGGGCGGCGGCGGCGGCTGGGGCTGGGGCTGGGGCTGGGGCTGGGGCTGGGGCTGGGGCTGTTGAGCTTGCCGGCAAAGCGCCGGCCGGCGTGAAACCTGGTCTCAGCGCCCAGCCCGCCACCAGGACGACCCCGGCGAGGATCAGGCCCACGCCGAGAAGGCCGGCGACCAGGCGACCAGCGCCTGGCCACCGGCCCGCTCGTTGGGGTCTGCTCACGAGCGGACGGCAACCCGCCGGCGCGCCCGCACCGCCACGCCACCGACCAGCAGGAGCCCGGCGCCGGTCAGCGCGATACCGAGCATCGGTGCGCCGCTGTCGGCCGCCTGGCCGCCGGAGCCTGCATCAACCCCCTTCACCGAGACGGAGGCCGCGGTGTAGGACTGGGTGACCGCGGTGAGGTTCTTGGCTGCCAGGCTGCCGATCGCGTAGACGATCGTGGTCGAGCCGCCCTTGAGGTCAAGGGCTACCGGCCCGATCACGGGGGTGGTCGTGCCGGCTGCCGCGACCGAGGCGCTGACCGTGCCGGCCGGTACCATGAGGGCCTTCTCGTTCGGGTTGGTCAGACCCGATATGACGGCTGAGCCGCCGGCCAGGACGTCCACCGCGGGGGCCGCAGCGGTATGCCGCACGATGAGCCGGCCCATGGTCGAGGGGACGGCCGTGGTCGGGTTAGCGAACGGGGTCAGGGCTGGCTTCCCGGCAGCCGTGAGGTTGGCCACGATCGTCACGTTCTCGCCCGCTGTCAGCGCCGCGGTGGTCGACAGGATCGGACGTGCGCTCGCCGGGGCGCCCGCCGCGCGGACCGCGATGGCGTGGGAGCCGGCCGGCAGCGAGATCGGGTCGGTGACGGTCTTGAAGGTGAAGTCCGGCAACGCCTTTGCGCCATCGACGTACACGTCGACTGCAGTGTTCGGGATGCCGTGCACGACCGTCACCGTTGCGGTGCCGGTCGCTGCGGAGGCCGGGAATGCTGCTGCGGCCAGCGGCACCAGTGCCACCCCGGCCACGGCAGCAAGTCGAAGTGCAGAGGAAACGAATGATCTGGGCATGTGCGGCTCCTCGGGTCTGTGGATGCGGCACGGGGCCGCTAATAACCTCACTTTCGTTCAGGCTCCTGCCCGCGGTTGCATCGACGGTGGGCCAATACCGTTTCGGCACAGGACAACCCATCCGGGCCTCGGACGGGTCAGCTCAGGGCCGATGCGGGTCAGTACAGGGCGCGCAGCACCGAGGTGGCGGAGTGCCCCGGGTTGCCGTTGTCAGCCTGCAGGCTGATGTCCACGGCGTGATACCGCTTAACTAGGCCGGTCGGCACCTCGAAGTGCATCGCGTTGCGGGAGTTGACCACTCCCAGCGGAAGCATCTTCTGGGTCTGCGGGTCGAGCAGCCAGGCGTAGTAGAAGCGCCCGCTGCCTGCGTCCGGCAGGCCCTTCGTCGAGATCGTCATCTCGGTCTGCGCCCCCGGGGTCTGCATGCTGACGCGCCCGGCGGCCGTCCCGGTGACGGGTTCCAGGACGACCGAGCGGCCTGGACTTACCGGTGGCGCGGTGCGGACCGCGGAGACCGGTGGCCTGTCGCGACCCGTCAGGACGAAGGAGCCGACGCCCAGGCCGGCCACGACGACCACCCCGGCGGCGATCCCGACAGCCAGCCGGGGGAAGGTGCGGCGTCGATGCGGCACCCGCAGGGGCGGGAGCGCCTCGGCGGGCTCCACCAGGTCGCCGGAAACGTCCCAGCCAGCGGGGGCTGTGCGGGCGGCTGACGGGCTTGCGGCGCTCAGCGCAGCAGGGGACTCGACGGTGATCCGGCCCAGCAGACGTGCGGCGGCCACCAGGGTGCCGTGGATCTCGGCGACGTCCACCAGGGCAAGCCGACAGGACTCGCACTCACGAAGATGTTCCGCCATCTGACGGGTCTGCTCGCGACCCAGCTCACCGCGCAGGAGGCAGAGCAGGTTCTCGTCCGGTTCAGCCGAGTGAGTCACTCTGATGCACCTCCGTCGTCAGCAACGCTGGTTCGTGTTCCGGGTTCTCCGCGCGAGTCACCACTGTGCCCGTAGTCGACGAGCAGGTCGCCCAACGCCCTGGTGCCGCGGGCCATCCGGGCTTTCACCGTCCCGATGGGCACCTGCAGCAGGCGCGAGATATCGCGCTGGGTGTGGTCGGCGAAGTAGGCGAGCTCCAGGGCCTCCCGCTGCGCATCTGGCAGCCGGGACATCGCCGCCCTCACGTCGGCAGCCCACGCGAACCGCTCGGCGATCTCGCGTCCGTCCTCGCCGACCAGGTCGCGCAGGGTGTCGACCTGGACGACCGCGGGGCGTCGCCGGCGCAGCGCGTCGATGGCCCGTCGCCGGGCGATCGTGAAGACCCAGCCGCCGAGGCTCTGCCGGGGGTCATAGCGGTCGGAGTGACGCCAGAGGTCAAGGAAGGTGTTCTGCAGGACGTCCTCAGCCTCATCAGGCCCGACGTGCCGGCGCACGTAGGCCAGGACGGTCGGACCGTATCGGGCATAGCACTCCGTCAGAGCGGATTCGTCGCCGTCCGCAAGGCGCTGGCCGAGCACGTCGTCGTCGTCCACCATAGATGTTCGCAGCGTAGCCACGCAGCGGTTGCATGGCTACGCGAGTTTTTGCATGGAGGGCGAGTTTCGTTCTGGTGCAACCGGTGGGGGCCCGCGGCACGAAGGGCTGTTGTTCGCAGTTCACCACACCAGAGTTGGGAGTCACTGTGAGAAGCATCCGCCGCACCACCACTGCTCTTGCCGTTGCCGTTGTCGCGCTCGCCTCGGGGGCGCTGGCCGCGCCGCCAGCCAGCGCGTCGACCCATCACCAGCAGACGCTGGGCACCCGCAGCCTGGCCACCGTCCTCGGTCAGGACGGGTCATCCTTCGACCACAACTGGCGCGACTTCGACATTGTCGACGCTGCGGTGACCGCAGTGCTGAAGGCGAAGCCGTCCAGTCCGGTCGCGGTGCTCGCCGACGGCACCGTGCCGCTGACCGCGTTCCTGCCCACAGACCGGGCGTTCCGGGTGCTGGTCAGGGACCTGACCGGCAAGTGGAACCACACCGAGAGCCAGGTCTTCGCAGCCACTGCCTCACTGGGCATCGACACTGTCGAGGCCGTGCTGCTCTACCACGTCGTCCCGGGGGCGACCATCACCAGCAGGCAGGCGGTGCGCTCCGACGGCTCGGTGCTGCAGACGGCCCTGTCGAAGGGAACGGTCACCGTCGACGTCAAGAGCCGGCGGTACAAGATCGTGAGCCTGATCGACGCAGACCTCAATGACGCCAACCCGTTCCTGGTCCGGTCCAAACTCGACATCAACAAGGGCAACCGCCAGATAGCGCACGGCATCTCGCTCGTGCTGCGCCCGGCAGACCTCTAGGAAGGTTCCAGGGACGTGGCCCGGCCCCCCTCGACTGTCGGCACCAGATCAGTGCACTGCGCCGGTGGCGGCGGGGCCGTCGGGCGCTTCGGGCAGGTTCGGACTCGGCCCGGGGCGCCCGAAGGCTGGCGATGACCGCAAGGGCTAGCCAGCTGATGATGACGGCCAGGGACAGGGCGATCGGAATCTTGACGTCGAGCAGCAGCATCTTGGCGCCGACGAAGCCTGGCGCTCTCAGGTGCGCGACGGCGGCCCGCCGACAGCGGCGATCGGCTGGCTGGCGGGGGTGCCCGACCCGTCCCGGCGCCCGTCGGCCGCGGGCAGGTCGACCGGGACGCCGGTCGCGGCGGCAGCGTACGGCGGTGCGGCACCCACCCAGGCCAGGATCACGGTGTCCTCGCCCCGAAGGAAACGGTGGCAGCGCACGCCCCCCGTGCCGCGGCCCTTGGCCGGGTAGTCGTCGAACGGCGCGACCTTCACCGAGCCCGGCTCGGTGCCGGGCAGTGCGGCGGTCGACCCGGACACGGTCACCACGGCGCCGTCGCGCCCCGGGTCCGCCGCGCCGAAGAACACCACCCGCGCCGCCCCTGAGAGCCGGATGCCGGCCATCCCGCCCGCCGACCTGCCCTGCGGCCGGACGGAGGACGCGGAGAACCGCAACAACTGGGCGTCCGACGTCACGAACACGAGGTCGCGTTCCTCGGTGTCCAGTTCGGCCGCTCCGACGACCCGGTCGCCGGGCTTGAGAGCGACCAGATCCCACGAGTCCTTGTTGGCCGGATAGTCGACGGCGACCCGCTTGACCACCCCCTGCTCGGTGCCCAGCGCCAGCCCGAGACTGTCCGGGTCCAGCGACGAGAGCGCAAGCGCGGTCTCGTCCTGGGCCAGCGAGACGAACTCCGACACCGGCGCGCCCCCGGACAGGTTGGGCGCGCTGGCCGTCGACGGCAACGCCGGCAGGTCGAGAACGTTGAGCCGGATCATCCGGCCCGCGCTGGTCACGACCGCGACCTCGCTGCGCGCGGTCGAGAGCACGGTCGACGTGAGTACGTCGTGTGCAGCGCGCGGTCCGGGGGAGGGCAGCGGCTCACCGGAACGGGTGCGGGCCAGCAGCCCGGTCGAGGACAGCAGCACCCAGCACGGGTCGTCGGTCACCTCGAGCGGCACCGCCGAGGTCGGTGCCGGCCCCGCGGACTCCAGCAAGACCGTGCGCCGCGGCGTACCGAACTTCTTGGCCACCTCGGCCAGCTCGCCGGACACCGTGTCGCGCAGCAGCGCGTCCGAGTCGATGATCGCGGTGAGCTCGCCGATGGTGGTGCGCAGCGTCTCCTGCTCCGCCTCGAGCTCGATCCGGGAGAATTTCGTGAGGCGCCGCAACGGCATCTCGAGGATGTAGTTGGCTTGGCTGTCGCTCAGATCGAACACCGACATCAGCCGCTCCCGCGCGGCGGCAGCGTCGTCGCTGCTGCGAATGACCGCGATGACCTCGTCGATGTTGAGGATCGCGACCAGCAACCCGTCCACGAGGTGCAGGCGCTGTTGCGCCTTGTCGCGACGGAAGACACATCGACGGCGTACGACGTCGAGGCGGTGGTCGACGTAGACCTCGAGCAGCTCCTTGAGTCCCAGGGTCTGAGGTCGCCCCTCGACCAGCGCCACGTTGTTGATCCCGAAGGATTCCTCCAGCGGGGTGAGGCGATAGAGCTGGTCGAGGATCGCCTCCGGGTGGAACCCGTTCTTGATCTCGATGACCAGCCGCAGCCCCTGCTCGCGGTCGGTGTAGTCCTCGACCGCAGTGATGCCCTGCAGTTTCTTGGACCGGACCAGGTCGGCGATCTTCTCCTTGACCCGCTCGGGCCCCACCCCCCATGGCAGCTCGGTGACCACGATGCCCTTGCGACGGGCCGTGACGCTCTCGATCCGCGCGGTGGCGCGGGTGCGGAACGACCCCCGGCCGCTCTCGTAGGCGTCCCGGATGC
>JBBRHF010000170.1:0-9439 GCA_038223055.1 Actinomycetes bacterium | reverse complement strand
CTTGGTCATGGCTCGCCACCCTATGCAGCGGGGCGTGGGCTAGCGTCGGCACGGTGTCCCAGGGGTCGGTCGGGTCCGCCGGGTCCGCCGGGTCGGTCGGGTCCGCCGGGTCCGCCGGGTCCGTCGGGTCCGTCGGGTCGGTCGGGTCGGTGGCGGGCCCGCTCGGTGCTGACCATGGTGGGCGCCGGCTGCGGGTGGCCACGTTCAACATCCTGCACGGGCGCTCGCTGTCCCACGGCGGCGTCCTCGCGCGCGATCTGGCGGCGGCCGCCGTCACGATCGACGCGGACGTCCTCGGCCTGCAAGAGGTGGACCGCATGCAGGACCGGTCCGGGGTCCTCGACCAGACGGCGGTCGTCGCGGCGGCGATGGGCGCCGAGCACTGGCGTTTCGTGCCCGCGCTGGAGGGCACCCCGGGCGGGGGGACCTCGTGGTCGGCTTCGGGCGCCGAGGACGGATCGCTGACCGAGTGCCCGACGTACGGCGTGGGGCTGGTGTCCCGGTTGCCGGTGCTGGACTGGCGGGTCTGCCGCTTCGGATCGGCACCCGTGGCCATGCCGCTGATGGTGCCGGGGACAAGGGGCCTGACGCGGGTGCCCGACGAGCCGCGGGTGGCGCTCGCGGCGGTGGTGGACGACCCGGGCGGGCCGATGACAGTGATCACAACCCATCTGTCGTTCGTCCCGGGGTGGAACGTCGCGCAGTTGCGGGCGCTCGTGCGGTGGGCGCGCACCCTGCCCGCACCCGCGTTGCTGATCGGCGACTTCAACCTGCCCGGCCCGGTGCCGCGAATGGTGACGCAGTGGACCCAGCTCGCGCGGGTTGCGACCTACCCGTCGTGGCGACCCCGGGTGCAGTTCGACCATGTGCTGAGTCGGGGCATCGAGGAAGCTGCGGTCGGTCGGGTGCAGTCGCTGCGGCTGCCGGTGTCGGACCACTGCGCGCTGGTCGTCGACCTGCACCGGTGACCCGAGGGCCGAGCCGGCCGGCAGCCTCACGACGGTGTCGCTCGTGCCGGCACCGACCGGATCAGCGACACGAGCCCGTCATGGTCGGCGAGGTCGGCCGGGCGCACCGTGCGGTTGGCGCCGACGTAGTGGAAGGCCGCGCGAACCCGGTGAAGTGGCGTGCCGCTGAGGTGGTGCCAGGCCAGGCGGTAGATGGCGAGCTGCACGGCGGTCGCATCCGCGTCCCGACCCGACGGCGCTCGACCCGTCTTCCAGTCCACGATGTCGACGCGACCGACGCGACCGACGCGACCGACGCGACCGACGCCACCGACGCCACCGACGCCACCGCCCAGGCCGTCCGGGCCGTCGGTAAAGACCGCGTCGATCCGGCCGCGCAGCAGCACGCCGTCGACAAGGAGGTCGAAGGGCAGCTCGATGTCCTCGGGCACCCGCCTCGCCCACTCGCTGGCCAAGAAGGCCTCCTGCAGGGCGACGAGGTCGCCGTCGGGGCCGACCGTGTCGTCGGCCGCCCCGGGCAGCTCGTCGAGATCGAGAAGGCGCTGCTGACCCCAGCGCTGTTCGAGCCACAGGTGAAAGCGGGTGCCGCGGCGCGCCCTCGGGGCGGGCCGACGGGGCAGCGGGCGGCGGATCTGACGGGCCAGCTCGCCCGGGTCGCGAGCCAACTGGACGACCTGGCTCACCGACAGTTGGCCGGGCAACTCCACCAGCGGCGGCCCGACGGCTCGGCCGCGGGCCAGCTCGGCGAGCAGTAGGTCGGCCTCCTCGTGCCAGTCGTCGGCGCGCGCGGCCGCGGCAGGGGTCAGCAGCTCTGAGGCAAACGTCCCGCCGGCCAGGGAACGGACCAGCGCAGCGGCGGCCTCGACCTCGCCGCGGCGCGACCCGAGCGGGTCCAGCGGCCAGCCTGCCGTGGGCGGGGTGGCGGTGACCGGGTTGGCCGCACCGTCGGCCGGCGGGTCGACCCACACCGCGACGACCTGGTCGGTGGCCGTGCAGACGTCCCGGATCGAGGTCAGCAGCTCGGAGGGCCCGCGCGGCTTGGCTGCGGTGTCCCACCAGTAGCCCGAGCAGGCCAGCGTGTCCCGCGCTCGGGTCACGGCGACGTAGGCGAGCCGGCGCTCCTCGAGGGCGCCCCGGTCCCGGCACTCGCCGCGGAAGGCCTCGACGGCGGCCCGCGAGTCGGCCTGGTCGCCGGCGGACGCCCAGTCGAGCAACGGCAGCTCGGCACGGTCTCCTCGCAGCGGGAACGGAAGCGCGGCCAGCTGCTTGGACCAGTCGGCCACCGGCTGGCCCTCGACCGGGAACACGGTGCGGGTCAGGCCGGCCACGAACACGACGTCCCATTCGAGCCCCTTGGCCGCGTGCACGGTGAGCAACTGCACCCGCTCGCCGTCGGAGTCGGCCAGCTCCTGCTCCAGCCCCCGCTCGCGCTCCTCGGCCGCGTCGAGGTAGGCCAGGAACGCCATCAGTCCGGGCTCGTCGCCGGCCGCGTCGAAGTCCTCGGCGACCTCGATGAACCGATCGAGATTGAGCATCGCGTCAGCCGGGCGGACGCCGGGCTGTGCGGCGAGCTCGATGTCGAGGCACAGGGTGCGGGCCACTGTCGCGACGAGGTCGGGCAGCGGGGCGGCGGTGGCACGGCGCAGCAGGCGCAGCTCGTCGCGCAACCGGGCCAGGCGTCGCGCGCCGACCGGGGAGTAGGCGTCGGGGTGCCCGAGGTCGTCCACGGCGTCGATCAGGCTGCGTTCGTCGACCACGTCGGGGTCGACGTCCGCGTCCCCATCCGCCGTGCCGGGCCGGTCGATGGGGACGGCCAGCCGGCGCGCGCGGCGGCCCAGAGCGGCGAGGTCGCGAGGGCCGATCCGCCAGCGGGGACCAGTCAGCAGACGTACGGCGGCGTTGCCCGCGGTCGGGTCACCGAGCACCCGCAATGTCGCGACCAGGTCGACCACCTCGGGCTCAAGCAGCAGCCCCCCGAGGCCGACGACCTCGCAGGGCACGCCGCGAGCGCGTAGCTCAGCCTCGATCCGCGGAAAATGCGACCGCTTGCGGGCCAGCACCGCGAACCGACCCCACCGGGCCGGCTGGTCGAGCGGGTCGCTGGCGGCGACAGCCACCACCCGCTCGGCGATCCACGCGGCCTCGTCGGAGACCGACTCGTGCAGCGCGCAGATGACCCGCCCGGCGCCGACCCGTCCCGGACCGGGGGTGAGCGGCTGGTCGGCGAGGCCGCGAATCGGGATGTGGGCAGCGACGGCGTTGGCGGCGGCGAGGATGCGCTCGCCGTTGCGAAAGCTCACCGACAGACCGCTGGCATCGGTTGCCGGGTCACCGCCGAAGTCGTCGAGGAACCGCTCGAGGTTGCCCGCACTCGCGCCGCGCCAGCCGTAGATCGACTGACGCGGGTCGCCGACGGCGGTGACGGGGTGTCCGGCGCCGAACAGCGAGGTGAGCAGCACCCGCTGTGCCTCGCCGGTGTCCTGGTATTCATCCAGCAGGACGGCGCCGAACCGGGCTCGCTCCATCTCGCCGACCTGCGGGTGCTCGCGGGCGATGCGGGCGGCCACGGCGACCTGGTCGCTATAGTCCATGGCCCCGCGCGAGCGCTTCAGGGCGGCATAGCGTTCGACCATCGGCAACAGGGCCAGCCGGGCCTGCATCGTCGCGAGCAGCTCCGCGACCGGGGCCGGCTGGGCGCCCCGAGTGCGTTGGCCCGGCGCCCTCGGCAACATGGTGAGGTGCTCCGCGACCTGCGCGGTCAGTGCGAGGACATCGGCCGGCTGGCGCAGGTGCTCGGCCAGCTCACCGGCTAGAGCAAGGACGTCTCCGGTGACGCTGCTGACGGCCCGGTCCACGGCGTCCATCGGCCCGTCATAGGACTCGACCACGCGCGCGGCGTACTGCCAGCTGACCGCCTCCCCGATCAGGCGGGCGTCTGGCTCGAGGCCGTCCCGCAGCGCATGCTCCCCGACGAGGGTCGCGGCGTAGGAGTGGTAGGTAGCCACGGTGGGCTCCCCGGCCAGCAGTCCGGCAACCACCTCGTCGCGCAGGAACGGGTCCGCGTGATGGGCCGCGAGCAGTCGCCGCAGCATTCGTCGTACGCGCTCGCCCAGCTCGGCCGCGGCCTTGCGGGTGAAGGTCAGCCCCAGCACCCGGTGGGGAACGATGAGCCCGTTGGCGACGAGCCACACGACGCGCAGGCCCATCGTCTGGGTCTTGCCCGACCCGGCGCCGGCCACCACGACGCGGGGGCGCAGCGGGGCGCTGATCGCCGCGCTCTGCTCGCCGGTCGGCGGGTGGTCCTCGCCCAGCCGCGCGGCGAGGACCTCAGGCGAGAGCCGGGTCATCCCGTCACCTGCCGGCCCTCGTCGCGCAGCGGGCAGCTGGTGCGGACCGGGCAGTGCGGGCAGAACTTGTTGTCCATGGCCGCGAACGCCGACCCGGCCATGCCCTCGGCGACGTCGGTGACGAGTTGGCGGGCCCACCCCGGATCGTCGTAGGTCGACAACGACCGTTGCCGCTGCACCCTCGGTTTGTCGGTGTAGCCGCCCTTCCCGAGCTGCACCAGCTCGGCGCCACCTGGCTCGGTGAGACCCTGCTCGGCGAAGGCACCCTGCTCGACCGCCAGCTGGTAGGCCGCGAGCTGGGCGTGCCCTGCCAGGTCGTCGTCCGGGACCTTGGCGGACCCGGTCTTGAGGTCGATGACGACCCCGCGGCCCTCGGCGTCCCGCTCGATCCGGTCGACCCGCCCCGCGACGACGGCCCGGCCGACCTCGGCAGCGAAGTCGAGCTCGGTGGCGAGGACCTCGCGACCGTGGTCGGCGAGCCACCGGGCCAGCCGGCGCACCATCGCCCGAGCCTTGGCGAGCTCCTTGTCCTGCGCCCAGCCGCGCCCGAGCTCGGCTGCGGGCAGCAACGCCTCCAGCCGGGCCAGCAACATCTCCTCGGTCGAGGTCGCGTCATCGAGCGCGCTTGCCGCGACGGCGTGCACGAGTGTTCCGACGCTCTGCTGAGCGGTGCTGGTCTCGGTGCCGCCGACGTGCTCGAGGAACCACCGCAGCTGGCAGCGGGTGAACGACTCGACCTTGGAGGGGCTGACGTGAACGGCCTCGTCGAGATCGCCCACCGGCTTGTCGTCGGAAAGCCCGCCCAGCCCCCACCACGCGTCGGGGTCGGCGCCGCGGGCCCCCGCGGCGGCCAGCCTGGCCAGCTCGGCGGCCGCGGGGCGGCGAACGCCGGCGGGGTCGTCGGCGTCGGCCACGACTTGGCGCAGCTCGGCGACCAGCCCGGCCAGGCTCAACGGACGCGCCGCCGCCACGACCGGCCGCCCGTCGCCCTCGGCCCCGGCCGGGTCGAGTTCGTCGAGGAACCGTGACGGCGCCAACCCCTCGCGCTCGCTGGTCACCGCCGAAACGAACAGCTGCCGCCGGGCCCGGGTCACCGCGACGTAGAACAACCGGCGCTCCTCATCCAGCAGCCGGTGCAGCGTGGTGATCGCGGCGACGTCGCGGGGCAGGTCGGCGAAGTCTGGCCGCAGCGCGTCGACGAGCTGCTCCGAGCCGAGGAACGACCCGCGCAGGCGCAGGTCCGGCCAGCCGCCCTCCTGGACCCCGGCCACGCACACGAGGTCCCACTCGAGGCCCTTGCTGGCGTGGGCGGTGAGGACCTGGACGGCGTCGTCGGTCGGGGTGCGAGCGGCGAGACTGTCCCCGGCGATCTCCTGCCCGAGCAGGTGGTCGAGGAAAACCCCGGGCCCGGCCGCCGGCAGCCGGTCGCCGAACCGGGCCGCCGCGTCGAACAGCGCCACGACCGCATCCAGATCGCGGTCGGCGGCGGCACCGGGCTGCCCACCCTCGCGGCTCTGCCGCTCCCAGCGGTGAGCCAGCCCGCTCGCCGACCACACCGCCCACAGCACGTCCTCGGCGGTAGCGGAGCGGGCGACCTTCGCCTGGGCCGCCTCGAGCAGCCGGGCGACCCGGACGGCCGGGCGGCAGGCGCGCTCGTCGAGCGGCACCATCACCAGCGGGGTCGCAAGTGCCTCGACCAGCAGCGGCCCCGAGGCACGCCGCCCGCCGGTCGCCAGCTCGCCGCGGCGCAGCTCCTGGCGCAGGCGGCGCAAGCCGATCACGTCAGCACCGCCGAGCGGCGAGCCGAGCATCGCGACCGCGGTCTCCTCGTCGAGGTGGGACGGATCGACGGCGCACTCCAGCAGCCGGAGCAGGGGTCGAACGGCGGACTGCTCGACGAGCGGCACGTCGTCCCCGCCCACCGCCACAGGCACCCCCGCGGCGGCCAGGGCGCGCCGCAGCAGCGGCAGCGAGCGGGCCGTCGAGCGCACCACCACGGCCATCTGCGACCAGCCGAGCCCGTCGACCAGGTGGGCCTCGCGCAGCCGGGCCGCGACGTGGGCAGCCTCCTGGCTCTCCGACCGGAGCACGGACACCTCGACTCGCCCGTCAGGCAGACCCTCGGCTGCGTGCACGTCGCGGTGCCGCGAGGCCCGGCCCAGCCGATCGGCGACCCGCCGGGAAGCGGCGAGCAGCGTGCTCCCCGACCGGCGGGTCGTGCGCAGTGACACGATCCGCGCGGGCTCGCCGGCTCCGGTGCGAAACACCTCGGGAAACGTCTCCATGACCCCGGGGTCGGCGCCGCGGAAGCCGTAAACCGACTGGTCCGGGTCACCCATCGCCACCAGCTCGCGGCCGGACCCGGCGAGCAGCCGGAGCAGGTCCACCTGGGCCGGGTCGGTGTCCTGCAGCTCGTCGACGAAGACGACGGACCGGGCCGTGCGCTCGCGGGTCAGCAGGGCCGGCTCGCGCAGCCACAGGCTGACAACGGCGCGGATCAGCTCAGCCGGATCGTAGGTGGCGGCGTCGCGCAGCGCGGTCACCCCGGCGTACTGCCGCATGAACCGGGCCGCCGCCCGCCAGTCGTCACGCCGGTGCGCGCGACCCAGCCGGTCGAGGTCGGCCGGGCCGAGCCCACGCTCGTAGGCCCGCATCATCAGATCGCGCAGCTCCTGGGCGAAGCCGCGGGTGCGCAACGCCGGCAGCATCCGCGCGGGCCATCCGGGCGCTCCGGCGTCGAGGTCGCCGAGCAGCAGCTCGCGCACCACCAGGTCCTGCTCGGGCCCGGCCAGCAGCCGCGGCGCGGACTCGCCGCGCAGCGCCGCCTCACGGCGCAGCACACCGAACGCGTAGGAGTGGAAGGTGCGGGCCAGCGGCTCCTTGGTGGCGCGCCCGATGCGTCCGGCGACGAGCCCGCGCAGCTGCGCCGCCGCCCGACGGCCGAAGGTCAGCACCAGAACCTGTTCAGGGTCCAGACCCCCGCGGATGCGCGCCGCCACGGCCTCGACGAGGGTCGTGGTCTTGCCGGTGCCCGGCCCCGCCAGCACGAGCAGCGGGCCGCCCCGGTGGTCGACCACGGCCTGCTGGTCGGCGTCGAGGACCGGCGCTCCGACGGGTCGCGCCCGAGCCCGAACCAGCCCGTACGTCGCCCCGCTCGACGCCTGGTGGGACGCCTGGTCGGACATCCAGCCTGTCGCGTCGCTGCTCGCGGTTGCCATGTCGGTCATCCGACCACGCGGTTCCGACAACCCGGATGACTGACCCCAACCCTCCTGGGACGGCCGGTCACGACGCCGTGACGCCGTCCCAGCGGGCGCGCCGCAGGTCTACCCGCTCCGCGCCACCTCGCAGCGGCGTGCCCTCGCCCGTCAGCCGCCGGAGAGCCTCACCCTCGTGGCAGTCCGCAGGGCGGCCGTCTGCTCGCACGATGCGCCACCACGGCACCCCGCCGCCGTAGCCGGACATGACCGCGCCGACCTGCCGCGGCCCGCCGGCACCGACCCACTCGGCCACGTCGCCGTAGGTCATGACGCGTCCCGGCGGGATGGACTCGACGAGGGCGAGCACCTGCTCGACGTACGGAGAAAGCTGCACGGGCACCTCCCGCCCCCGCCCAAGCCGGCCCCGGTCAGTACGTCGGCAGGCTCGGGTCGATCTGGGTGGCCCAGGCGAGCACGCCACCGCCGACATGCACAGCGTCGGCGAACCCGGCGCCCTTGATCACCGCAAGTGCCTCGGCCGACCGCGCCCCGCTCTTGCAGTGCAGGACCACCTTGCGGTCCTGCGGCAGCTTGCCCAGGGCCTCGCCGGAGAGGAACTCGCCCTTGGGGATCAGCACCGAACCGGGGATGGAGACGATCTCGTACTCCCCCGGCTCGCGCACGTCGACCAGCAGGAAGTCCTCGTCAGCGTCCATCATCGCCTTGAGGTCGCGCACCGAGATCGTCGAGCCGCGGGCCGCGTCGGCAGCCTCGTCGCTGATCGTGCCGCAGAACGCCTCGTAGTCGATCAACCCCGTCTCCAGCGTGATGGTGGGGTTCTTGCCGCACACCGCGCACTCGGGGTCCTTGCGCACCCTGACGTTGCGGTATTCCATCTCCAGCGCGTCGTAGACCGTCAACCGGCCCACCAGCGGCTCGCCGATTCCGGTGATCAGCTTGATCGCCTCGTTGACCTGGATCGAGCCGATCGAGGCGCAGAGCACGCCCAGCACGCCACCCTCGGCGCAGGACGGCACCATTCCGGGCGGGGGCGCCTCCGGGTAGAGGTCGCGGTAGTTCAACCCCCTGCCGTCCGGCGCGTCCTCCCAGAACACCGAGGCCTGGCCCTCGAACCGGAAGATCGAACCCCAGACGTAGGGCTTGCCGAGCAGCACGGCCGCGTCGTTGACCAGGTACCGGGTGGCGAAGTTGTCGGTGCCGTCCAGGATCAGGTCGTAGTCGCGGAAGATGTCGAGCACGTTCGACGACTCCAGGCGCACCGGGTGCAGCCGGACCTCGACCAACGGGTTGATCTCGCGGATCGAGTCGCGGGCGGACTTGCCCTTGGGGCGCCCGACGTCGGACTGGCCGTGGATCACCTGGCGCTGCAGGTTCGACTGGTCGACCTCGTCGAACTCGACGATGCCGAGCGTGCCGACCCCGGCCGCGGCCAGGTAGAGCAGGGCCGGGCTGCCCAGCCCGCCGGCGCCGACGACGAGCACCTTCGCGTTCTTCAACCGCTTCTGCCCGTCCATCCCGACGTCCGGGATGATGAGGTGGCGGCTGTAGCGGCCGACCTCGTCCTTGCTCAGCTCCGCGGCCGGTTCCACCAGCGGGGGCAGTGACGCCATGGAGAGCTCCTCACAGTCGTGACCTTCTCCTGCTGTGCAACGCAGGGCGCCGGCCGGTGCTTCCCGCTCGGGCCGCGCTCAGCCGCGGGGGAACGGCCAGGGGTTGAACCGGCAGGTGAAGCCGTTGGCGGGCACCACGCCCTGCGGGTCGAGCGCGGCGATGTCGTTGTTCGCCACGCCGAAGGTCTGCTGCATCATGATCGGCGCCAGGCCTCCGTCGGACTCGCACGGCTGGTGCTGGAAAAAGCCGATGGCGTGACCCACCTCGTGGTTGATCATGTACTGCCGGTAGG
>JBBRHF010000169.1:0-9533 GCA_038223055.1 Actinomycetes bacterium | reverse complement strand
CAGCGCCGCCCACGCCCGCCAGGGCCTCGGTATGGGTACCGACCGCGAGGCACGGCGCCGCCGTCGGCCGCGCCGTGCGCACCGGCTCCGACGCGCATGGGCACACGGTCGAGGTCGAGGGGCGTCGCGCGGCTTGTCCTGGACACGGTCCAGGACCACCGCGACCTGGACCGTTTGGCACCTGCGCGCGGAAGCGGAGCGGCGGCTGTGGGCCGTGCCGGCCCCGACCGCCGGGGAGTGGGACCGGTTGTCATGGCCGGTTAACGGATAGGAGCAGCTCCGCGAGGTGTTTCAGCTCAAGGGCGCCGCCGGCTAACACGAGGACGGTGAGGGTGTGCTGCTGGCCTGCGGGTAGGCGCACGTGGGTGGTGATGTGCTCGGCGGTGCGGATCAGGGTGACGTCGGTGACCAGGAGGCGGATGAGGCGTTTGCGTTCCCGCATCGGGTTCACCGGGTCGTGCCAGAGGGCGGGCAGGTCGGCGGTGAGGGCCCGGATCCGTTGCTGTTGCTGGTCGCCCAGGGTCGCGGCGGCGGCCTGGCCGGCCCGTTCGTAGTCGTCCTGGGTGTCGGCCAGCTCGCGCAGCTCGTGGTTCCAGTCGGCTTCCAAGGTATCGGCGACGAGCCGGTTGCCCGGGTCCACGGCGAGGTAGCGCCGGCGTGCGGCGTCGGCGGCGAGTTGGGCACGTTGCACGCCGGTGGCCCGGATCCGGTCGGCCTGCTCGGCGCGGTCGGTGAGCGGCCTCTATGACCCGGGCACCATCAACGACCGGCTGCTGCTCGGGCTCAAGGGCACCATGAGCGAGGTCGAGCTGCACCTGATCCGGGCCACGCTCCAAGGCGGATCCTGGCCAAGGCGGCCCGCGGGCAGCTGGCCCTTCGGCTACCCATCGGGGTGGTCTACGACCCGACCGGTCAGGTTGTGTTGGACCCCGACACCGGTGTCCGCCAAGTCGTCGCCCGCCCTGTTCGCCACCTTCGAGGCCACCGGGTCGGCCAGCGCGGTCGTCAAGGCGTCCGCCGCGGACGCGGTGCGCTTCCCCGGCCGGCACGTTACCCGGGCCGCGCGCCGGACAGCTGTACTGGGTGCCGCTGCGCCACGACCACGTGCTGTTCGTGCTGCCAACCCCCGACACGCCGGCGCCTACGTCTACGGCCGGCGCCAGGTGACCGACGCCGCTGGCCGCCACCACACCGTGGTCAAACCCCGCGACCAGTGGACCACCCTGATCCTGGGCGCCCACCCCGGCTACATCGACTGGGACCAGTTCCAGACAAACCAGGCCACCCTGGCCGGCAACGCCCCGCCCACGGCGAAGACCGCAAAGCGGCCCGGCCCGTGAAGGCCCCGCCCTGCTCCGAGGCCTGGTCGTGTGCGGCAGGTGCGGCCAGCGGATGACCGTGGGCTACCACACCCGCGCCGACGCCACCACAGTCCCGGACTACGCGTGCCAGCGAGAAGGGATCGCCACCCGGCACCGCGCCCTGCCAGGCCGCCTGCGGGGCCGGCGTCGACGCCGCCGACCTGGTACTGGCGTCGTTGACCCCGCTGGCCGTGGAGACGCCCTCGCGGTCAGCGCTGAGCCTCGTCACAGATCAGTGTGTCGTTGAACGCTCACAGCCGCAGCAGCGCGTGCCAGTCGGCGTTGTTGCGAGCCAGCCGTGAGCACTCCAGCCCGAGCACGGTGCCGGCCTTGCCGAGGGAGACCTCGGCGACCAGGCGCTGGAACCCTTCCCGGTCCGCGGCCGAGGCATCGGACTGGCCCTGGTCGATGTCGATGACGATGACCTGCTCGGGCGCCCAGCCCAACGCGACCCCCGGCCCCGCAGGTCGTACTGGCGGCGGGAGGACTCGGTGTTGTTGGCGACCTGGTAGAGGGTGGACTGGCGGAACTGGAGGTAGGCGTCGCGGCGCAGGTGCCCGGCGCTGACCTTGCTGGAGCCCGTTCCGTCGTTGCGTGAAGGATCGGTCCGCGCCCCGTCGTTCCGGATGATCTCACGGACGATCGCCCGTTCGAGGTCGCGGCCGTGCGTGTCGTGGGTCATGTCAGGCTGCCGAGTGGCTGGCCCCGCCCGCCAGCACGGCGGAGTCGCGCGTGCCGTCGATGGACCCCTCGGCGATCAACTCGCCGTCGGCCGAGGCAAGGCCGGCGAGAGCGGCCTGGGCCTGGGTGAGCAGGCGGTTGAGGCCGGTCTGGACCGAGGTGCACTGTCCCTCGATCTTGTCCGCGCCCTTGCGGATCGAGGAGGCGGCGTGCGCGATGTCGTCGATCTTGGTCAGCATCGCCAGCGCCTCGGCGATCTTTTCCTCCGCGGTCTGGATGTCCTCGACGTCGCGCCGCGAGCTGGCGGAGATCGCGGCGATGCGCAGGAGCTGTACGACGGTGCGCAGCAGTTGGCTGTCGTCGGTCGTGGGGTCGAAGGCCAGGACGATGCGCCGGGAGCCGAGGCAGCGGATGGTGTGCCCGCCGTTCTGCGCGGGCTCGCGGACCAGTCCCAGGGAGGCTGCGGCGCTGCGGTTGCGCTCGGCTTCGTCCAGGTAGTCGTTCCACCCGGTTCGGGCCGAGTCGGTCATCTCCAGCACGAGCCGGGCCGCGCCTCCGTTGACGGTCAGGACGCCGTCGCCCTTCTTGTTGCGGGGGATCGCGCCGATGACGCATCCGGTGTCGGCGTACTCGTCGCCCAGGCCACCTGCGATCTCCTGCATCACCCGGTGGACGTTGTCGGCGTAGGTGCCGCCCTTGAGGGGAGTGACTTTGGCGACGGTCTCCGTTGCGTCCCTGGCGGACGTCGTGACCTTCACGGCCGTCGCGAGCTCGTCGACCTTGGCGACCAGGGCGAGGTGGTTCTTCTCCATCGAGGTCGTCAGAGTTGCCTGCTGTTCTTTGAGGGCCAACGTGTGCTTGGCCATCGGGGAGGTCGGGTCGGCCGGGTCGAACTGCCGGGCCGCCTTCGCGAGCAGCGCGTGCGTCTGCTCGGTCGTGCGCGCGTCCAGCTTGCGACCGAACGACTCGAGCAGCGGGTTGAGCCGCTCGATCAGCTCGGGGTGCTCGCCACCGAGCAGGCGCTGGACGTCGTCGTGCAGGGACTTCGTCGCGGTGCCGACGTTGTCGGTGAACGACTTGCGGGCGCTCTCGCTGGCTTCGGCGATCGCCTTTTTGGTGTCCGCGGAGACCTTCGCCATGGCGTCCGCCATCCGGGTGACCGTCTCGGTCGTCGCCTCCGCGGCCTTGGCGCTGGCCTCGGTGGTGCGCGTGCCGACCTCGGTCACAAGCCGCTCGAGGTCGAACGTGTCCTGGGTGCCACCCGCGGAGGCGATGGCGTGTGCCCCGATGACCAGCGCCTGGGTGACGAACGCGGTGAGGTCGGCGCCGGCCATCTCCTGGGAGGTGACCGCCTCGTCCCTGCGCCCGGACGACCAGCGCAGGGCCTCGGTGACCAGGGCTGGGTCGCGGACGGTCAGTCCGACAACGACGACAGCGGGCAGGGTGGCGTCGTACGACGCGTGCGGCTCAGTGTCCGGGATCGTGCTCTTCACGGTGACTCCTATGGGTTCGTGCGCCATGGGGGCCGGTCGGCCGGTGGTGGGCGCTGACCCAGGCTCCCCAGCAACAGCAAAGTCAACAACTTGTGCTACTGATAAGGGGGATTATCACCAAGTAAGCGTAGAGAAGAGCGGAGCGCGGCTAAAGTGGGGTCACCGATCGCTCACCTTGAGCGCTTGAGACAGGTGAGGGGGGCAGATGGCAGCCACCGGCGTCCGAGCCCAGCGCGGCCTGCGGATCACCCTCGCCGACGTGGCTCGGCTGGCTCGCGTTCAGCGCCCGGTCGTGTCGATGTGGCGCACGCGCTACGCGGCTTCTGACGCTCCGTTCCCCTCGTCAGTGGCCACGGACGGCCGCGTCGCGTCCTTCGACGGCGAGGCTGTCGTGTCGTGGCTCGCGCAGACGGGCCGGGGCAAGAACGCGCACGCCCGCGACGACCTTGCGGCCTTCGCCCGCCCCGCGGGCGCGTCGCCGCGGGGAGAAGAGGCGCACCTGCGGGCGGTGTCCGCGCTGCTGTGCCTCAAGGCCGTGACAGGCGTGCAGCTCGGGGGGCTCGCGCCGGCCGATCTGCAGGACCTCGCCGACGAGGTCGATGGGGACGACGAGTTCCTGGTCACCGAGATCGCCGACCTGGCAGACGAGGCCACCGGGCTCGCGTCCTACGTCGACGGCTTGGCCGACGCGGCGTACAGCCCAGCATTGGCGTTCGAGCAGTTGATGGCGGACCGGTTCCGCCATCATCTGCCGGGGCACGCGCAGACCGCGCTGCGGGACGACGCACGGCACCTGGTGGCCCGCATCGCCCAGGGGCTGGCTCAATCGGTCGATCTGCAACCCGCGGTTTTCGCGGACCCGACCCGTGGGGGCAGCGACCTGCTCGTGGAGGTGGCGCGCTTGTACGCCGAGGAGTCCGCGCCCACCGTCATGACCCGCGCCGAGGACGGGGAGATCGGCCGGTTGGTGCGCCGCCGCCTGCGCGTGCATGACCTGCACCGAGAGCCACTCGTCGTGGCTGTGGACGGGGTCTTCGACCTGTCCGGGCCGGCCGTCCACCTCGCCCATTTCCCAAGCGCGGGGGCGCCGGGAATGACCGAGGTCGACGTCCTGGCCGCGATCGACAACCTCGTGCTGCGGATGGACCAGCGTCAGCTCGGTGTGATCGTGGCCCCGGCCAGCGTCCTGACCGACCGTCTGGTTTCGGTCGAGTCCGGACGTTTTCGCGACGGTCTTCTGCGCTCGGACCGGGTCCGGGCGATCCTGCGCCTGCCCAAGGGGCTGCTCGTCGGCGCATCGCGTCAGCCGTTGGCCCTGTGGGCGCTGGGACCGCCGCACCCCGACGTGCGCATCAGCGACCGGTGGACGGTCGTCTCCGATCTGGCCGACGTCCGGCTCGACGACGCGGCGATCGATGATCTGGTCACCGACGTGGTGGCCGCGATGGGGGACTACCACTTCGTGCTGTCACACTCGTTCCGGTTCGCCCGTCGCGCGAACACACGGGTGTTGTTGGCGAGGGGTCGGTCGTTGGTCGAGGACGTGAGCCGCGTTCGGCCGCGCCCGATCAGAGCCGAGGCTGACACGGCTGTTCGAGCCGGCGAGCTGACCCGCTCGCTGGGATTGGCTGACGTCGTCGGTCAGCTTTCGCTCGATGCTGACGGGCCAGGGCAGGGTGATCCCTCGCGCGACCCGTTGACGGTGGGAATGGCACTGATGGTGGGAAGGGCACTGAGCCGGCGCGCCCTACTCCTGGTCGCCGGCAACCGGGTCGACGAGACCGACCTGCACGCCGACTCCGGTGCCCGCGTCATCGGCCCGGGGGAGCTGACGGGCGCGATGACGTGGGGTGGACGGCGGGTGGACCGTCTTGCCTTCGCGGGCACCTATCCTTCGGGCCGGCTGACTGTGCCCGGAGATGTCGTGTTCTGCACGAGTCCGCGCGCGGCTGCACGAGTCGACGTCGAGGGCGGTTCGGTGGTGCTCTCGCCAGCGAGGGTGCTGCGAGTGCCGGCCGGAGGCCCGGCAGCTGGTGCCGAGCCAAGCGTCGTACCGGAGGTCCTGGCTGCCGACCTCAACACGGTGGCGTCCGGTGCCAAAGCGTGGCGGCTCTGGACGGTCCGGCGCGCCCCGGCCGCCCAAGCCGCGGCGTTGTCCGCGTCGCTGCGAACGATCGAGCGCGAACGCCAGGACGCGCGACGGCGGCTCACCGAGCTGGACGAGCTCGCCGGACACCTCGCCGACGGCGTCACCCAGCATCGCTTGACGATTCACCAGCCAGCATCGCACCAGCCACAGGAAGGCCGCTGACCGTGCCACCCAAGAAGAAGGTCGACATCACGCCGTCGACGATGAAGCAGCTCAAGGACACGCTGTGGAAGGCCGCGGACAAGCTGCGCGGGTCGATGGACGCCTCGCAATACAAGGACGTGATCCTCGGGCTGGTCTTCCTCAAGTACGCCTCCGACGCGTTCGACGAGCGCCGCCAACAGATCGCGGCCGAGCTGGCGGCCGACGGCTGGGGGGAGGATGCGATCGGGCGGCAGATCGACGACATCGACGAGTACACCGGCCACGGCGTGTTCTGGGTGCCCGCGACGGCCCGGTGGCCGTTCCTGGCCACCCACGCCAAGGGCCAGCCGGCGGCGATGGGCGAGCCGGCCAAGAACGTCGGCCAACTGGTGGACGAGGCGATGGACCTGCTCATGGGTGCCAACCCGTCTCTCGCGGCCACCCTGCCGCGGATCTTCAACCGGGACAACCTGGACCAGCGCCGCCTGGGCGAGCTGCTCGACCTGTTCAACAGCGCCCGGTTCACCGGCCAGGGCGCCGCCAAGGCACGGGACCTGCTCGGCGAGGTCTACGAGTACTTCCTGGAGAAGTTCGCCCGGGCCGAGGGCAAGCGGGGCGGTGAGTTCTACACACCCGCCGGTGTCGTCCGCGTGCTCGTCGAGGTGTTGGAGCCCACCCATGGGCGGGTCTTTGACCCGTGCTGCGGCTCGGGCGGCATGTTCGTGCAGACCGAGAAGTTCCTTTCCGCTCACAAGGCCGAGGGCTCCGACATCGCGGTCTACGGCCAGGAGAACAACGAACGCACCTGGCGGATGGCGAAGATGAACCTCGCGATCCACGGCATCGACGGAAAGCTCGCGAGCCGCTGGGGGGACACGTTCGCCCGCGACCAGCACCCGGACCTGCAGGCCGACTACGTGATGGCCAACCCGCCGTTCAACATCAAGGACTGGGCCCGCAACGAGTCCGACCCGCGCTGGAAGTTCGGCGTCCCACCCGTCGGCAACGCCAACTACGCGTGGATCCAGCACATCATCAGCAAGCTCGCCGCCGGCGGCAGCGCCGGTGTCGTCATGGCCAACGGTTCGATGTCCACGAACTCCAGCGGGGAAGGCGAGATCCGGGCCCAGCTCGTCGAGGCCGACCTGGTCTCGTGCATGGTGACGCTGCCTACTCAGCTGTTCCGTAGCACCGGCATCCCGGTGTGCGTGTGGTTCCTCGCCAAGGACAAGACCAAGCGCCCGAAGGGGACGGTCGACCGCGCTGGGGAGGTGCTGTTCATCGACGCCCGCAGTCTCGGCTACATGGTCGACCGGGCCGAGCGGGCGCTCTCGGATGATGACATCGCCAAGATTGCGAACGCCTACCACGCGTGGCGCGGCACCCGATCCGCCGTTCACGCTGGCTTGACGTACGGCGACGAGCCTGGCTTTTGCAAGTCCGCAACGCTCGCCGAGATCAAGGCAGCGGACTACGCATTGACACCGGGCCGGTACGTCGGTGCGGCGGAGGTGGCGGAGGACGGCGAGCCCGTCGATCAGCGGATCGAGCGCCTCATCGAGGAACTCTTCGCCCAATTCGCCGAGTCGATTCGCCTCGACGGCATCGTTCGCACTCAACTCGGGAGACTTGAATGACCGCCGCGTTCGTTCGCGTTTCGGATCTCGGCCGGGACGGTGTGCTGAAAGTCGAGGACGGGAATCATGGAGAGTATCGCCCACGCCCTCACGAGTTCGTTGATGGCGGGACACCTTTCATCCGTGCGGCAGATATGACATCTGGTGAGGTCGATTTCCGAGGGGCTGGCAAGATCGATTCAACCGCGAGATTGAGGATCCGCAAGGGTGTTGGCCTCCCCGGTGATGTCCTGCTATCGCACAAGGGGACTGTGGGGAAGGTGGCAGTTGCGCCACGGAATGCGCCCGACTACGTGTGTTCGCCCCAAACGACATTCTGGCGTTCCCTGGACTCGACACGGCTGGACCAGCGCTACCTGCGATATGTCATGCAGTCACCGATGTTTGTCGCTCAGTTGAATGTCCTCAAGGGGCAGACCGACATGGCTCCTTATGTGAGCCTGACGGACCAGAGATCAATCATGATTCCTGCTCCAGCGGTTCAGGAGCAGCGGCGGATTGCGGAGGTGTTGGGGGCGCTGGACGACAAAATCGCCGCCGACGCCAATCTCGTCAGCGCGGTCGACGCCCTGATGGCGACTCGCATGCAAGCCATCCTGAACGGCGCCGAAGGCCGACCACTGTCGGCAACTGCCGAGTTCGTCAACGGCAAGGCGTTCACAAGGGCGGCCAGTGGCACAGGCCGGGTGGTGATTCGGATCGCTGAGCTGAACTCCGGGATCGGCGCCTCAACCGTATTCAGTGACGCGACGGTTGCCGATCAGCACCTTGCCCGACCTGGTGATGTCCTGTTCGCTTGGTCCGGTTCACTGACCTTGAGCCGGTGGTTCCGCGACGAGGCCATCATCAATCAGCACATCTTCAAGGTGATCCCGAGGCCTGGCTACCCGACGTGGCTCGTGTATGGCCTGATCGCTCGCAAGTTGGATGATTTCAAAGCCACTGCGGCGAACAAGGCGACGACCATGGGGCACATTCAACGCCACCACCTTGATGAGGTTGTCCCGGTCCCCGAGCCAGAGCGGATCGCGAATGACGACACGGTCATGTCGGCGTTGTGGCAGCGCGCGCTGTCGGCAGAGAGAGAGTCGTTGAAGCTGGCGGCGATGCGCGATGCGTTGCTGCCGCTGCTGATGTCAGGCAAGGTCCGAATCAAGGACGCAGAGAAGGCAGTGGGGGATGCGGTCTAGATGCCATACGCGGCAACAGGATTCAGTGAGGACGATTGGGAGGCGCTGACCCTCGACACGTTGGCTGAGCTGGGCTGGCGCCCCGTCGCAGGGGCGACCATCGCGCCGGGCAGCGGGGAGCGAGCGAGCTGGGGCGAGCTCGTCCTGCGGTCCAGGCTGTCGACGGCGATGCGTTCCCTGAACCCTTCTGTCCCCGCGGAGTACATCCAGCAGGCTCTCGCCGAGATCCTGTCGCCCAAGTCCGCCGACGCGATCACGGAGAACCTGCGGCTGCACGACTACCTCGTCGACGGCTTCCGCGGCATCACGTACTTCGACCACGACGGGCAGGAAACCACGCCGACGATCCGGCTGGTCAGTCACGAGCCCAGCGACAACGACTGGCTTGCCGCCAACCAGGTGACGATCCGCCAGGGCGATCACGAGCGCCGGTTCGACGTCGTCCTCTACTGCAACGGCCTGCCCGTCAGCGTCATCGAGCTCAAGAAAGCCGGCCAGCACAACGCCGATGTCGCCGGAGCGCACGCGCAGCTGCAGACCTACCTGCGCGAGTTTCCGATGGCGTTTCGCTTCGCCGTCTGCACGGTCGCAAGTGACGGCATTATCGCGAAGTACGGCACCCCGTTCACCCCGCTCAACCACTTCTCGCCGTGGAACGTCGACGACGACGGGCACCCCCTCACGCCGGGGGAGGTCTTCGGCGACCTGGACACGCCCCTTGCGATCGAGCTGACCCTGCACGGGCTGTTCAACCAGGAGCGATTCCTGCAGTTGCTGCGCAACTTCACGGCGTACGACGAAGGTGCCGACGGTCTCGCCAAGCGTATCGCCAAGCCCCACCAGTACTTCGCCGTCACGAAGGCCGTCGCCAGCACGGT
>JBBRHF010000168.1:0-9605 GCA_038223055.1 Actinomycetes bacterium | reverse complement strand
GCCGACGGGCTGGTGCTGGTGCCCTACCTCGAGGGCGAACGCACACCCAACCTGCCCGACGCGACCGGGGCGCTGCACGGGCTGCGCCGGTCCACCATGACCCCCGCCCACCTGGCCCGGGCCGCAGTGGAGGGACTGCTGTGCGGCCTCGCGGCCGGGCTGGCTGCGGTGGAAGCCCAAGGCGTGTCACTGACCCGGGTCCTCCTGGTCGGTGGCGGCGCCCGGGCGGCTGCAGTTCGGGCGCTGGCGCCGGCCGTCCTCGGTCACCCGGTGGCCGTCCCGGTCCCGGGGGAGTACGTCGCCGACGGCGCGGCCCGGCAGGCCGCCTGGATCCTGCTGGGCGGCGACGCCCCGCCGAACTGGGAGCTCTCGGGCACCGAGGTCCACGAAGCGGAACCGGCCACCTCCGTCCTCGAGCACTACGCCGCCGCCCGCGAGCTCATCGTCGCGCATCGACGCTGAGCGCAGGACCGCCGAGCGTGCGGCCGTCGAGCGAGCCGGCGGCGGGTGGAATGCTCGCGGCATGGCCACCGAATCCGAGACGTTGATCGCGCTGGCCGAGCAGCGCTCCGCCCGCAACTACGCGCCGCTGCCCATCGTGGTGGCCGAGGCCAGCGGGGCCTGGGTCACCGACATGGAAGGCCGTCGCTACCTGGACTGCCTCGCGGGCTACTCCGCGTTGAACTTCGGCCACTGCCACCCCGATCTGCTCGCCGCCGCCCGGTCCCAGCTGGACCGCGTCACCTTGACGAGCCGGGCCTTCCATCACGACCAGCTGGGGCCGTTCTGTGCCGAGCTGGCCGATCTCGCGGGCACCGACCTGGTGCTGCCGATGAACACCGGCGCCGAAGCGGTGGAGAGCGCGATCAAGGTGAGCCGCAAGTGGGGCTATCTGGTGAAGGGGGTCCCCGACGGCCTCGCCACGATCGTGGTGGCGCACGGGAACTTCCACGGCCGCACGACCACCCTGGTGAGCTTCTCCACCGACGACCTGGCGCGCGACGACTATGGCCCCTACACCCCCGGCTTCCGGATCGTGCCGTACGACGATGCCAGCGCGCTCGCCGCGGCCGTCGACGACACCACCGTCGCCGTGCTGCTCGAGCCGATCCAGGGCGAAGCCGGCGTCGTGGTGCCACACCCCGGTTACCTCTCCGACGTCCGGGCGCTGTGCACCGAGCGCAACGTGCTGTTTGTGCTGGACGAGATCCAGTCCGGGCTCGGGCGGACCGGCGACACGTTCGCCTGGCAGCACGAGGGCGCCAAGCCGGACCTGATGACGTTGGGCAAGGCACTGGGCGGGGGGATCCTGCCGGTCAGCGCCGTGGTCGGCCGCCGCGACATCCTCGGCGTGCTCAAACCGGGTGAGCACGGCAGCACTTTCGGCGGGAACCCGCTGGCCTGCGCGGTGGGGCGGGCGGTTGTTCGGCTGCTGGGCACCGGGGTCTACCAGCAGCGGGCGAAGGAGCTCGGAGCCGTGCTGCACCGTCGGCTCGGCCTGCTCGTCGGGGAGGGACTCGTCGCGGTGCGGGGGCGAGGGCTCTGGGCGGGCATCGACGTCGATCCGTCTCTCGGCAGCGGCCGCCGGGTCTGCGAGGTTCTGGCTGCGCACGGCGTGCTGGCCAAGGACACGCACGGGTCGACCATCCGCCTCGCGCCGCCGCTGACGATCGACCACAGCGATCTCGAGTGGGCGATCGACCAGCTCACCGCTGTGCTCTCCGAGCTTTCCTGACGTGACCGGCGTGGTCATCGGCGTCGACATCGGAACCACGAGCACCAAGGCCGTCGCCTTCGACACCGGGGGACACCCGCTGGCCTCCCACGCCGTGGCCTACCCGCTGCACGAGCCGGCCCCGGGCTACGCCGAGCAGGACCCCGACGAGATCTACGCCGCGGTGCTGGAGACGACCCGTCAGGTCGTGGCGCGAGTCGGCACCGCGGTCGCCGGCCTGTCGTTCAGCTCGGCCGACTCGCGGGCCGCCGAGCAGGCCGAGCGGCTGCGGGCGTCGCCTGGCGGGCTGGAGCTGCACCGGCGTACGGGAACGCCCATGCACCCGATGTCACCGCTGCCCAAGCTGGTCTGGTTCCGCGAGCAAGAACCCCAGCTGTGCAAGCAGGTCGGCCACTGGGTCGGCATCAAGGACTACGTGCTGGCCCCGCTGTGCGACGTGCTGGTCACCGACCACTCGCTCGCCTCCGCCACCGGGTTGCCCGCCGACACCCCGGTCGTGGTCGGCGCCGGCGACGGCCCGTTGGCCAACCTCGGCATCGGCATCGGCATCGGCGCCGTGCGCCAGGGGGGTGGCGGCCTGCTCGATCGGAACCAGCGGCGCTGCCGGTCATGGTCGAACGGCCCGCCGTCGACCCCCTCGGCGGCGTGTTCTGCTACGCGCCAAGCTGGCGTGCTTCCCGGAGGGGCACGAGGGCTCCAGCTTCGGGGCGGCGCTGCTCGGCATGGCGGCCCTCGGCCTCGTCGATTCGGTGGGCGCCGGTGTTCGCCGCGATCTTCGACGCTCTGGTGCCCACCTTCAGGTCGCTGCGGCTGCTGGCCCCGGGGTTCCCGCTCGAGTTCGGCGACACCGGATTGCCGTCCCGCGGTTGAGGGAAATGTCCGGACGGCAACGGTAGGCTCGTCATTCGATACGTCCCGAGTGGAGGGCAGCACCCATGCGTTGGCCTATGAGGGGCTCGTGGTCACCGAGGGCACGGCTCACCGGCGCGCTGCTCACTGCGGGGCTTTTCGCCACCGTGACCGCGGTCCAGGCGGGAACGCCCGCCGCCGCGGCCTTGCCGTGCGACCCGAGGATCACCGCGACTCGGGTGTCTGACGTCGTCACCTACGCGACCGGCCCGACCGTGATGGCCGCTTCGGTGAGCGCGAGCGATGCCTGCGGCGACGGGACCGGCGGGGCGGCCGGCATCGCCCTGGTCGAGATGGGCCTGCCGGACTCGGAGTTCTTCCCCGTCCGGCGCTCATCCGGAACGCCGACCACCGGCACCTGGACGTCGCACCTGCAGTTCTTCCGGGCCGATCTCACCGGGCGGACCAAGCTGTTCCTGCGGGTCACCGACCGCGACGGCCGGGTGGCCTCGACAGTGCTCTCGTTCCACGTCCGGCGCAACACATTGCTCACCCGCAACGCCACTCCCGAGCCGGTCGCCAAGGGTCGCGACATCACGGTGCGCGGCACGCTGCGCCGGCTCACCCCGACCGGCCGCTACGTCGCCTACGCCGGCAAGCCGATCGACTACCTGTTCCGGGCGACCGGATCGAGCACCGCCGTGCGGGTGGGAAGGTCCACGACCAGCCGGTTCGGGTCGTTCTCGGCGAGCTTCCCGGCTACGCAGGACGGCACGTGGTACGCCCGATTCCCCGGCACGACCAACTACGCCGCGGGCACCTCGATCGGCGATTTCGTCAACCTACGCTGAGGTTCGCGCAGCTCCCCCCTTAGATGGTCATGATCTCGGCGAGGGGGAGCTGGGTCATCCAGCGTTGTTCCCGCGGGCGCTGGACCAACTCCTCGATGAGGAGGGGGTAGGACGTCAGGTCGGTGAACTGCAGGCGCCCGGACTGGAAGCCGATCATGGCGCTGGCCCGGCCGCCGCCCTCGAGCTGCTCGGCGAGGTACTCGATGCAGTGCGCGGTCAGCCCGGTGGCCTGGACGCGGTCGAACGGCGAGGGGTCCCCGCCCTCCTGGATATGGCCGAGGACGGCCGGGCGGGCGTCGAACAGGTCGCCACCCTCCTTTTCGAACACCGAGGTGATGAATCCCGTCGTGTAGACCGGATCGGCGTTCTCGCTGCGGATCACCAGACCGAGGCGCTTGCCTGACCGAAAGGCTTCGGACAGCTGGTGTACGTCGAGGCTGAGACCGCCCAGGCTCATCTCCTGCTCGGGCAGGTAGATCCGTTCGGCTCCGGTCGCCAAGCCGCTCATCAGCGCCAGGTAGCCGCAGTCGTGGCCCATCACCTCGACCACGAAGACCCGCCGCGACGCGACGGCGGATTGCCGGATTTTGTCGACGTCGACGACGATGCTGTTCAGGGCGGTGTCGCTGCCGATGGTCAGCTCGGTGCCGGGGAGGTCGTTGTTGATGGTCATCGGCAGGCAGACGATCGGGATGTCCAGCGAGGCATAGGTGCGCCGATGCGTGTGCAGCAGGTGCGCGGCCTGGTAGCCGGCCCAGCCGCCGGCCATCAGCAGCCCGTCGACGCGATGCGCCGCAACCTGCTCCGCGATCTTCTCGATCGCCGGCTCGTCGGGCACGTAGCGGTTGGTGCCGATGTCGGCCCCGCCCTCCGACACCCAACCGCTGACGCTCATCCAGTCCATCTCGTGGATGTCGCCGTTGCGCAGGCCCAGAAAGCCGTTCTTGACGGCCAGCACGCTGTAGCCGCGGTCGAGGCCCAGCCGGACCGCGGCCCGGACGGCGGTGTTCATCCCCGGCGCGGGACCGCCCCCGTGCAGCACGGCCAGCCGGAACCGCCGGTGCCCGGACGTGGTCGGCCGCGGCGCGGCCTGCTGCATGGTGCGCAGCATGCTGTCGGATCCGGCGAAGCTTCCGCCCCGCGCGAGCATCGCGCCGTCGTAGTCCTGCCGGGCGACGCGTTCGGCGACCTCACGGGTCCGGGCCAGACATTCCGTCAGCGGCGACGTGGCGACCTGGTTGCCGCGGACCCCGATCAGCTGGGGTGGCGCGTCGGGCGCCGCCGCGAGAAGGTGCTCGACCGCCGCGTGGCCCAGCAGGGTGGCCAGGAACCGGTCGTACGCGCTGGGTGCGCCGCCCCGCTGGACGTGGCCCAGGATGGTGACGCGGGCGTCCTCGCCGAGTTCCTCCTCCAGCACCTCCTTGACGCGCTGGACGGTGATCGGCTCGCCGTCGCGGCTCTGCGCGCCCTCGGCGACCAGCACGAGGCTCTGTCTGCGGCCGATCTCGTGCCCGGCCCGCATGGCCGAACACATCGTGAGCGCCCAATCGGCACCCTCGGGTGGCCGTTCGGGGATCAGCAGCCAGTTCGCCGCGGTGGCGAGGCCGGCGGTCAGCGCGAGGTAGCCGCAGTGCCGGCCCATCACCTCGACGACGAACGTGCGCTGATGGCTCGACGCCGTGCTCCGGATCGAGTCCAACGCCTCGATAATCCGATGTAGCGCAGTGTCGGCGCCGATGGTCATGTCGGTCCCGGACATGTCGTTGTCGATCGAGGCCACCAGCCCCACCAGCCGCAGGAACGGGTGGGCGGCGGCGACCTCCGCGGCCACCTCGCCGTCCTGGACAAGCTGCACGACCACATCGGGCCACTCCTCCCGGAGCAGATTCGCCCCGGTCAGGCTGCCGTCCCCGCCGATCACGACCAGCGCGTCGATCCGGCGCTCAAGCAGGTTGCGGACCGCCGTGCGCCGGCCCTGCGGAGAGCGGAACTCGGCGCACCTGGCTGTCCCGAACACGGTTCCGCCGCGGTGCAGGATCCCCCCGACGTCCGCGGAGGACACCCGCCGGATGGCCTCGCCGCCGTCGACCAGGCCCTGGAACCCGTCGACGATCACGTAGGCGTCGATCCCGTGGAACAGCGCGGTGCGGACAACTGCCCGCACCGCGGCGTTCATCCCGCCCGAGTCCCCGCCGCTGGTGGCTACCGCGATGCTGGAGGGGGCGACGCTGGCGGGGGCCGTCTCGGTCATGCAGGTAGTAAAGCCGACCCCACGCCACGCTCCGTCAGCGAGAGCGGACCGCGTTCGATCGCGACGACATCGCGCTGGTGCCGACGGCGTTGACGGCCACCACCCGGAACCGGTAGGTCCCTGCCACCAGCCGTAGCGTGGCGGAGCGGGCGGTCGACTCGATCCTGCTGCTGGTGGTCCTGGCCACCGTGCCCTTCGCGCCCATCCGCTGGGCGATCAGGCGGTAGCCCGTGATCCGCGAGCCGCCGGTGGACAGCGGCGCCCGCCACGACGCCGTGGCCGTGAGCCTGCCGCCGGGCTTCCCGGCCTTCGCCGCAAGGATGCGCGGCGCCGAGGCCCTGGTGGCGGCGGTCACGGTCGTGCCGGCCGCTGCTGGGGCAACGGCTGCCGGGTTAACGGCTGCCGGGGGTGCCGCGCCCGGGACGACGCCGCCGACGGCGACCGGCGCAGGCGCGGCGGGGGGGCTGATCGTGTACGTCGCCGCGGTAACCGGGCTGGCGTTGCCCGCCGCGTCGAAGGCGACGACCTTGAGGCTCTGCGAGCTGGTGACGTCGATCTGGCCGGGCACTGCCGGACTTGTGGGTGTCGGGTCGGGCACCGCCGACGCACCGATCTGGTAGCGCAGGGTCGAGGTGTCGGCCGAGCCGGTCACGCTGACCAGCTGGGCGCCGACGTAGGAGCCGGACGGCAGGCTGAGCAAGGGCGCGGCGGGCGCGACGGTGTCCTGCTGGATCGTCAGGCTCGACGTGGTGACGGCCGCGCCGGTGACTGCGAGGCCGGTGACGGTGGCGCTCGCGGTCAGGGTGCCGTCGGCAAGGGCGGCCCGGGCTGCAGCAGGAACGGTCACCGACCAGACCTGCGAGCCCGTGGCCGGTGCGGGCGTGGTGGTCATCGGGGTGATCGAGTGGCCCGCCGCGTCGGACAACGACACCGAGACCGCTGTCGCGTCCCGCGACACTCCGGTGAGCACGAGATCACCGGTGGCCGCGTTGACCACACCGGGAGTGGCGTTGCTGAGGCCGTTGCGGGCCAGCGGCGCAAAGCAGCCGGCGCCAGGACCTCCCGCAAGGCCCCACTCGAACAGGGTGCCCTCGACCGGCGAGCCGAGTGTCGTCGCCGCCCCGACGGCGCGCCCGAGCCACAGGGCTCGTGACTCGTTGGCGAGGGCCATGTTGATGTCGAACTGGTCCAGGCCGGTCCAGGTTGCCGTCCAGGTCAGCGCGGTGGGTGAGTCGTAGGCGAGGCTGCCGTCCGGGGGGCGCACGAGCGACGACGCGCGCAGGGTGCGCGCCTTGGTGCTGTGGAAGATCTGCTGGTTGGCCACGACCCGGGCCTCGAGCGAGCCGACCGGCAGCTGGTGGCCGGCTCCGTCCGATGCCCGGCCGTGCATCACCAGGTTGGCACCGGAAGGCGCAACGGGGGAGATGAGGGTCACGTCGGCGACGGGTGTTTCGTCGGCCGCACCGGCGCCGTTGCTCTCGGTGACCCGGATGACGTCACCGGGCAAGATGTCCGGCGTCACGCCCTCCCAGCAGGGCGTCCCGAGGTGGTTGAGGTCGAACAACCCGTCGTACGCCGGCGTCTTCGGGTCGTCGACGACGGGGACGTTGTTGGCCACGCCGACTTGCACGCCGCCGCGGAAGTCCTGGACGAGGAGCAGGGAGCCCTTCGCGTAGCCGTCGCCGTGGATGAAGTCACGCTCGGGAAAGACGATGACGCTGTGGTTGTTGGCTGGCGGGCTGGTCGGCGTCACGGTCACGGCCGCGCCGGCCGGACTGGCAGCGCCCATGACAGGCACCGCCAGCAGGGCGCAGGCGGCGATCACGGTGGCGGCGCGCGTGCGGCCTCTCGTGCGGCGTGGGTAGACCCTGCGGCTATCCGTGGTCATGGTGCCCCCTCTGTATACGCACCGTGACCTATTGCCACGAGGCATGTGCGCACGGTAGGTGGGTGATGTGTGGAAACTCTGATGAGACGGGAGTCGTACGACTGGCAAACTTCGGTGGTGCCTTCGGGGTTGTCGACCGCGGGTCGCTAGCCGACCCCGACGACGGTGACGGCGTGGATCAGCAGCCCCGCCAGCGCGCCCACCACGGTGCCGTTGATGCGGATGAACTGCAGATCCCGCCCGACCTGCAGCTCGATCCGCTCCGTGGTCTCGGTGGGGTCCCAGCGGGCGACGGTGTCGCTGACCAGGTGGCTGAACTCCCCGGCATAGGTCCGTACGACGTAGGCAGCGAAGCGCTCCACGATCTGCTCGACCCGGTCGGCGAACTCCTCGTCGTCACGCAACCTGCCGGCCACCGCGACGAGTCGGTCCGTGACCGCCGTACGGACCGGCCCGTCGGGCTCGTGGGTGAGTTCGCCGAGCGCCTCGATGACCCCGTCCAGCAGGCCCTGGACCGACCGGGCGGTGCCGGGATGGCGCACGATGGTGCGCACGAACCGCTCGAACGGCGCGCTCACCGACTCGTCGGCCTGCAGATCACGCGCGTAGGCCAGCACCAGCGTGTCCAGGCTGTGCCGAAGTTCGTGGTCGGGATCCCGCTCCACCTCCAGGGCGAGGATGACCGAGCGCTCGAAGACATGCTCGACGACAGGGTCCTTGACGAACCTCGGCACGTAGCCCGGAGCCAGTCGCTTGATGTTGCGGATGACCATCTCGTCGTTGTCGGTGAGCCATTCGCGGGTTGAGCGCACCATCAGATCGACGACGGGCCGGTGGTTGCCGTCCTCGACCACCTGCTGGAGCAGCCGGCCGGCGAGCGGGGCATAACTGGCCGCGGCCAGGCGGTCGATGGCGGCATGGGCGAGCACGCTGCTCACCTCGTCCCGGCGAGCCTCCGCGAGACCGGCCCGGATGAAGGTCGCCAGCTCAGCCGAGACGCGCTCGGCATGACCTCGGTCGGCTAGCCAGATCGCGAGGCGGGCGACTACGTCGGCCTCACGCAGCCGCGACACCACGATCTCCGGGGACAGGAAGTTGTCCTGGACGAAGCCCCCCAGGCTCTCCCCGATGGCGTCCTTGCGGCGGGGGATCAGGGCCGTGTGCGGGATCGGTAGCCCCAGCGGGTGCCGGAAGAGGGCGGTGACGGCGAACCAGTCGGCCAGCCCGCCGACCATGGCCGCCTCTGCGCCGGCCCGGACGAAACCGACCCAGCCGTTTGCCCCACCGGAGTCGAGGTACGTCGCCGCGAAGACGATCAGTGCCGCCAGCAGCAGGGCGGCCGCACCGGCCTTCATCCGGCGCAGGCCGCGACGCCGCCCGCCAGGGTCCGGAGCCCTGTCGCTCGCCCGGGCAGATGGGCCGCTGCGGGTGTCGGTCACACCGACACGATGCACCACGCCGCCCACGGGCCTGCGCTGCTTGCGCAACCATGCCGTTCGGTGTACGACGATGGTCGGCGAAGTATCGGAGCAGGCGGCGTCGGATCTGGAGGCAGGTGCCCGTAGCAATCGTGCTGTTTCTGCTGGCCGTCGTGGGATTGACGCTTGCGGCGTTCACGCTTCGGGAGCGCCGGCACACCTCGCTGTGGGACCCGTTGGGCTTCGCCGCGGGTCCCGATGACCCCGATTCCCTGCGCTGGTTGGACTGCTGACCCGGCTCGATGTTTCACGGCCTGCTTCTTCACAACACCGGGACGTCGGTATCACGCACCGGGACGTCGGTTCTCAGCACCGGGACGTCGGTTCTCAGCACCGGGACGTCGTGGAGGGTCGGCCCGCACTCGCCGGGGGGTAGCGTGCGCGGGCCGACCTCTCCCCAAGCGTCGCGGACGCCGACCGCTCGCGCAAGTGCTCATCCGCTCTGAGTGTCGAGTAGGTCGGGCTCTGTCGAGGCAATCAGCGTGTCGGCGTGGACAAGGCTGGGGCGCAAGCCACGCAGGTGGGGTCCCGTGCTCGGGCTGCGGCAGAACGG
>JBBRHF010000167.1:0-9628 GCA_038223055.1 Actinomycetes bacterium | reverse complement strand
CACGAAGGGACCGCCCGCAACGGCCACCGTGACGACGGCGCGACCCGCGAGCCGCGCCACGGGCGATGCGCTGGCGGTCGCGGCGGTCGCCACGCCGGCAGCCCCCGCGTCGCCCCGCTGCGCCTCCTCGCGTGGCGACGCCGGGAAACCGAGCAGCGCCGCAGCCATCACCACGGCCGCCCCGCCGGCGGCCAGTTCGAGGCGCAGGACAGTCCGGACGGCCTCCTGCGTCGGCCTTCTGCGCCGGCGCAGCAGATGGTGGGCCACCGCGAGCGCCGCCATGACCACGAGCAACCCAACCTTGACGAGCACGAGCCGGCCATAGGCGGTGCCGGTGGCCTGGCCCACCGAGGCCAGCCCCGCGACGGCCAGGTCCTCGCTGGTGGCCAACACCACGACCCCCGCGAGGATGATCGCCGGTGAGAACACCCCGAGCGCGAACATCGTGCGGCCGCCGAGCAGCGCGAGCACCAGCGCCGCCAGCCACACCGATACGGCGCTCAGATGGGCGACCAGGACGGCGACCGCGCTCACCCGGTACGACGACGACGCAGCCTGACCGCCCGCGACCTCCGAGACCAGCGCAGCGAGGCCCAGCAGGGTGACCAGAAATCGCACCGCGCGGGCGGGCGCTCGAGCGAGCCGTTGCGCAGACCAGGAGGCCACGACCGCCACGGCGGCCAGCACCAGGACGGCGAGCCTCCAACGACCCGCCGGGTTGCCCGACAGCACCGCACCGACGTTGCCGAGCGAGCCGGTGGCGACCCGGGCTGTCGCGGCAGCCACCATCCCGAAACCCAGCAGCGTCGCCGCCGACGCGACGAGGGACAGCCGCGCCGACCGGGCCGGCGGCACCCCGGCACGCGGGGCCATCGGGTCGAGCAGCCCGAGGCCCGCCCACGCGAGCAGCCCGACGAGACCCACCAGACCACCGAGGACGCCCCACCGGCCAGCGGCCGCGGTCGGCCCGGAGGCGACGCTCTCGGCCCCGTCCACGGTGGCCTTGAACGCGAAGGAGTAGCCGCCGCGCCGCAGTTGGCCTTCGCCCCGGGAAACCGAGGTCCACCGTACGTCGTAGCGTCCCGGGTCGATCCGACCGAGCCGGCGGCGCATCGCCTGCCCGTCGCCCACCACGGCCAGCGTCGGCCCCGCGGTGACGGCCTGGCCAGCCTCGTCGAGCACGACGATCCGGCTCAGCCGGCGGTCCAGCGCAGAGCGAAAGCGCAACACGATCTCGGTCGGTCGTTGAGACAGGCCGATGCCGGCCCCCGGTTCGGCGAGCTCAAGGTCAGCCTGCGCCCAGGCCGGTGCGGCCCCCGCCGCCCACATCGCCAGGCCCACGAGCACCGCGGCGACGCCGCGGAGCACTCGACGTAGCAGTCGACCCATCAGGCGGGCCACCCGTGAGGAAACACTGCATAACAGTCCTTCCGTGACGCTCGCACGTCAACTCTCACCGCTCGACCCGGCCGAGCCGCCCCGCGGGCCGATCGGCCGGAGCCCTTGCACCAGGAGGTGCGCAGGTCAGCCCGAGCCGGGCAGCCCGGCCTGCGCCAGCAGCTCGGCGAGGTGCTGTCCGGGCCGGTCCGCGAGCTGGCCCAACTGGGTCCGGCAGGAGAAGCCGTCGGCCAGCAGCACGGTGCCCGGCCCGGCCGCGCGCACGGCGGGCAGCAGGGCCAGCTCGGCAATGGCAACCGAGGTGTCGTGGTGGCCTCGCTCGACACCCCAGTTGCCGGCCAGCCCGCAGCAACCGCCGAGTCGGGTGAGCTCCGCCCCGGCCCGGCGCAGCAGCGCCGCGTCCGCGTCCCAGCCCAGCACGGCGTGGTGGTGGCAGTGCGGCTGGGCCAGGACCGGCACCCCGTCCAGGCGCGGCGGGGCCCACCCGGGGTCCGTGCCGAGCAGCTCGGCCAGCGTCCGCACAGCACCCGCAAGCCGCCCGGCGGCCGGATCACCGACCAGCTCGACCGCGTCGCCGCGCAGCGCTGCGAGGCACGACGGCTCGAGGCCGACGACGGGGGTGCCCGCGTCGACGTACGGCGTGAGCAGGTGCACGGTCTTGGTGAGGATGGCTCGCGCGCGGTCCAGCTGGCCGGTCGTGATCCAGGTCAGCCCGCAGCAGGCGTCGGCGGAGGGCACCTCGATCCGGTAGCCCGCGTGTTCGAGCACCCGCACGGCCGCCACCGCGACGTGCGGGGCGAAATGGTCGGTGAACGAGTCGACCCACAGCGCGACCGGGCGCCCCCCAGCCCGCGCGTCTCGACGAGGCTCGGCCCGCCACCACTGCTGGAACGTCTGGTCGGCGAACAGCGGCAGGGAGCGTCGCCCATCCACCCCGGCGGCCCACTTGGCGGCCGTCCCGCCCAGCCGGGAGCCCAGGAACGCGTTGACCAGCCGGGGCGACCGGGCCGCGAGGTCGGCCCACCGCGGGAGGCGGCCCAGGGTGTAGTGCGAGCGGGGCCGCACGCGCCCGGCATACGAGTGGTGCAGCACCTCGGCCTTGTAGGCCGCCATGTCCACGCCGGTGGGGCAGTCGCGGGAGCAGCCCTTGCAGGACAGGCACAGGTCGAGTGCTTGGTGCACCTCGGGCGAGCGCCAGCCCGCAACCGGCCCGCCCGGCGCGAGCATCTCCTGCAGCACCCGGGCCCGCCCGCGGGTCGAGTCCTTCTCCTCGCGGGTGGCCAGGAACGAGGGGCACATCACCGCCGCGGTGCCGCGCAGGTCGGCCCGGCACTTGCCGACACCCGTGCACCGGTGCACGGCCGCGGAGAAGTCGCCGTCGTCGTGCCGGTAGGCGAGCGCCAGACCCTCGCGGCGCGGTCGCAGGTCGGCGACCCGGATGCCGGCGTCGAGGGCAGCCGGACGCACGAGAACGCCGGGGTTCAACAGGTTCTCGGGGTCGAACAGCGCCTTGACCTGCTCGAACAGCGAGATCACGCGCGGTGAGTACATCAGCGGCAGAAGTTCGCTGCGAGCCCGGCCGTCACCGTGCTCGCCGGACATCGATCCGCCGTGCCCGGCGACGAGCACGGCGGCCTCATGCAGGAACTCGCGAAAGACCCCGCGCCCGCTGTCGCCGGGCTCCCCGCTCCCCGTCCCCTCGCCGCGCTCCCCCTGGCCGCGCCCGAACGGGAAGTCGATCCGCACATGCAGGCAGCCGTCGCCGAAGTGGCCGTAGGGCACACCGTCCAGTCCCCGCTCGGCCATGAGCTGGTCGAACTCGCGAAGGTAGGTCCCGAGCCGGTCGACCGGCACGGCGGCGTCCTCCCAGCCGGAGTGCGCGGGCCGCCCGGCCGCAGTGCGTCCGGCCAGACCGGCGCCATCCTCGCGGATCCGCCAGATAGCGCCGGCCGCACCCGGATCGGTCACCAGCATCGCGTCCAGCGCCCCCGCGTCCGCGACCACCCGACCGGCCCGGTCGGTCAGCTCGTCGAGCCGGTCGCCGGCGAGCTCGACGATGAGCCAGCCCTCACCACGGGGGAGGTCCGGCACGGTCGCCGCGGGAACGTCGCGCACGCGCGTCACGATGCGCGAGTCCATGCCCTCGCAGGCGGTGGGTCCGTGCGGCAGGATCGCGGGGGTCGCGTCGGCGGCGTCGGCCATCGTCGGGTAGCCCAGCACCACCAGCACCCGGTACGCCGGGTCGCGCACCAGTCGCAGCGTCGCCCCGAGGACCAGCCCAAGGGTCCCTTCGCTGCCGACCAGCGCCCGGGACACGTCGAAGCCGTGCTCGGGCAGCAGGTGTTCCAGCGCGTAGCCGGACACCTGCCGGGGGAACCGGCCCAGCTCGGTCCGGATGGTCGCCAGCTCGCCGCCGACCAGTCCCCGGAGTGCGTCGAGCAGGCCGCCCGACTGGGGTCCAGCCTCGCCCCCGCGGCCCAGCCGCAGCCGCGACCCTCCCCCGGTCACAACGTCCAGGCCCAGCACGTTGTCCGAGGTGCGGCCGTAGGCCAGCGCGCGCGAGCCGCAGGCGTTGTTGCCGATCATCCCGCCGATGGTGCACCGGTTGTGCGTGCTCGGGTCGGGGCCAAAGCGCAGCCGGTGCGGCGCGGCGGCGGCCTGCACGGCGGCCTGGACAACGCCGGGCTCGACCACCGCCACCGCCGCCTCGGGGTCCACGGAACGCACCCCGTGCAGGTGCCTGCTGGTGTCGATGATCACGCCAGGTCCGATCGCGTTGCCCGCGATCGACGTACCGGCTCCGCGGGCGGTGACGGGGACCGACAGCCGCCGGCAGACCTCGAGGGTCGCCTCGATCTCGTCCGGGTGCCGGGGCCGCACCACAGCACGGGGCAGCACGCGGTAGAGCGAGGCGTCCGAGGAGTAGAGAGCGCGGGTCAACGGCGAGGCGTCCACGTCGGTCAGCCCGGCGGCGGTCAGCGCTGCCCGCAGATCCCCGCTCACTCGCTCGCGCGCAACGTGCGTGCAGTGGCCATGGCGGACTTCGCCTCCACGAGGTCGGCTCGGGCGTCGAACTGTGGCAGGGGCATCCCCCGCCGGTCAACCGGCAAACCACCAGACCCGCGCTGCCCACGACGCGGCTCCCGCCGCGAGCACTGCCACGCCCACGAGAACCGTCGCCGCCGGGAGGGCCAGTGCGACGGTCAGGCAACCAGCCAGACCCAGCACCGGGACGACCTTGTTGCCGCGAGCCCGCTCCAGGGTGAGTGCTGAGGCGTTCGCGACGGCGTAGTAGACGAGCACAGCGACGGAGGAGAATCCGATCGCGCTGCGGACGTCGGCGACCAGGACGAGGAGTACGACGACCGCCCCGACCGCGACCTCGGCGCGGTGCGGCACGCGGTAGCGGGGGTGGACGGCGGCCAGGACCCTCGGCAGGTGGCCGTCGCGGGCCATCGCGAAGGCCGTGCGGGACACCCCCAAGATGAGCGAGAGCAGCGACCCGACCGCGGCGACGGCGGCGGCGACCCGCACGACCGGCTCGAACCGGTGCCAGGACGTGTTCGCCACGGCTGCGGCCAGCGGGTCGGGTGTGGCCGCCACGCCGTCCGCTCCGAGGACGGCGAGCAGGGCGAGCGCGATGACGGCGTACAGCGTGAAGGCCAGGCCGAGGGCAATCGGGATGGCGCGCGGGATGGTGCGGGCCGGGTCGCGGACCTCCTCGCCCAGGGTGGCGATGCGGGCATAGCCGGCGAACGCGAAAAACAGGAACCCCGCCGCCTGCAGCACGCCGCGCGGCCCGGTGCCGGTCAGCGGGGTGAAGTTTGCGGCGCTGGGCCGTCCGGCGGCGAGGCACGCCACCGCCACCCCGACGAGGACGACGAGGACGACCGCGACCAGCAGGCGGGTCAGCCAGGCGCTCTTGTGCACCCCGGCGTAGTTCACCGCGGTCAGCGCGACCACCGTTGCGACCGCGATCGGGCGAGACTGTCCGGGGGCGGCGTAGGAGCCTACGGTGAGCGCCATCGCGGCACAGCTGGCGGTCTTGCCGACCACGAAGCCCCAACCGGCGAGGTAGCCCCAGAAGTCCCCGAGCCGTTCCCGCCCGTAGACGTAGGTGCCGCCCGAGGCCGGGTAGAGCGCGGCCAGCCGTCCCGAGGACGTCGCGTTGCAGTAAGCGACCACGGCGGCGACGACAAGCCCGAGCAGCAACCCCGAGCCGGCCGCCCGCGCCGCCGGGGTGAACGCGGCGAACACCCCCGCACCCACCATCGCCCCGAGCCCGATAACGACCGCGTCGCCGACACCGAGCCGCCGAGCCAGCTGCCCCGGCTGCCCCGGCTGCGGGTTGGCGGGCGGGCCGGCTCCTGGCCGGTCGGGATCGGACGAGGATGACACCACGACCCATGGATAGCGTATGGACCGCTGGGCGGCGAGAACTACCGCGGGGGCGGGGTGCGCCCGAGCCGGGGCGGGATCTCCCCCGAGCCTCGCACGATGAGCGTGGTGGGCACGACGTACAGCTGGGGGGGTGAGGTGTCGCCGTGGATCCGCGCGAGCAGCCGCTCGGTGGCGAGGCGGCCCAGCCGGTCGGGGTCCTGAGCAACCACCGTGACGGGCGGGATCAGCAGGTCGGCGAGCAGGAAGTCGTCGAAGCCGACGAGGGCGACGTCGTGCTCGCGGCCCAGGGCGCGCAGCACCCGGATGGCGCCGATGGTGATCAGGTTCTGGCCGGCGAAGATGGCGCTCGGCGGGTTGTCGCCGGCCAGCAGTTCCGCCGTGGCGGCCTCGATCAGCGCGCCCGAGTGCAGGTCGCGGCGGGTCAGCCACGGGTCCAGCGGCACCCCGCAGCCGGCGTGGGCCTCGACGTAGCCCTGGTAGCGGTAGACGGCGGTCTGGACCCGCTGCAGGTCGCCGAGGAAGGCGATGCGGCGGTGGCCGGCCTCGATCAGATGCTGTACGCCGCGGCGAGCGCCGACCCGGTTGTCGGCGAGAACGGCGTCGGCGGTGAGCTCCTGCCGGCCTTCGGCGTCACCGCGCTGCCCCGACGGCGTCCGGTCGAGGTAGACGAGGGACATGCCCTCCAACCACGCCGGGGCGAGTTCACTGGTGGGCGTCGGCACCACGATGAGGCCGTCCACCTGGCGCGCGGCGAAGGCGTCGACCAGTTCCCGTTCGCGCTGGGCCGAGTCCAGCACGCTGCCGGTGAGCACCGTGTAGCCGTGCTCGACGGCCACAGTCTCCGCCCCACGCTGGATCGCGGCGAAGAAGGGGTTGGCGACGTCCTCGACCAGCAGCCCCATGGTCATCGAACGACCGTCCTGGCGGCGCAGAACACTGGCCCCGTGGTGGGGTCGATAGTTCAGCCGTTCGGCCGCGGCCCGGACCCGCAGTTCGAGGTCGTGGGAGACCCCGGCCTCCCCGTTGACGACTCGGGAGACGGTCTTGAAGCTCACACCGGCCAGTGCCGCCACGTCGCGCAGGGTGGCGCGGCGGCGCCGGGACACGGGGTCCCCGGTCGCGGTTGCGCCCATGCCTGAACTCCTCGTCGACGGGGACGTGCGGGGGCCGATCTGCCGATCTGCCGATCTGAACCGGCTTTCGGTCTGGCTCTGGTCTGGGTCCGGTTAGCCCTGACCTTCGTGCCCGGGCGGGACGCCGGGAGACCCGGGCCCGTCGCGCCCATCGCGTTGGTGGCCTGGGCTGTCCGCCGGCACGGCACCGGTCATGATCGCGACGGCCTCGGACATCGAGTGCGACTCGGGCGTAATGACGGTCGCGCAGCGGCCCAGGCGCTGGATGTGGATGCGGTCGGCGACCTCGAACACGTGCGGCATGTTGTGGCTGATCAGGATGACCGGCAGCCCGCGCTCCTTGAGCTGCTTGATCAGCGCGAGCACCAGCCCGGACTCCTTGACCCCCAGTGCCGCCGTCGGCTCGTCGAGCACCACGACCTTGCTGCCGAACGCGGCGGCGCGTGCCACGGCCACGGCCTGGCGCTGGCCACCCGAAAGGGTCTCCACCGCCTGCTGCATGTTCTGGATGGTGCTGATGCCCAGCTCGGCCATCTGCTCGCCGGCCTCCTTGCGCATGCCGGCCACATCGAGCATCCGCAGCCACGAGCCGAGCGGCCCGGCCCGGCGCTTCTCCCGCCCGAGGAACAGGTTGCTGGCGATGTCGAGCGCGGGGGCCACTGCGAGGGTCTGGTAGACGGTCTCGATGCCGGCCTCGCGGGCGTCCTGAGGCCGCTTGAAGGAGACCTCCATGCCCTCGAGGAACATCTGGCCCTGGTCGGGGATCACGGCGCCGGTCAGCGCCTTGATCAGCGTGGACTTGCCCGCTCCGTTGTCCCCGATGATTCCGAGGACCTCACCGGGGTAGAGCTGGAGGTCGACCCCGTCGAGGCCGACGACGCGACCGAAGGTCTTGATCAGTCCCCGGGCCTCCATCACCGGCTCGCGGGCTGGGGCGTTGCCTCGGGACGTCGGCTCCTGGTGAGTGTCGGTTGCCTGCGTCACGAGCGCACCTTCCTGATCCATTGGTCCAGCGAGACGGCGGCGATCACCAGGATGCCGACGACGAGGGTCTGGTAGAGAACGTCGACGCCGGCCAGCGCAAGCCCGTTGCGGAACACGCCGACGGTCAGCGCACCGAGCAGCGTGCCCACGATGGTGCCCCTCCCGCCGAACAGGCTGGTGCCGCCGATGACCACGGCCGTGATGCTGTCGAGGTTGGCGTCGGCTCCGGCGTTGGGGGTCGCGGAGAAGGCCCGCCCGATCTGGATCCAGGCGGTGATGGCGAAGATGAGACCGGCCACGACGTAGACGCTGAGCAGCACCCGCTGCACGCTGATGCCGGCGAGCCGGGCTGCCTCGCTGTCGTCGCCGACGGCGTAGACGTGCCGGCCCCAGGATGTCTGCCCGAGGGCAAAGGCCACCACGGCTGCGATGAGCAGCACGAGGATGACCCCGGTGGTGATCTGGAACGAGCCGAGCTTGATGGTCTTCCCGGTCCAGGTGAGCAGGCCGGGCATCTCGCTGCCCTGAACGCTGTTGCCGTTGGAGTAGAGCAGCCCGAGGGCGAGGAACACGTTGAGCGTTCCCAGCGTGACGATGAACGGCGGAAGCTTGACCCGGGTCACGAGCAACCCGTTGAGCAGGCCGGCGAGGATGCCGACGACCAGACCCAGGATCAGGGCAAGCGGTGCGGGCACCCCCCGTTCGGCGGCGCTCTTGGCAATCACCAGGCTGCACAGCACCATCACCGCGCCGACGGACAGGTCGATGCCGGCGGTGAGGATGATCAGTGTCTGCCCGATGGCCAGGGTCCCGACCACGGCCACCTGCTGCATGATCAGCGAGAGGTTCGACGGCCGGATGAACCGGTCGTTGACGATGGTGAACACGATCGCCGCGGCCAGCAGGACGAGCGCCGGGCTGATCGACGGGTGGGAGTGCAGGATGTGGTGGACGCGCTCGGCCGGTGAGTGGCGTCTCTTCTCGAACTCCTCGGCCGCGGTGGCCGGGGCCTGGATCGTGGTGCTCACTGCTCCGCCTTTCCACCCGCGCCAGGTGCCTCCGGGCCGAGTCTCGAGTCACGGGTGCTGGGGGTCAGGGTGCTGGGGTCAGGGGTGGTGGGCGTCGCGGTTCGCGACCCCCACCCGGCATGATCGACCACACCGGGGCCGATCGACTAGCCCCAGCAGACCGCAGCTCCCTTGGTGGTGTCGATGCTGTCGACGCCGGTGGCCGGCTTGTCGGTGACCAGCGCGACACCGGTGTCGAAGAAGTCCAGGCCCGGCGAGACGCTCGGCTTGGTGCCGTCCTTGGCAAACTTCGCGATCGCCGCCACGCCGAGGGTGGCCATCTTCAGCGGGTAGTGCTGCGAGGTGGCGCCGATGACACCGTCCTTGACCGACTTCACGCCGGCGCAGCCGCCGTCGACGGACACGACCAGGGTGCCCTTCTCCTTGCCTGCGGTCTTGAGAGCCTGGTAGGCGCCATTGGCGGAGGGCTCGTTGATGGTGTAGACGACGTTGATGTCGGGGTTCTTGGACAGGCAGTTCTCCATGGCCGCCCGGCCGCCATCCTCCGCGCCCTGCGTCGCCGCGTTGCAGGCGATCGTGTAGTCGCCCCCGTCGTACTTGCCGGATTGCGCCTCGTCGCCGTTCTTCTTCACGTCCTTGGTGTCGATGCCCATCCCCTTGAGGAAGCCCTGGTCGCGGTTGTAG
>JBBRHF010000166.1:0-9722 GCA_038223055.1 Actinomycetes bacterium | reverse complement strand
CTCGGTGAAGTTGCCGCCCTCCGGGAAGATCACCAGCGCGTCGTCGGCGTCGAGGTTGCTGCTCAGCTCGCTGATGCGTGCCTCGACCTCCGCGCCCGCGGCGCCCGGCTCGGGCCGGATGAACCGGTTCGGCAGCCGGTTCAGCACCACGTCGATGACGGGATCCCATTGCAGCGTGTCCTTGAGCACGATGCGGGCATCGCGGGCATACCAGTTCACCAGCGCGTGTACGACGAGGAAGGAGTCACCCGGCCCGGCGTGCCGGGACAGGATGAGCAGCGGTCTCCCGTCGTACGACGTGGGCGGCGGCCCCTCGACCGCAACCCGCACGTGCAGCACCCGCCGGCTCTCGCGGTAGAGCACCCACAGGAAGGCCCGCACCAGGCGATAGTGCGCGCGCTGGCACCACGGCGCGCGGATTGCCGCTCCGAAGCCGCTGGCCACCCACAGCACGACCAGCACGACCAGTGCCACGGACTCCAGCACGAGGTAGAGCAGAACCATCCACAACAGCCGGAGCGGGCGCCACCGCCCCGGCAGCACGGTTGAGGCAGCGGCCGCGACCAGGAGCAGTACTGGCAGCCCGGAGACGACGAGGACAGTGACCGCGATGAGCGCGGGGCCGAGAAGCAACCGGCGCAGGAGCCTGGGTGGCAGCACGGTGTCAGCCGGCCGTCGCGGCGTTCGCGCGCAGATAGGCCCCGCTCGCCTCATGGGCCTGCTCGATGCGCGCCTGCACCTGGTCGAAGTCGCGGTAGCGCAGCGCGGACAGGTCGCCGTAGCGCGGCGGGTCAGGCTGTCCCGTCGGCAGCAGGTGCACCCGCACGGAGTCGGGCAGCGCGGCCATGTCGCCGGCGAAGCGGTGCCGCCGCGCGATCTCGAACGCCACCATGGCGACCTCCCAGGGCCGGGTGGGCGCCTCGAGCGGGCGCTCGATCCGACCTACTTGTAGGACGAAGATCTCGCGCGCCCCGAGCGCCACCGCCCGCCCGACCGGAATGGAGTTGACCAGGCCGCCGTCCAGGAAATGCTCGCCGCCAACCTTGACCGGGGGCAGCACACCGGGTACGGCAGCGCTGGCGAGCACCGCGTCGACCAGCGGACCGTCGGTGAACCAGTGCTCGGCGGCCCGCTCGATGCTGGCGGCGACGCACTGGAACGGAACGGGCAGATCCTCGATGCGCCGATCGCCGAGCTGGTTCACGAGCATCCGGCGCAGCGGTCCGTTGGGATGAACGTGCGTGCGGGTCCGGATAGCGTGGCGCACCCGGCGCAACGTGCCGCCGGAGTAAATGTCGGTGCCCGCCAGGCCGTCCCACATCGTGGTGAGGTCGGCCACGGCGGCGAGGCCGGGGTCGGCGGCGACCACGGCACCGTTGATGGCCCCGACCGAGGTCCCGACGACGAGGTCGGGGGAGACGCTGGCCTCGAACAGGGCGCGCAGCATGCCCACCTCGGCCGCGCCTAGCAGCCCGCCGCCGCCCAGCACGAACGCCGTGTCGACATCCCGTCCGCTCACCCGCCGATCGTGCCATGCCGGGCGCCGTTCCGGCCCGCGTTGCCGATCGATGCGCCGAGGCCGGACACGCGGTGGTCAGACTTCGTGCTCGACCAACGCGAACACCCGGTCGAGCACCCGCGCATCGCTGCGCAGCCCGTCGTGAGCGAACCCGTCCGTGCGCCCCAGCCGGATGCCCGCCTGTTGAAGCCGCTGGACCGGGCACGGGCCACCGGAGGGCACCCGTACGTCGCCCCGCGACAGGCGGTCCGCGACCCTGTCGAGGCGGTCGCGATCGCCGGGATAGCGCTCGTGGTCGGTGAGCAGCAGCCCGGGCAGCCGGTGCGTGGCGAGCCTCATACGCTGGAAGGTAGGGCACGCACGGAGCCGAGGGCGCGCCGTCGGGAGCGCTGATGCCGTGAGGAAGATAGCGTCGGCCCCGTCGCCGACCTCGGCGGCCGTGTGTAAGGAGGAGACCATGCCGATCGTCGTCGGTTTCGTTCCGAAGCCAGAAGGGCGGGCTGCGCTGCGCCGTGGTGCCGAGGAAGCGCTCCTGCGCGGCACCAACCTGGTGGTGATCAACTCCAATCGCGGGGGTCGCGAGCTCAGCGGTGCCGACGCAGTGCGGCACGAGGAAGAGCTCGCCGAGGTCCGAGCCTCCCTCACCGCCGACGGGGTGGACCACGAGGTCCGCCAGATGGTGCGGGGACTGGATCCCGCCGCGGACCTCATCGCCGTCGCTGAGGAGGTGGGCGCCGACCTCATCGTCATCGGCCTGCGCCGCCGCAGTCCCGTGGGCAAGCTGATCCTCGGCAGCAATGCGCAGCGACTGCTGCTCGATGCCCCCTGCCCGGTGCTCGCGGTGAAGGCCGAGGAGTGAGCGATCCGGTCACCGTCCGCTAGGTTTCCCGATCCGGATCGACCATGAAGAGGCTGGCACAGAGGTGACGGACGCAAGGACGTGGCGGTCGTGAACCGGTCGCCCGGGCGCGAGTTCGAGCCCTCCGACAGCGCCCTCCTCGAGACGCTGCTGCTGGAGGCGCCGGTCGCGTTTGCGTTCTATGACCTCGGCCTGCGCTATCGGCGTATCAACCGGATGCTGGCCGAGATCAACGGGCTGCCCATGGGCGCCCATATCGGCCGGCGACCGAGGGACCTCCTGCCGCCTGAACTCGCGGTGGAAGTCGAGACTATGCTGCAGCGGGTCCTCGACACCGGCCAGGCCGTCGTCGACAGGAATGTGACCGTGGCGTCCCCGGGGACGGGAGAGCGGCGCCACTACCAGTCGCAGTGGTTCCCCGCCCGCGACGGCGGGGAGATCATCGGCGTCGCCGTCCTGGTCACCGACGTGACGGACAGCCGCCGATCCGAGGACGCCCTGCGGCGCAGCCAGGACCGCACGCTGCGGCTGCTGAAGATCAGCTCGGCGCTCGCTGGTGCCCTGACGATCGAGGACGTCTCCGCGGTGGTGGCGGGGGAGTGTCGGGCCTCCCTCGACGCGGTCGAGTGCGAACTGCTGGTCGGCTCGGGCTCCGCCAACGGCAACGGCTCCGGTAACGGCAACGGCAACGGCAACGGTGCCCGAGTTAACGAGCGGACCGAAGGAACACTGGCGCACGAAGTCACGCTTGCGCTGGAGATCGCCGGCACCCGCGTCGGCACCCTCCGGCTGGTCCTGCCCCTGGTTCGGAGCGCCGAGCCCTCGGGCACCGATTCAGTTGCGGCCGCCACGGACGCTGCCGGATCCGCGGACACCGACCAGGCTGAGGTCTCCGCGGACCGGGTCTTCCTCGAAGCGCTCGCCGGTCAGTTCGCCATCGCCCTCGAGCGCGCCAAGCTCTACGAACGCGAGCGCGCCACTGCCGTCGCTCTGCAGCTGAGCCTGCTGCCGGACCGGCTGCCGGACGCGCCGGGCGTCGAGTTGGCGGCCAGCTTCCGGCCCGGCTCGGCCGAGGCCGAGGTCGGCGGCGACTGGTACGACGCGTTCACCCTGCCCGACGGGCGGCTCGTTCTGGTCGTCGGCGACGTGATGGGAAAGGGGGTCATCGCGGCCGCCGGGATGGGCCGGCTTCGGTCGGCGTTGCGGGCTCTGGCCTTCGTGGATGCCAGCCCTGCAGCGGTGCTGGCCGGTCTGGACCGGGTGTTCACGGCCACCGAGGAGCCCGATCAGATCGCCACCCTGGTCTATCTGCTGGTCAACCCCGCCACCCGGCGGGTCGCTGTCGGAGCGGCCGGCCACCTCCCCCTTGTGCTGCTGCGCCCGGGCGTGCCTCCGCGCCTGGTCGACGCGGGGTCGGGCTCCACCCCGCTGGGCTGGCCGGAGCACCGGCACCAACGCATCCTGAAACTCGGCGTCGGTGACATTCTGATCGGCCTCACCGACGGGGTGGTCGAGCGCCGTGGCTACGACCTCGACGAGGGCCTGCTGGAAGTGCTCGACTGCGCCGCGGCCCCCGCCGCCGACCTGCCCGAACTGGTCGAGCGGGTCGCCAACACCATGCTGGGCCGTACGGCGGGGCGCGACGACGCGACCCTGCTCGCCGTGCGCTTCGGGGGTTGAGAACGTGCCGACAAAGCCGCCGAACGCGGTGTCGCGGCGCCACCCGTGTCACAATGTTGTGTTGCCGTACGGTGAAGACCATCGGCATGTGGACTGCAACTTCGCATCCCAGACGGCCCGCGTCGGGTCCCCGCACGCCCGATGCCGTGACGAGAGGTAGTACGTGTCGGAGATGTCTCGGCCCCTTCCGCCGGAGTTCGCCCACGCCCAGGCGAGGAGCGTGCTCCCGCAAGACACGGCCGCCGGACTGATCTCCGCGAGCGAGGATGGTGTGGCGGTCATGGTGGAAGCAGTCAACGTCGGAGCCGGCGATGTCGACGTCGCGCGGCCGGCACGCAAGGCCGTCGCTGCCTCGGCGACGGCCAAGCGGGTCGCCACCGGCAAGGTGGACGAACCCAAGACGGTCAAGAAGGCGATGCCGAAAAAGACGGTCAACGCCGTGCCGGACCCGGCCGACGTGGCGGCCAGCAATGGCAAGGCCGCGCCCGCTGCCGTCGCGCCCGCTGCCGCCGCGCCAGCAGCCAAGAAGGCGGTCGCAAAGAAGGCTGCGTCGAAGAAGGCTGCCGCCGCAGGATCGACGCCGACCGTCGACGGGGCCGGGGTGGGTCCGCTGGCTCCGGGGACCGCGGTCGACGGACCGGCCAGCGAGGACGCGGCTGCGGCCGGCCAGGAGGAGCCCCCCGAGGGCGAGGAGACCGAGGCGTTCGTCATTGCCGACGACGACGAGGAGGATGCGCCGGCCCAGCAGGTCGCGACCGCGGGCGCCACGGCCGACCCGGTCAAGGACTATCTGAAGCAGATCGGCAAGGTCGCCCTGCTCAACGCCGAGCAGGAAGTCGAGCTCGCCAAACGCATCGAGGCCGGCCTGTTCTCCGAGGAGAAGATCAACGGCGGAGAGAAGTTCGCGCCGAAGATGCGCAAGGAGCTCGTCTGGATCGCCGAGGACGGCCGTCGCGCCAAGAACCACCTGCTCGAGGCCAACCTTCGGCTGGTCGTCTCCCTCGCCAAGCGCTACACCGGTCGCGGGATGCTGTTCCTCGACCTGATCCAGGAGGGCAACCTCGGCCTGATCCGTGCGGTCGAGAAGTTCGACTACACCAAGGGTTACAAGTTCTCGACCTACGCCACCTGGTGGATTCGTCAGGCCATCACCCGCGCGATGGCCGACCAGGCCCGCACCATCCGCATCCCGGTCCACATGGTCGAGGTCATCAACAAGCTCGCCCGGGTCCAGCGCCAGATGCTGCAGGACCTCGGCCGCGAGCCCACCCCGGAGGAGCTCGCCAAGGAGCTCGACATGACCCCGGAGAAGGTCGTCGAGGTGCAGAAGTACGGCCGCGAGCCGATCTCCCTGCACACCCCCCTCGGCGAGGACGGCGACAGCGAGTTCGGCGACCTTATCGAGGACTCCGAGGCTGTCGTGCCGGCCGATGCCGTCTCGTTCACGCTTCTCCAGGAGCAGCTGCACTCGGTGCTGGACACGCTGTCCGAGCGTGAAGCCGGCGTGGTGTCGATGCGTTTCGGGCTCACCGACGGCCAGCCCAAGACACTCGACGAGATCGGCAAGGTCTACGGCGTCACCCGTGAGCGCATTCGCCAGATCGAGTCCAAGACGATGTCCAAGCTGCGCCACCCGTCGCGCTCACAGGTGCTCCGCGACTACCTCGACTGACCGAGCCCCTTTCCTGCTCCCGCCAGCAGTACGTCCCTTCGGTTCCGCCATCACGCTCGACATACGAGACGTTCCCGACCATGCTGCGAGATTCCGAGTGCCTACCGGGCGAAACACAGCCGGACGAGGCGTCGACACCTCTGCCGGCTGTGTTCCGCCTCGGGAGGCGCCGCACCGAGCCGACCCCGCGCCGCGGCACGCCGACGTACCCGGGCTTTGAGGAGGTGGACCTAGCGGTCGAGCGCACGTCTGATCAAGCGGCCGACCACTGTTGTTCACTCGCGACACGCGGCAAGTTGTGGTCTGCAGAGGAGCCTGCGCGGGACTATCGTTGAGTCCGGGAGGCCTGTGGAGCCCCCGGAAACCCATGGGGAGACCACGGTGCCGCCTCCGATTTTGCCGCTGCGATCGGCGACAGCGTTCCTCGTGGTCGTGGCTCTCTCGCTGGTGCTTTCGGCGACCGGCGCCACGGCGGCTCCCGATCCCGCCCCCACCCCGTCCGCGACTGCGTCGGTTGACCCGCCGCCCGGCGACCTCTCGCCCGAGACCGCGCCGGTGTTTCTCTTGCCCGATCGGGCCGGGCCTCCACTGGCCGAACCCCGGATCTACGACGTTTCCCACCCGCAATGCGGCGGCACCCTGCCCGGCGCGGTCATCTCGGGCATCGTCGGGGTCGACGGGGGCCGCGTGCGACGCCCCAACCCCTGTCTGGACCTGCTGATCACCTGGGCCGCCAGCGGCTCGAGACCGAAGCCGGCCTACTACCTCAACACGGCCAACCCCGGTCCGCTGCTGTCCCAGTTCTGGCCCAGCGGGTCCGCCTCGCCCCGGGCCTGCGCCGCGGACTATCCGGCCAACGACACGCCGGATTGCGCCTACGACTACGGCTGGAACAGCGCGGCCGACTCGTGGGCCCGAGCCGTCCGGGCCGCCAACCAGGCGGGTGCGGGCAGCCCGGTCGCCAGCAGCTGGTGGCTCGACGTCGAAACCGGCAACACGTGGCAGTCGCTGGTCGCCGGCGGGTCCCCCTCCGCCTACGCCAACGACACGGCGGCGCTACAGGGCACGGTCGACTTCCTCCGAGCACAGGGGGTCGCCGACGTGGGGGTCTACTCGACCCGGCGACAGTGGGCCCAGATCACCGGTGGAGCTTCGCTGGGTGGGTTGCCGGTCTGGTACGCCGGGACGGGTTCGCTCGAGGCGGCCCTGCGCCATTGTGGTGAGGGGTGGTCGTTCACCGGTGGGCCGGTCATCCTGGTGCAGCACTCGGTCGGAGACTTCGACGCCAACGAGCGGTGCTCGGCCAATTGACCGACGGGCGACGCTGACCGACGGGCGACGCTGACCGACGGGCGACGCTGCGCCATCACTCAACGTCGGTGGGACGCGGAAGGCCCCGGAGTGTGCTCCGGGGCCTTCTTGAGGTGATGCGGCTATATCTGTCCTAGGGTCAGCGTTCGCTGTCAGCGGCGCTGGAGGAGGTGGTCTCGGTCAGCCGGTCGGTCTGGTCCTCGATGCCAGCGGCCACCTCGCGAAGCTTCGCGTCGTGGGCGCGCCCGTGGTGGCCGCAAAAGAGGAGTTCGCCGCCGGAAAGCAGGATCACCCGGATGTAGGCCTGGGCGCCGCATCGGTCGCAGCGGTCGGATGCTGTCAGCGGAGGGTGCGGGGCAAGAGCTGTGGTCACGTCGCCCTCATTTCGGTCTGTGTCGGATGGTCGATCGGTGTGGATCTTTCGTGATGGTCACTCGACTGTCATCGAGTGGAACATCAAACCACCCGAGGTTCGTTCCCGACGTGGTCTCGGCCAGGTTCGCTCTCGGCGTATGTCGGCACTTCGGCGTGTCTTCTGTTGCACATGTGGTGCTTCAGACACGACGAGGACCATGACCAGTGTCGCACCTCGGGGAGGACCGGCGAGCCAAATCCGTGCTGTCGGCGACCGCCGGTAGCCTGACAAGGAGCCTCGACCCCAGCCGCCCGACCCAGCCGAAGGAGCCCGCCGCGTGACCGCGCCAACCCTGCAGGCCCGCAGCGACGGCGAATTCGAGCCAGACGCCTACTCCGCTCGGCACCTGCTGGTGCTCGAGGGTCTTGAGGCGGTCCGCAAGCGGCCGGGGATGTACGTCGGGTCCACCGATTCGCGCGGGTTGATGCACTGCATCTGGGAGATCATCGACAACGCGGTCGACGAGGCCCTGGGCGGGCACTGCCGCCGGATCGAGGTCACTCTGCACCCCGACGGGTCGGTGGAGGTCCGCGACGACGGCCGCGGCATCCCGGTCGACGTCGAGCCGCGCACCGGCCTCTCCGGCGTGGAGGTGGTCATGACCCGGCTGCACGCCGGCGGCAAGTTCGGCGGAGGGTCCTACGCCGCGACAGGCGGTCTTCACGGCGTAGGCGCCTCGGTCGTCAACGCGCTGTCAGAGCGGCTCGACGTCGAGGTTGACCGCGGCGGCCGGACCCACGCCATGAGCTTCCGCCGCGGGGTCCCGGGAGAGTTCACCAACGGCACTCAAACCAGCCAGTTCGTGGCTTCCAGCGGCATGCGGGTGATCGGCCGCACGGCCCGGGCCAAGACCGGCACCCGGGTGCGCTACTGGTCAGATCGCCAGATCTTTCCCCGCGACGCCGAGATCTCGATCGACGACCTGCACGACCGGACCCGGCAGACGGCGTTCCTCGTGCCGGGGCTGACCCTGGTGGTCCGCGACGATCGGCCGGGCCGGTCCGGCGAGGTGACCTTCCGGTTCGACGGGGGCATCGGCGAGTTCGCCCGCTTCCTGACCCCTGACCAGCCGGTGACCGACGTGCTTCGACTCCAAGGCGTCGGGCAGTTCACCGAGACGGTTCCGATGCTGGACGACAGCGGGCACCTGACCCCGCGTGAGGTCTTGCGTGAGCTCGCGGTGGACGTCGCGCTGGTGTGGGGGAGTGGCTACGAAACCGTTGTTCGCTCGTTCGTCAACATCATCGCCACGCCCAAGGGCGGCACCCACGTCCAAGGCTTCGAGCGCTCGCTGACCAAGACGCTCAACGAGGCGCTGCGCAGCCAGCGGGTGCTGCGCGCGAGCGAGGCCGAGGTGATCAAGGACGACGTGCTCGAGGGACTCACCGCCGTGGTCACCGTCCGGTTGGCCGAGCCGCAGTTCGAAGGTCAGACCAAGGAGGTTCTCGGCACGTCCGCCGCGGCCCGCATCGTCGGCCACGTCGTCGCCAGGGAGCTCAAGACGCGGCTCACTTCGACTAAGAAGGCCGACAAGCTGCAGGCTCGGGCGATCCTGGACAAGGTGGCCTCCGCGGCCCGCACGAGGCTGGCCGCGCGGGCGCACAAGGAGCTGCAGCGGCGCAAGAACGCCCTGGAGACGTCCTCTCTGCCGGCCAAGCTCGCCGACTGCCGCAGCGACGACGTGGAGCGCAGCGAGCTGTTTATCGTCGAGGGCGACTCCGCGCTGGGCACCGCCAAGCCGGCCCGCAACTCGGAGCACCAGGCCCTGCTGCCCATCCGGGGAAAGATCCTCAACGTGCAGAAGGCCACCGCCTCGGACATGCTCAAGAACACCGAGTGCGCCTCGATCATCCAGGTCATCGGCGCCGGGTCGGGGCGCACCTTCGACCTGTCCGCCGCGCGCTATCAAAAGATCATCCTGATGGCCGACGCCGATGTCGACGGCGCGCACATCCGCTGCCTGCTGCTCACTTTGTTCTACCGCTACATGCGCCCTCTCGTGCAGGCGGGACGGGTTTTCGCGGCGGTGCCCCCGCTGCACCGCGTCGAGGTCACCGGTGCGGGCCGGTCCCGCAACGAGATCGTCTACACCTACTCCGAGGCCGAGATGCGCAGCCTCGTCGCCGACTTGCAGCGGCGCGGGAAGCGCTACAAGGAGCCGATCCAGCGCTACAAGGGGCTCGGTGAGATGGATGTCGACCAGCTCGCGGAGACCACCATGGACCCCCACCACCGCACCCTGCGCAAGGTGACCGCCGCCGACCTC
>JBBRHF010000165.1:0-9724 GCA_038223055.1 Actinomycetes bacterium | reverse complement strand
GTGGACCGCCTCGCCCCCTGACCTGTGGACAGACTCCAGTCCGGGGGGAGTCACGCGCCTAGGCTGAGACGCGCACGAGATCAGTTCGGCGCGCTGGGCGCCCGATTTTCGGAGGCGGAGATCATGCACGAGATCGAGGTGTCGGTGCCCGAGGTGGCCGCCCTGTCCGCTCGGGTGTCGAGCGCCGCGACGGAGGTGCGCGGCGCGCTCGGCGGCGTGCAGTCCGCGGCGTGCGTGGACGCCGGGGATGGCGCGTTGTCGGATGCCCTCGCGCGGTTCGGGCGGCTGTGGCGGGCGGTCACCGAGGACAGCGCTCGATCGGTGGACTCGACGAGCCGGGCCGTCGCGGCCGCAGCGGGTGACTATCAGCAGGCCGAGTCCACGGCGATGCCCCGTGACGTGCCGCCGTGACGTGCCCCGGCCCCCGCCACGATCATCCGCCCGCGGCTGCCAGGTGCGGGTGGACTGGCGCGGGTCATGGTTCGCGCCGCTCGAGATGGCCGAGGAATACGCTGCGGCCGGATTCGGCCGTGTGGTGGTGCAGCGTCAGCGTGACGTCGACGTCAATCCCGGCGTGGGTGTGCGCTGCCAGGAGCATGGGCCGCCCGAGCAGCGGGTAGTGACCGGTGATCAACCCGCGCGTGAAGCCTGCGAGGTGCGCCTCCCGCAGCCGCGCCGGGATGATGGCCAGCAGATGCTCGCCGACGAGGTCGACCTCGGCCCAGCCGAGCAGTTCGAGCGCGGCGGCGCTCGCGCCGATGACCCGGTTGGTGTCATCGGCGGCGATCCACGCCTGGTCGGCCGGGAGATCGGCCATCCTCGGCCACGAGGCCAGGGGCATCCCCGGCTCCTCCAGGAGCCCGACGGGCAGTGACCACGCGGTCGGGCCCGCTCCGCCGGCCTGCTCGATGACCTGGTCGCAGATCCAGTTGCGCAGCGCCGCGACTTGGGGCAGCACCGGCAGCACGAGCAGTTCGCCGGCGCGGGCCAGCCGGTTCGCATGGGTGAGGACCCCTTGAAGGAGGCCGAACATGCTCGGGTCCACCGTGGCCAGGTCGACGGCGACGTCGACGATTCCCGGGGCAGGATCTCCCGCGCCCTCCACGGCGGTGCCCACGAGCGCGGTGACGACGGCCTTGGCCGCGGCGCCATGGAAGATGTCCTCGGCGCTGAAAGGATGTCCCTCTCGCCCCATTGTCGCGAGCGTGTAGTCCCGCAGCAGGCCGTCGGTCTGCTCGTCAAGAGCGCGGAACAAAGCGACCGGCACGCCGAGCAGGTGAGCGGTGGTCAGGGTGGCCTTTCGGGCTGCACACGGTCCTTCGGGCAGACACGGTCCTTCGGGTAACACGGAGCAGACAGCAGGCAACCCGCGGGCCATAGCGCAGAAGGGACGTGTTCCTCTGCAAGCCCGCGGGTCGGGTGACTGCCTGATATTCGCCGGCCGCGACGGCCGGTTCGACACCGGAGTCGGCGGCTAGCTGACGGCCACCTCACGCGTCCTGGATGTACTCAAGTCTCCGGACCACCTCCTTTCCGTGTCCCCAAACCGTACGACGTGATCCGCCCTGAGGCAACGCCTTACGTGGGAGAAAATCCGGAGCCGGACGCCGTTTCGCCGAACCGGTCCGGGTCGACCGCGAACCACACGGCCTCGGCCCGGCCGAGGACCCGCCCATCGGGGTCGTAGGCCGCGCACGCGGTGAACGTCTTGCGGCCCGCGTGACCGAGCAACCGCCCCACGATCACGCAGGTGTCGCCCACCTGCGGGACGGCCTCGACCAGCGCGGTGATCCGGCCGAGGACCATCGGCCGGCCCACGATGTCCGCCGACCAGCCCCCTGGGCAGTCCAACGCGGCCCAGACCAGGGCCAGTGGCACCGTGTCCTGCCCGGCCACCGAGGGCCCGGCTGCCCAGACGGTGGCCACGGAGTCGGGGCGCTCCTCGAGCCGCCCTGGCCGCAGCCCCAGGCCGTCGGGGACCGGCCGCGCGGTGCCGCAGACGAAGCAGCGGGGGAAGGGATGCCGGGCTGCGCCCGCGAACCGAGTCATGGCCGCGGTCGCGCTCGCGACGCTCACGGGTTCCACGAGGTCGCTGCCGAAGCGGCCCGGCTCGGCCTCGGCGATGAGCGCCCCACCGAAGCCCACGGTTGCGTGGCCGTCCGCGACGCGCAGTGTCATCGACGTATCCAGCGGCGGTGGCTGGCGCAGCGTGACCTGCAGCGGCTCGCTCGCACCCCGGCGGCGGCGACCGGATCGGGAGGCGATGATCTGTGCCGCGAGCAGGCCCGCGACGTAGCCGCCGTTGGCCGAGCCAGGCGGCCCGCAGAACCGCGCGGGGATCCGCAGCCGGGAGTCGTCCGCGACGTGGGCGGGGGTGGCGCGAGAACGGCCGGCCCCGCTCACGTGGGCCACAATGCGTGGGTGACTGACCTGATCGACACCGCCGAAATGTACCTCCGCACCGTCTTCGAGCTCGAGGAGGAGGGAGTGGTCCCGCTGCGGGCCCGCATCGCCGAGCGACTCGGCCAGTCCGGGCCGACGGTGTCCCAGACCGTGGCCCGGATGGAGCGTGACGGGCTGCTCACGGTCGAGGGTGACCGCCACCTGGAGCTGAGCGCCCTGGGGCGTTCGCTCGCGACCCGGGTCATGCGCAAGCACCGGCTCGCCGAGTGTCTGCTGGTCCAGGTCATCGGCCTGGACTGGGAACTCGTCCACGAGGAGGCGTGCCGCTGGGAGCACGTGATGTCCGAGACCGTCGAGCGGCGCCTGATCGAGGTGCTCGGACACCCCACCGAGTCGCCCTATGGCAACCCCATCCCGGGCCTGGCCGAGCTCGGCGAGGAACCCGGCCTCGACGTCACCACGACGACGCTGGTGACCCTCGACCGGGCCGAGGTGACCGACGGCGATCTTGTCGTCGTACGCCGGCTGGCGGAGCCGTTGCAGACAGACACGGCGCTGATGTCCCGGTTGCGCCGGGCCGGCGTTCAGCCGGGCGCGTCGATTACGGTGAGCCCCTCACCCGCAGGGTTGCTCGTCGGTTCGGGCGGGGAGACCACCGAGATCACCTCGATCATTGCGTCTCACGTGTTCGTCTCCGCCCGCTGACCGGCCGGTCCAGTTGACCGGCAAGCCAGAGCACCCGAGCCCGAAAGGCCCTCATGCAGCCCATGCAGACGGTTTCCGTTCACGACCTTGCGTCCGCGCACGCGACGGGCGCCCACCTTGTCGATGTCCGCGAGCCCGACGAGTTCGCCAGCGGCCACGTTCCCGGCGCCCGGCTCGTCCCGCTCGCCCAGGTCCCGGCCGCGCTCGACTCGCTGCCTCGGGATGAGCCGGTCTACCTGATCTGCCACTCCGGCGGTCGCAGCGCCCAAGCCGGTCACTACCTGGCCCAGCAGGGTCTGGACGCCCGCAACGTCGACGGCGGCACCAGCGGCTGGATCGCCGCGGGCTATCCCGTCGAGCGCTGAGCCGCTTGAGCGCATGAGCACATGGGGCGGGTGCAGTGATGCACCTCGTGCATCACGATGGACCCAGGAATTTTGGCGTGCGCAAGACCATTCCGTTCACCGCCGGGGAGGACGAGCAGATCCGCGCGTTGAGTGAGCCCGACGCGTAGGAGCACGAGGCCCTCGAGCGGGTCTCGCCGATCCCGTTGCGCGAGGTTCCCAAGGTGCGGTCGTGCGCGCACTTGCCCTGCTCGGGATGGCCTATGTCCGGGAGCACAGCGAGCTCGCTGTCGACCTCGTCAGCCGGCTATGAAGAGCTCGCGGCCGAACGCGGACGGGGAGCCGCCTGTGACGATATCGGCCCGATTTTCCGTGACCAGGTGATCAAGGACGCCGGAGCTGCGTCGAGCCCGACCATGGGGCGCGGTGAGCGAGCCCTGATGATCGTCTGGGCATAGACCCCGATCGCCTTACACCGTAAGCAGCGTCGATGGATCAGCCTGTTGCCGAACCGGTGGCGTCCTGGTGCGGCGCGGTCATCGACGGAGTCCTCGATTGACGTCCACACCTCGATCAGCACCGTGAACGTGTCGTAGCCCTAAGTGCGGGCCCGCGACCAGCCGGTGACCGCCACCCACTCGTCGAGCAGCCGGCCCTTGTCTTTTTTTCCGGTCGCGGCGTGCTCCCGGGCGTACTCCTTGGTGAGCTCCTTGCGAGCTGACATCGACAGTCCTGGACCCATCCCCGGAGTCCACCAGTGCCCGGATCGGGACCCAGGTTCGCGAGCATTTCTCCGGTGAGGCACGCGCCTCATTTCGCGGGCACATGAGGGGAGGCTTGTCGCGGGGTTGAATCCTTCCTTGACCATCCCGTAACCTTCGCCTGCACCCACGGACAGCCGTGGGTGCGCGCGCGTGGCCGCCTAGTCCTGCCCCACGCCCGCAGCTTGGTCGACATCGCCGCCTGGCAGGAGCGGGGGACCCACACGTTTGTGGGCCTCTAGAGGTCCTTGGGGTGAAGCCGCCTTTTCCGGCGGCCGGGCAACTCCCGCCCGAACCCGACAGCTCACCTCGTAGGCGTAGGGAGAGGACAATTGCGTTGTCCCAGCACCGTCGCCCGGCCCGGCTGCGCGCCATCCGCCGTCCTCTTCATCTGGGCATCGCCGCCGCGGTCGCCGGCACCATAGCCGTCACCGGCACACTGGTGGCGTCGGCAGCGCCGTCCCACCCCTCCGCCCGGGCGAGCGCCACGCGCCCGACCGCAGCCGCCGCCTTCGCACACCCGGGCAGCCGCCAACCGGACAGCGGTGCGCTGGATCGGGCCGCCGCGGCGTCGACGATGCGGGCCGCACTGCACGCCTCCTACCAGGAGCGCCTCGCCCAGGTTTCCGCGCGCACCGCGGCCCGGGTCCGGGCCGAACGACTTGCCGCCCGCCGCGCTGTTCTGCGGGGCGCAGCCCGGCACCGGGCGTCCGTGCGCCGGGCCGCCATCCACGCGGCGAACGCGCGCAGGGCGGCCCGCCGCGCCATGCTGGCCCGGTCCCGCCTCACCGCATCCCGGTCCTCAGCTCCCATGAGCGCCAGCGCTGCCAGCGTGCTCGCCATCGCGGCCGCTCAGCAGGGCGACCGCTACGTGCACGGCGGCGACGGGCCCGACGTCTTCGACTGCTCGGGTTTCACGATGTATGTCTTCGCCAAGCTCGGCATCTCGCTGCCCCATTCGGCCGCCGCCCAGCGCGGTGTCGCCGCCTCCATCTCCGCCAACGAGGTGCGTCCCGGGGACCTCGTCTTCGTCTACAACGGCGGCGACGGCAGCGTCGGACACGTCGCCATCTATGGCGGCCCCGGCATCTGGTACGAAGCAGCCAACCCGCGCAGCGCCGTCGGCCGGCGCGCCGCCTGGTCCTCCAACGTGAGCTACGGTCGGGTCCTCTAGCCTGACCACGGCGTCCGCGCCCCCCACACGTGGGCTGATACCCCCCCGATCAGCCCACACCGGAACCCCGGAGCCACCCCCCGGCTCCGGGGTTCCCCCTGTGCCGGATCGGGGCGGTCACCCGGGCCCGGCAGGGGACTCAAGTTGCGCCGGCCGCAGGTCGAGTACACTATTGACAGCAGTTCACCAAGAGGCTGCCCGGATGTTCTAGCACCTCCGGTTCCCGCGCCCGGCCCGTGTGAGGCCTCGGGTGAGGAAAAATTGACCTCGCCGTCTATGCCGCGGACGTGCCTTTTGTGCGCGTCGCCGCGGGGTCGGCATTGTTGGAAGGAGCCCGTCGTGAATACGGACGATTTCGGTCCCTGGGACGACTAGAGCCAGGACGACGGCGCCCCGTCCCCTTCGGGGGGCGGGGCGCTTTGCGTTCCGGTGGCCCGATGAATCGGTGGTACTAGGACCCGCTCGGCCTCCGGCCTACGACTTCGGACCAAACGGTCGTAGGCCATTTCTCAGAGTTTTTTGACACGACCATTACCTACCTTGCTGTTTAGCAAGGCACAGCGAGTCGACCTCGAGCAGGCCGCCGTGCCGCCCACCGAACACAAGGAAACATGGCCGACGCACCGGGTCCCCGGAGCTGCGTTCGGCGCACGGGATGCGCACACCGCGCGTCCTTCCGAGAGACCACGAAGGAGTCTGTCAGTCATGTCTCGATCCAGTCTGCGCGCATCTCGCCGAACGGTGGCCGTCGTCGTCGCCGTCGCGGCGATGGCCGTCTCCGGAGGTGTCGTCGCCGTCGCGGCTACCCCCCCGCCTGCGCACGTGAACAACACTCTCGGCCTCAAGACGGTCGGTCCGATCGACGAGGCCAACGGCTTCCCGCTCTGGTACAAGGACACCAGCGGGCAGCGCCTCGAGCTCTGCCTCGACCCGAACGACGCCCTGTGCATCATGGGCGACGTGCCCACGCCCGGCGCGCCCGTGGACTTCCCGACCAACTTCCCGGACGAGGCCTTCTGGTCGGTCGGTGACTCCGCCCTCGCGACCAACGGCGCCGGCGGCAAGGCGCTGCTCGTCACCGCGGTCGAGGCCGCCTTCGCCAGCGCCGACGGACTGCCCGCCCAGGGCCAGCAGTCCTCCTTCGGGCGCATCCGGATCCGTGCTGCCGGGGTCGTCGACGGCGCGACGTACAAGGTCACGCACCCCTACGGCGTGGACACCCTGGTCGCCGAGACCGGCGCGGTGAAGGGCCTCAATGCCACCGAGGACATCGGTGACCTGGTCGGCGGCGGCACCTTCGAGCAGACCCTGGCCAGCCGGCCAGCCCCGTTCCTCAAGTGGAACTCCGACCTCGGCACGCTCCCGCAACTGCCCGGAGGCGGTCCAGCCTACCTCGGCGACCCGGCCGTGGCGCACACCGTGACCGGCAGCCCGTACAACACCAACGTGTTCCGGCTCGAGGGCCCCCTCGGCTCGTTCCCCGGCTCCCCTGACCAGTGCACCGACGCCGCCATGGGCGACAGCGGCAGCGCCACCGACCTGAGCGACTGCGTCGAGACGTCGCTGTTCACCGTTCAGGGCAAGGTCGCCACCCGCGCAGGCGTGCAGGTCATGCGGGCCGTCTACGCCAATGAGGCCGCGGGTCACACACTCGACCTGTTCGCCAAGTCCGAGCCGGGTCAGCGCCTGGTCATCACCGGCACCGGCATCTCGCAGACCGAGATGCGCGGGGACGGCAACGGCAAGTACTTCGGCCGGGTCTTCGCCGACGGCGCGGCACCCGCTGACCTCACCGTGACCAACATCAGCGACACCCCCCGCAGCGTCGACCACGTGGCGGCGGCCCTGTTCGGCGACAAGGTGCACATCAACAGCGCGATCTACGACAACGACACCAAGAAGCTGGTCGTCGTGGCCCAGTCGGGCGACGACGCCGCGACGCTCAAGCTGGCGGGCTATGCCTCGGTCGTGCCGACCGGTGGCACCGGCCAGGCGGAGACCTTCACGGTGGACAACATTGCCGTTCCGCCCTCCGACGTGGTCGTGACCTCGTCCAAGGGCGGCTCCGATGACGACGACGTCGTGATCACCGGCGCGGACTTCGGCTCCCTGCAGGTCGTCGCCGCGATCAGCACCGACTCGACTTCCGTCGCGACCGGGCAGGCCGTGACCCTCGACGGCACCGGCTCGACCGGAACCGTGAACAGCTACGCCTGGACCCAGCTCAGCGGCCCGGCCGTGACGTTCAACGCCTCCGCACCGTCCATCACGTTCACACCGACGGTCGCCGGCAGCTACAGCTTCAAGCTCACGGTCACCGGTACCGGCGTCAACAACACCGCCAGCGACAACATCAGCCTCAACGTCGTCGCCGCGGCCGCACCGGTTGCCGATGCCGGCACCGACCAGCTCAACATGGTGCCGACCTCGACAGTGACCCTGGACGGCAGCAGCTCGCAGTTCGCGACGTCCTACGCCTGGACCTCGAGCAACCCCGCTGTCGTCCTCGCCAAGGCTGACACCGCGAACCCGACGTTCGTGGTGCCGACGACCACGACGCCGCAGAACCTGACCTTCACGCTGAAGGTCACGGCAGCCAACACCACGACGGCCACGGACACCGTGCTCGTCACGACCGACCCCGACGACATCAGCATCGACGCCGCGACGTACAAGCGGGGCGGGACGGAGTGGCGCGTCAGGGGCACGGCGCAGTTCTGCTCGGCGAACAACCTGATCACGGTCACCTGGAACAAGCCCGGCGCCACCGCTGCCTCTCCCACCACCCCGGTGGTTCTCGGCACGGCGACGCCGAGCCTGGCACTCGGGGTGTGCAGCTTCGACTACCGGTTGAAGAGCACCGCCGCCAGCGCCCGGCCGACGAGCTCCGGCACCATCTCGGTGACCTCCGTCCTCGGCGGATCGCAGCTGGGGGTGGTGTTCCAGCTGCTCTGAGCACGTCACTCCCGGAGTGCCTCAGCCCTGAGTTGAGCCGCTCCCGGTGACCTCTGGCCAACCACGGGCCCGGTCGAGCCACGCTGAGATCCAGCGGCGCGACCGGGCCCTTCGGCGTGCCCGGCATGGGACGGGCCCATCGAGTGTGGACACGTCCAACCTGGCGAGAGAACCCGCACACCGCCGAGCAGATGTGTCGCTGACCGCGGCGTATCGGTACGGCTTTTGTCGTAGGCCCGACGGCCATAGATACAGGGACACCCCCGGCTCCGCACCCGCCGGCGGCACCTATGCGCTGGCGCAGAGTGTGGCGTTGACCGCCAACGCATCCTCGCGCCGACCGCCGTGCACTACACCGCGAAGGTCGCGATCACGGCCGACACGACGCTCAAGTACGCCGCGTTCGACCCGACCGGCAACGTCTCCCTCATCGGCCAGCAGGACTACGTCATCACGAACAAGCCGACCCCCCGACGCACCGACCTTCGGCGCCAACACGGTCGGCGCCGGATCGATCACCCTGAACTGGACCAGACGATCGTCCGCAAGGTGACCGCCACCACGGTCACCCTGACCGGGGCGGGCTCCACCCCTGACGCGACGTACAGCTGGGAGCAGGTGCTCACCGGCCCGACGGACCCGGACAAGGTGACCCTGACCGGAGCCACCACGCTGAGCCCGATCTTCAGCTTGGCCACAGACAGGTACCCGATGACCAACAGCGCCCGGACCTTCCGGCTCACGGTGACCCCCGCGGTCGGCGTCCCCAAGACCGACGACGTCAACGTGACACCCAAGGCGGACACCGTCGCCATCGCAACGGCCAGGTGGAAGCTCGGTGACTTCCGGGTCACCGGCGTCGGCTCGGTCGCGGGTGGCGCCATCATCCTGCACAAGGGCAGCCTGAGCGGCCCCTCCTACGGGACGTTCGCCATGACGGCAGCCCCACCGCCGGCCACGGGCGGGGTGTTCAGGGCCCGCAGCGCCCTCACGGCGGCGCCGTTCAATGTCAAACCCGGCACCGTGTGGATCGAGTCCTCACTCGGTGGCACGGCCGGACCGTTCACGGTGGGGTAAGCAACACGCCCGCCCGCTTGCCCGCTCCACTCGACCCGAAGGCCCCGCCGCGACCAGCAGCGGGGCCTTCGGGCGTTCGCCCTAGCGGTGCGCGAGCATTGGTTGCCGGCCGTCGCCGCGCCTCAATTGCGGACCGATCGTGAGGTAGTACGACCATCTCGTAACGTGTCGCCTCTAATTTGATGGGTATGTGTGGTCGGCTGTTCTGGTTGATACTCGACCAGAAGGAGTTGACGGCGTGCCTCGTCTGAAGGAGTTCACGGTCACCTTGACTGCGGGGGATCGTGCGAAGTTGACCAAGGTGG
>JBBRHF010000164.1:0-9767 GCA_038223055.1 Actinomycetes bacterium | reverse complement strand
GGCTCCGGCTAAGCCGAGGGCACGATCATTGGCACGACGGAGAAGACGTTGGCGCTCTCGGCGTCCACATGCACCTTGACCCAGTCGTCATTGGGGCTGCCGAACGTCTCGAGCCGGGTGAAGTTGGGCACCAGGTGGGCCTGGTCGACCAGGGGCTTGTCCAGCTTGAAGAAGTGCGTGTCGCCGTGAACGAGCATGACCTGACCCGGGAACGCCCGGGTCCGGGTGACCAGGGCCTCCAGCAGCGCGGTGTAGCCGTCGGTCTTGGCTTCGGGTGGGTTTGTCCGCTCGTCGGTGTTCTCGGTCTCGGGCAGGTCGAAGCCAGGGTCGGCCTGGATGACGACCATGACGCCGGCGAGGTTCCTGGTGCGTGCGAGTTCGAACGCCGCTGCCAGCCACTGCATGTTCTTGGCGCTGCGTTCGACGTACTCGGCGTTGTCGGCGGCGCAGTCTGCCGGCGTCCTGACGCTCTTGCTCGTGCAGTCCGCGTCCGTGTTGACCTTGTTGTTGTTGCTGCCCGGGACGTTGAGCCCGACGTAGACCACGCCGCCCTTGGTCCACATCGTGTTCTCGCTGTATGCCTGGGTCGGGGCGCCCTGGTGGACCAGGCGCATCGTCCGCTGGCCGAACGAGTCCGGCCTCGCGAACATCACCTTGCGGATGTGGTCGAGTCGTTCGAGGTTGTTGAAGCCGCCGTTGTTGATCCGGTGGCAGTCGGTCCACTCGTTGTCGCCGGGCACGTAGACCGCGGGAGCGCGCAGCTGATCGAAGTAGCCAGCCGCCGCGGAGTAGACGTCGTCGGTGCACCGGCTCGAGCCGTCCTTGATGTCGCCGTCGAAGACGGTGAAAGCCAGCCGGTTGGCGTTCAGGTCGGCGAGCAGGGCGGGCAGCCGTGCGGCGTCCCCGGCCTTGGCGTAGGGCAGGTCGCCCCACAGCCCGATGTCGTAGCCCCGGTCCTCGCCGGGCGAGGGGGCGACGTACGACGCGCGGCTGCCCGTCGCCCCGCTCGGGGCGCCCGCGTGGGGTGCGGCGGCTGCGACGGCTGCGTTGGCGAGGAGACCGGCGGCGATGCCTGCGACGGTGCCCGTGACAGCGGAGACTCTCATGGCGCCGAACCCTGGCAGGCACGCACGCACTGAAGGTGGACGGTGGGTGAACGTCCCTGGTCCAACAAGTGACCGTGTGCGTGGGCGGGGACTAGGACGAGACTAGCTCGGACGGACTAGGACCGGTGGGCGTGAGGTTTTCCAGAGGCCGCCTCGAGAATCTATGCAGACAGCCTGGGCGCGTCCCGTGACCACGGCCGTCTCTGGGGGTTTGGCCATGACCGCTTTGCCACGCCGTACGGCGCGATCATCGACCGCGCTCGTGGTCGTGCTTGCCCTGGGTTTGCTGCTCTCGGTCGGGCTCACCGGCGCGCGAGCGGCCGGCCCCGGCGTAGGGGGCGGGGGCGGCGCCGGGGGCGGTGGAACGGCGAAGCCACCCCCGGGCGCGGTCGCCCCGTTCGTGACGCCCACCCTGGCCGACCCGGCGTTCCTGGTCGACCCGGCATCCATCCACGGGTTCGACGACATCGGGTTCATTCAGGACGCCACCGTCAGCGCTGACCAGTCGGCTTGTCCCGACGTGACCGATGCGCACCGCTACGGCGGAACGGTCACGCTGAACAACATCGTCGTCACCGTGCCGTGCAACATGGTCATCCAGCTTCCGGCGAACACCATGCGCTGGGCCGACTTCGTCCACGGCGGCCCGTCGCTGGCGCTCAAGCACCTCGGTTCGGTCCACCCGTCGACGTCGTTCGAAATCCGCGTGGTCGGCAACATCGTCGGCAACCTCCCCGGCCAGCCGGCCGGCATGCAGCGGATCGCCGGGCTGATGTTCGCTTCCCAGCAGTCGGCCAACACCGCGAACGGAGTGATCACCGGCTTCGACTACGCCCACGGCGTGATCCAGGTCGACACCCCGGACGGCCCGGCCGCGGTGGAGATCAACGACCCCAAGGTCAGCGGCGCGTCGGGGGGCGTTCCCACCGGCCGGTTCAGCGCCGGTCAGTCCCCGGACGAGCGGTTCAGCGCCGACCAGGGCAACCCGACCGTGCATGCCGCGACGGGCTACCCCATGTGCGTCCCGCGCACCGACCCCGCCAGCCAGGACGACCCGCTGTGCCCGCAGCAGAACCGGCCGAAGCCGGCCTGCCGCAACTTCAGCCAGGCCGGTGTCGCGGTCCCCGCGAGCGGCGAGCTCAACGCGGCCCCCGCCGGGCAGGCCTACTGCACCCAGTTCGTGATGCCCGCCCCGCCCGCTTCCGGTCCGACGGCCGGCCCCGACGCCCGCCAGCAGGCCCCGTTCGAGGTGGGTGACCGGATCACCTACTCCGGGACGCTCATTCGCGGCGGCTCTGTCGACCACATCTCGGCGCACACGATCGAGGCCAACGTCGGGATCTACACGCAGCCGGGCGCACAGCCGAGCTATCTGGCCATCGGCGACTTCGGCGTCGGCAGCGCCGACCCGAATGCCACGGCCGTCAGCGGCGTGCCGCAGGAGAGCCAGAACCGCATCTTTCTCGAGGCGGAGACCACCGACGTCAAGACCCCGGTCGACATCTACATGGTGGACGTCGACCCGCGGACCGGTGTCGTGCGCAACCGCTGGGTGACCCCGTTCGAGATGACCGGGGAGAACGCCCTGGGCAGCCCCAGCGGCGGCATCACCACGCAGAACACCGGCCCCCAGCCGCAGCGCGCCCGGCTGCGGGCGACGAAGGCGCCGAGCGGCCTGCTCAGCCAACCGACCCGCACGCTGCGGGTGGTCGCACGGTCACTGTGCTCCCCGCAGGCCACAGCCGAGCAGGCAGCGCTGGACGCCTGCCTCGATCGGGCTCCCGTGGTCGCCAATGGACTGGTCGCCGGGCAGTACACCGCACCGGTGTTCGAGTTCATCTTCCCGGAGGGCGTGAAGCCCGGCGACGCTCCGGTTCCGTTCGACTTCTGGCACCTGCCGTTCCTGCGTTTCGGTGAGGGAGCGGCGACCCCGGCTGGCGTCGGTCCGCTGGAGCCCTCGCCGTGGGGTCCCACGGTGACGCCCACGGTGACGCTGTCGCCGTCGGGTCCGCTGGACCTCGGCACCGCCGCCGTCGGCGGGACCCCGGCCACCGCCAGCCTCACCGTGAAGAACAACGGCCCCGGCCCGCTCACCGTCACGGGCGTGACCGTGACCGGCTCGACCGACTTCAGCACCGACCCGGCCGCTCCGTGCGTGCAGATCCTCGCGGTCGCCGCGTCCTGCACCGAAACCGTGTCGTTCCGGCCGACCTCCCTCGGTGCCGGCATCGCGACGCTCACCGTCGCGGACGACGGCCTGGGCAACCCCCAGACCGTGGCCCTGACCGGGACCGGGCTGCCCGCTCCCGCTCCCGTCGTAGCCCTCAGCCCGGCGGCGCTCACGTTCGTGCCGCAGGAAGTCGCCAGCACGAGCGCGGTCCAGACGGTCACCGTCACGAACACCGGGACCGGTCCGCTGACGGTGAGCGGGGTCGCCGCGACGCCCGCGGTCTATCAGGTCGTGACCAACGGTTGCGCAATCGCGGTGGCACCGGCCGCGACCTGCGCCGTGGGGGTGGTCTTCGCTCCGGCGTTGGCGGGGACACGGTCCGGCCAGCTGACCGTGACGAGCGATGCCGCCAGCAGCCCCGACGTCGTCGCGCTCAACGGCACCGGACTCCCCGCGCCGGTCGCGGTCGGGCCTCCGGCGGTCCTGCCCCCGGTCCTGACGCCCCCGCCCGCCGCCCTCACCCCGGTGGCCCCCCCGGGCGGGCCCGCCCCGACCCCGGCGCTGCCGGGTCTCACCTTCGTCCCCGGCGTCCCGACCATCGGCGTCGCGACGGCGGGCACGGCCTCCGTGGTGGCGCGGTTCGCTGCCCCGACCAACACCGGCGGCGCGGCCATCACCGGGCTGCAGGTTCAGGTCGTGAACGCCGCCGGCCGGCAGGTTGCGCTGGTCGCTGCAGCTGCGGCGGCCCGCAGCCTCACGGTGATCGGTCTGCCCAACGGCACGACGGTGCGGGTGCGCGTCCGGGCGGTCAACGCCGTCGGCGCCGGTCCGATGTCGGCCCTGTCCAACGCCGTGACACCGGCAACGCTGACCGGCGCCCCGCGCATCGGTCGGGCCGCCGCTGGCCTGGCCACCGACCGGGTCGCGTCCGCTACCGCCCGGTGGAGCCCGCCGGCGTCGACAGGAGGCGCAGCCCTCACGGGTTACCGAGTGACGGCCATCAGGTCCACCGGTGCCCGGACGACGGTCGCGGTGCCGGTCACGGCTCGCACCCGCACCGTCACCGGGCTGGTGCGCAACGGCCGCTACCGGTTCCAGGTCGTTGCCGTGAACCGAGTCGGCGCCGGACCAGCGTCCGCCCTGTCCAACGAGGTGGTCGCCCGGTAAGCAGCCGCGGCGGTACCGCGCTTCGACGTACGGCCTGCTGGGTAGGTCTGGGTGAGACCCCACGAACTGGAGACCGCCCATGACCGCCAACCCCAGCGCATCCGGGACCGCACGGCAGGCCGCTGACAGCGGCGTCCTCGAGAAGGGCGCCCGGATCGGGCTGGCCGCCCGGGGCTTGGTCTACGTGCTGATCGGCCTGCTCGCCGGTCAGGTGGCCTTCGGCGGCGGAGGCGGCCAGACGACAGACCAGCAGGGTGCCCTGCAGAAGATCGTCGAGCAGCCGTTCGGCAAGGTGTTGCTGTGGCTGGTAGCCGTGGGTTTCCTCGCCTACGGCGCTTGGCGGCTCGGGGAGGCCGCGTTCGGCCGGCGCGAGGAGCCCGATGAGAAGAAGCGGACAGTCAAGCGGATCGAGTCGCTGTGCAGCGGCCTGTTCTACCTGTTCTTCTGCGTCGCCGCGCTGCGGGTCGCCACCGGCAGCGGCGGGAGCGGGAAGAAGCAAAAGGACATGACCGCTCGGCTGCTGGATGCGTCCGGGGGCAAGACGGTGCTCATCGTCATCGGACTGGTCATCATCGGGGTGTCCGCGGCCCTCGCCTGGCGTGGCTGGAAGACCGACTTCGAGAAGCAGCTCGACAAGTCGTCGATGAGTGGGCGAACCTATGACGTCGTACGACGACTGGGGCAGGTCGGCTACATCGCCCGCGGCGCCGTCTTCGGTCTGGTCGGCGTTCTGGTGGTCAAGGCCGCCCTGGACCACGACCCCAACAAGGCGGGCGGGCTCGATGTCGCGCTGCGGAGCGTGGCCGCCGCGCCGTACGGCAAGTTCCTGCTGCTCGCCGCAGCCGCAGGCCTGATCTGCTTCGGGCTGTACTCGTTTGCGGAGTCGCGCTACCGCCGGCTTTGATCTGAGTGAAGCCGACACCGGATCCACGTAGATCACGGCGGACTGGCACGAACCGCGCGCGCCCTGGACGCGAGGAAGCGCTCGGCGCCTGCCCAAACCGGACACAATCGTGGTCAGCAGGCTCGACCGGTTGGCCCGGTTCCTGCCCGGCGCGCGGCCCGGATGCCGCCCACATGGTGAGCGACGCGTCGTCCGACAGATGAGATTTACCCGCGTACCAAGGTCAAAGCGCGCCTCGCCAGGTGTCGACACCTATGTCGGGTGCTTTTCGCCTCGGTCGGTGACGCTCCCAGAGCCTTCACTGCCGACGCAGCCCCTTCGATGACGGCCGATGTGCGGCGCTGTGCCCGTTCTGCGGCCCAGCGGGAAGCGACGTCAGACCCAACCCCGGTGGCGGGATCGGGAGCGGGCGGTTGAGGGTGCCCGTGACCGGCACGCTGAACCGCCGATCGGCGCGCAGTCCTGGATGCCGGTCCGCGACTACGTTGCCTGGTCGTCGCGACGGAGGGCAGGCGCCGTGTCCCACCACAGGGTGGCGAGCCGCCGGGGGCCGACCGGGCCCGCGCGGTCGAGGGCGGCGGCGATGTCGGGGTCGCGCTCGGGCGGCAGGCACAGCCGAATGCGCAGGAGTTGGACCTGGCGGTCTCGCGGGAGCGTCTGGGCGTGTGACGCGACGGCCGGCGCGTCCCACTCCTGCAGGCGGGCGGGGAGCCCGGCTTCCCGCAGGACCGCGGCGGCGTCTGCGGCGGTCGGGCCGTCGGGCCGCTCAAGGTCCCAGAACTCGCGCCAGAACGGGCGCATGGTGGCGAGTGGATGGTGGCCGGACAACTCGAGGACGACCCGGTGTGCGGCGTGGGCCTGCAGCGCCAGCGCGAAGGCTGCGAGGTCGGCGACGTTGTAGGCGACGTGGTGGCAGACCACGACGTCGGCCAGCGGAGCGGTCGGCGCCACCTCCGGCCACGCGCCGCTGATCTCGCGATGGCGCAGGCCGCGCGTGGCGGCGGTTGCGGCGAACTCCGCGAGCATCGAGGGCTGCTGGTCGACGCCGGTCACTACGGTGGCGGGCGGTGCGACCGCGAAGGCTGCCCGGCCCCCGCCGCAGCCCACGTCGAGAACCGAGCCGCCAGGGGGGATGGCCTCGCGGGCGCGCGTGTGCGATGGGGAGTCGGGCACAGCCCCCTCGGACACCCGGAACAGCTCGACCGGGTGGATCCACGGCGACACCGGAGCCTGCGCGAGGATCGGTTCAGGGATCGCCCAGCCCGAGAGGCTGGCTGCCCATCGCTGCGCGGCCGTCACCCCGCCCGCGCTCACTCCGCCCGCCGTCACCCCGCCCGCGCTCACCCCGCCCGCGCTCACCTGCGCGTGGGCGGTGGGTCGGTCAGTGTCCGGGGTGCTGGTCGCCGGGGGCGGCGGGCGCGTTGCCGTCGACCGAGGACCCGTCCTTGGCCGTGGCGCTCAGCGGCAGGGTGATCAGGTGACCGCCGTCGGCGAACTGCAACCACAAGTGCGAGCCGTTGACCGGTGTCACGAAGCTCAGGGTGCCCTCGACGGTGCCGCCGCGGCTGAGCTCGCCGGAGCTGAGGCTGGTGCCACCGGGGGCGATCGCCGTGCCCGTGGGGGCCGCCGCGCCGGCGCGCAGCCGGAATTGGTCGGCCGCGTAGCGCACGCTGCGCTTGTCGGTGTTGGTCAGCGTGACGGTCACCGCGATCTCGGCCTGCCCGGCCTTCACCAGGCCCGATATGCCGTGCGACATGCCGCCCAGCGATGAGGATGTCAGCCCGTTGAGCACCTCGGACTGGTGCACCGCCACCGAGCCGAAGCTCGTGTGGGCGCTGGCGCCAGTCGCGGTGACGTCGGTGCCCGCTCCCGCGCGGACCATTTGCACGGCGAGGACGCCGCCCACGACAGCCAGCAGCGCGATCACGGCGGCGAGCAGGGGAACGACGAGCGGGCGGGAGCCGGATCGGGTCGGGCGCGCTCGGCGCGCGGGTGCGGTGGCTGCCATGGTCATTGAAAGTCCCCCGGGCTGGTGGTGCGCTCCTGGATGCGCGCTCGATGCCTACGATGCCGCAGAGACCTGACGGATACCTCTCGGTATCTCTGGGCAAAACGGTCATCGCAGGGCGATCCGCCACGCACCAGGCACGTCGGAGGTCTGCTCGAAGGTCACCTTCGTCGGCGTGAGGTCGTCGGCAGTCACGAAGGTCACCCAGCCGCGCTGGCAGCCGGTCTTTGTGGAGGCGTTGACGAACAGCGGTTGCGGAAACTGCTTGTGCAGCACCTTGGTGATCTGGGCGGTGCGGCCGCTGTCGTCGCCGAGCACCCAGGCAGGGAAGCCGAGGACGACGGGCTTGGGCCGGCACACCTCGACGTCGGCGCTGGCCCAGTGGCTCGCGAGCGCCGTCGGCTTGATGGCCTTGCCCGGCGCGATCTTGTCGCGGACGGCGAACACCGTGACCCGCGCGACCACCGCCTCGCGGCCCGGGCCGAACGCGCTGGCCACCGTGACCTGCTGCTGGGTGCCCAGGGCCACGGCCGGCGGGCCGCTGGCGCTCGGTTTCGTGGTGGGCGTGGCAGCCGTCCCGGCGTCCGAGCCCGACGACTGGCAACCGCCGGTGGCGGCCAGCGCCAGGGCGGCGACGACCAGCAGCGGGCGCCCCCCGCTTTGGGTGCCGCGTCCTGGTGACCTGGTTGGCATCCGTTCTCCTCACCTCACGGCGGAAGCCCTGCCCCTTGCCGGGACAGGGCTTCCGCCCACTCACGATGGTGCCATCAGCCGGTGCCGGCTCCGTCAGCCAGACGCCGCAGCGACTCCCGCGGGGCCGGCTAGCAGTGAACTAGCCGAGGCATTCGACCCCCGCTCCGGCGGCCGGGCAGGTAGCCGGCTTGGGCAGCACCCGCTGCAGACCCCACGCGCCCACCTGGGTGAACGGACGGCGCAGGTCGCCGTAGAAGAAGTCACCGGTGCTCTTGGACCAGCCGCCGGCGCCGCCGCTGATCTCGGCGTCGAAGGACTCCCACGGGCCGACCGACTGGTTGGTCGTGAGCTCGCTGTCGTGCACGAAGCGGTCCCGCGGCGCGGCCAGGCCACCCAGGCTGAACACGTGCTGCTGCTCGCTGCCGGGCGTCGAGATCTCGTGCACGGTCACCGGGTCCCCGGCGTACGACGTCAGGATCGGCGTCCCCGGGTCGGCCACCGCGAAGGCGCTCGGGCCGTCCCCGGCCGGGGCAGATCGGTAGTTGATGCCGGTCTTGCCGGAGACGGCGTTGGTCGGGTAGGGCATGAAGTCCTGCCCGATCCGGGCGTCGTCGTCGGCGAGGAAGGTCGTGAAGTCACGGTAGCTCGCCTTGCCGGGGACGCTCACGTCCACCGAGATCCCACGGTTCACGGTCTTGCGGGTGACGGGATCGGTGAACGTGGCGCCCGTCGGCGCCACGACGACGGCCCCGTAGAGACCGATCTTGGTGCCGTTGGCCTCGTCCGCGCCCAGGTCGGCGACGACCGCGCTGCCGATTTCCTCCTTGTCGGCGTAGTAGCGGTACTTCGCCTTCCCGCCGAACGGTGCCGCGGTCTGCTCCGATGTGAAGCCGACGTTCACGCCCGAGGAGGTCGGGTTGCGTAGCAGCCGGCCGGCCGAGAACGAGGCCGGGACGGCGCGGTTGTTGGTCAGGTTGACCACGACGCAGTCGCCGGCAGCGACGTGCAGGGTCAGCGGGGTCACCTTGAGGGTGCCCTTCTTGATCGCCGCCACGTCGGAGGTGCTGACGAAGGCGGCGCGTGCGTTGGTGCCGTTGCCGCCGGACAGGTCGACCGCGCTGACGTCGAAGGTGTCGGTCTTGGTCGAGCCCTGGCAGGGGTTGCCGAGGTCAGTGGTGGCGGGAGGCGCGGCCCCGGTCGAGGTGTGGACCGTCGCCGCATTGCTCGGGAGGCTCTTTCCGGGCAACGGCTTGAGCGTGCTGTCCGCGCCGTCGAGCACCCGCAGGATGCCCCAGGCTCCTTGAGCCGTACGTCGAGCGTCACCGTTCTGGTAGAGGTAGTCACCGGGCTTCGCGGTGGTGCCCGGGCCGCCGTCGAGGACGATCGTGTACTTCTCGCTCATCCCGTTGTGGACGGTGTCGATCAGGGTGCCTTCGGGGTTGCCCGCCGCGTCGTGGTAGCGGAACTCGTTGCTGAACCGCTGCCCCTGGAAGTGCAGGGTGTCCATGGAGGGGCCGACGTTGATGCTGCGGATCACGACCGGGTCACCGGCGTAGGCGCGGGGCATCGGGGTCAGCGGGTCGCCGTATTTGTAGGAGGAGAACCGGTTCGCGTCCGGGCGCTCGGCGAACGGAGCGGCCTTGAGGTTGAAGGTGGAGTAGTCACCCTTGTCGTTGTCGTCGATCTGCCACAGCGCGAGCTCGCGGAAGCTGTCCACGC
>JBBRHF010000163.1:0-9881 GCA_038223055.1 Actinomycetes bacterium | reverse complement strand
AAGCACGACCGGACGGCCCGAACCGTCCTTGCCGGGCAGGTCGACGTCCACGTCGACCTGCACGCCCCCGACCCGGTCCACCAGGGCCGCGAGGCCGGCCGGGGTCAGCACCCAGCTGCCGTCGATGCGCACGCCGGTCAGGTCGGTGAGGGCGTCGGCGGCGACCATGGACGCCGGCAGCGACGTGGCCTCGCCGAAGGGCTGGGAACCCGACCCCGCGACATCGACCACGAGCTGAGACGGAATCAGCAGGACCGCGCCCTTGCGCCCGCCCGGTGCCACGCCGAGGAGCGCGCTGGCGCTGGCGGTGCCGTCGGCGCCGGACAGCTGCACGAGCAGGGTCTGCTGGCGCGCCGGTGCGCCGATCCCCGGTGCGGGGCCGGCGGGTGTGGTGGCGGTTTCATGGCCGCCGCGGACAACCAGCCACCCGGTCAGCACGACACCGAGAGCCACCGCGGCAGCGACGCCGAGCCGCGCCCATCGGCTCCGCCACCAGGGAGCGGCAGGCTCTCCCACACCGTCGGCGACGGCGTGTGCGTCGGCGTCGGCGTACGCGGCCTCGGGGTGCATCTCGCTCACCGCGCGCACCGACGGGTCGGAACCGCGGCGGGCCAGCGACCCCTCCTCGGGCGCGGCCTTGCGGTGCTTCGAGCTCACGGCTGGGTCCGGTAGAGCCGGTGCTTGCCGATGTACTGCACCACACCGTCCGGCACGAGGTACCACACCGGGTCGCCCTTGCCGACCCTGCCGCGGCAGTCGGTCGAAGAGATGGCCATGGCCGGCACCTCCAGCAGGCTGACCCGCTCCCGCGGCAGCCCCTCCCCCGACAAGCGATGGCCCGGTCTGGTCACTCCGACGAAGTGCGCCAACTCGAACACCTCGCCGGCGTTCTTCCAGGTGAGGATCTGGGCGAGCGCGTCGGCGCCGGTGATGAAGAACAGCTCGACCTCGCCGCCTCGCTCGGCGCGCACGTCGCGCAGCGTGTCGATGGTGAAGGTCGGGCCGTCGCGCTCCAGGTCGACCCGGCTCACGGTGAACCGCGGGTTGGACGCAGTCGCGATGACGGTCATCAGATAGCGGTGCTCCTTGGCTGACACCGCCGCGGCCGACTTCTGCCAGGGCTGGCCGGTGGGGACGAACACGACCTCGTCGAGCTCGAAGATGCTCTGCACCTCGCTCGCCGCGACGAGGTGACCGTGGTGGACGGGGTCGAACGTGCCGCCCATGACGCCGAGCCGCACCGGGCCGCTCGGGTCGCCCCGCCCGGCCGGGGAGGCGGCGGTGACGTCCCTGGTCAGCGGCAGCGGTGCCACGCGGAGGGGATCAGCGGTCCTTGCCGAAGGACAGCGTCAGCAGCAGCAGGGCCACGAGGAAAGCGAACGCGCCCAGCCCGAACACCCACGGCGCGACCGGAAGCTCGCGCCCGCCCCCACCCTCGGTCAGCAGTCGAAACGCAGCGGTGCTCATGCGGCCAGTCTGGCACGCAGAGTCAGAACGGCCGAACGCCGCCGGCGGGCGCCAACGCCGGTGTCGCGCTGACCATCGCCCGACGATGAAAGGTCGGGCGGTCGACCACCTCGACACCGGCAACCCGCCAGACCGGCAAGCCTGCCGTGAGCCGGTGCTCTCCCCACAACCGCAGGGCCAGCGCGAGTGCGTCGTCGACGTCTCGCGCCTCCTCCCAGTAGGTGACCTCGGCGCGGTCGGCGCCGTAGCGCGCGGCCAGCAGGAAAGGGCGTTCGTCGGCCAGCCGCTCGAGGCCGGCGCAGAGTTCGGCAGGGCTGACCGGGTCACCGGCCACGGTGAGCGTGACGTGCCACATGTCGAGGTGGGCCGGGGCAGGGGCAGGGTCAGGGTCAGCCCGGTCGACGTCCGGCGCGCCGGCATCCCGGTCAACGATCCCGAAAGGTCGTTCCACCGAACCTCCAACCGTTCGCTGTGCCGCCGCCCCCGGAGGCGTCTGTCGCGGACCAGTTTTCCAGCCTGGGCCGATGCGCGAGGTCGTTTTCCGGCATCTGCCCGATTCAGCGGCCCTCGAGCCGCAGGTCGGTGCCGCGCCGGCCGTGCAGCAACTCGGCGCCGGCGGCCATCGTGGGCTCCCAGTCGAACAGGACAGCCTGCTCGCCCTCGCCGATGACGACCTCGTCACCGGCCTGCGCTCCGGCCTCGAGCAGCTTGTCCTCGACGCCGAGCCGGGCGAGCCGGTCGGCGAGGTAGCCGACGGCCTCGTCGTTGCCGAAGTCGGTCTGGCGAACCCACCGCGCAGGCTTCACCCCGTGTACGGCGTAGCGCTCGCCCTCCTTGACCACGGTGAAGCCGGCGTCGTCGACCGCCGTGGGTCGCAGCACGGTCCTGGTCGCCTCGAGGGCCGGTGCCTCGGCCCGCGCGCGGCTCACCTGGGCCGCCATCGCGAAGGTCAGCTCGCGCACGCCCTCGTGCGTTGCGGCGCTGACCGGGAACACCACCAGCCCCCGGGACTCGAGCTCGGCCGTCACCATGTCGGCGAGCTCGCGCCCGTCCGGGACATCAATCTTGTTCAGGGCCACCATCCGCGGTCGGTCGGCCAGGCCGCCGTAGGCCGCGAGCTCGAGCTCGATGGCGTCGAGGTCGCTCACCGGGTCACGCCCGGGCTCCCCCGTCGCGCAGTCGATGACGTGCACGAGGGCGTCGCAGCGCTCGACATGACGCAGGAACTCCAGGCCCAGTCCCTTGCCCTGGCTGGCGCCCGGGATCAGTCCAGGAACGTCGGCCACGGTGAACCGCATGTCGCCGGCGGCGACAACCCCGAGGTTGGGGGCCAGCGTGGTGAACGGATAGTCGGCGATCTTCGGCCGGGCGGCCGACACCACCGCGACCAGGCTCGACTTGCCGGCACTCGGGAAGCCGACCAGGGCGACGTCGGCTACCGACTTGAGCTCGAGCACGACGTCGAGTGCGTCGCCGGGCTCGCCGAGCAGCGCGAACCCCGGGGCCTTGCGGCGGGAGGAGGCCAGCGCGGCGTTGCCCAGACCACCTTGACCGCCCTGCGCCACGATGTACGTCGTGCCGGCGCCGACCAGGTCGGCGAGCACCTCACCGACCGCCGTCCGGACGACCGTGCCGTTGGGCACCGTCAGGACGAGACCCTTGCCCTCGGCCCCGCTGCGGTTGCCGCCCTGCCCGGGCTTGCCGTTGGTGGCCTTGCGGTGCGGCAAGTGGTGATAGTCCAGCAGGGTTGTGGTGCTGGCGTCGACAACCAGCACGACGCTGCCGCCACGGCCGCCGTTGCCGCCGTCCGGGCCGCCGAGCGGCTTGTACTTCTCGCTGTGCACGGAGGTGCAGCCGTGGCCGCCGTCCCCGGCGCTCACGTGCAGGACGACCTGGTCGACGAACGTCGTCACGGTGCGGTCAGCTCTCTGTTGATCCGGTTGACATAGATGCGGTTGTCGGAGATGCGGTTGGCCGGGATGTGCCCGCACGCCGGGAGGGCGGGCCGGTCGTCCCGGCCCGCCCTCCTAGTGCTGCCTCCGTGTTGTGCCGCTAGCCGGCTAGCCCGCGGTGGCCGCGGCAGGCTCGGCCGCGAGCACGATGTTCACGACGCGGCGACCTCGCCGGCTGCCGAACTCCACCGCACCGGGGGCCAGGGCGAACAGCGTGTCATCGCCGCCACGACCGACGTTGAGGCCAGGGTGGAAGTGGGTGCCCCGCTGGCGGACGATGATCTCGCCGGCGTTGACCAGCTGGCCACCGAAACGCTTGACGCCGAGGCGCTGGGAGTTGGAGTCACGACCGTTGCGAGTCGATGACGCGCCCTTCTTGTGAGCCATCTGTGCTGCCTCTGCCTTCTGCTCCGGGTCTGCATTCTGTTCGGTGTCGACTTCTGTTCGGTGTCGACTTCTCTTCGGTGTCGCCGGGTGTTGCCACGCTTGCCGGGTGTCGGCTCGCGCTACGCCTCGGCCTTCGCCAGATCGACCGCTGGCGCATCCGAGTGCTGCTGGCCGACCTCGATGCTGGTGACCTTGACCTGCGTGTGCTTCTGGCGGTGCCCTTGTCGACGCCGGTAGCCGGTCTTGTTCTTGTACTTCAGGATGTTGATCTTGGGGCCCTTGGTGGCCGCGATGACCTCGACCGTGACCGTCGCCGCAGCGAGTGCAGCCTTGTCGGTGGTCACGTCCGCGCCGTCCACGAGCAACAGCACCGGGAGCTGCACCGCAGCGCCCGGCTCGGCGTCGAGCCGGTCAATCTCGAGGACGTCGCCGACGGCGACCTTCTCCTGGCGCCCACCAGCACGGACGATCGCGTACACCGCGGACTCGCTTTCTCACACTCGATCAGGGCCCTCATGCTGGCACCGAGGGCGCGCACGAGGGAGGGTGCACGAGGCACCGAAGGACAAGGGTACGAAGGCGGGCCGACCGCGGTCAAACCGAGCGGGGTGAGCGCCTCCTCCGCCGGGCCGGTGTCTTGGTCTCCGGCGTCTCCTCATCCGCTGCGGGGGCCTCGATTTTCGCCGCCTCCACGGGGTCCTCGATCGCCATCGGGGAGACGTCCGCGGTGACCTCGGACGGGGTGGCGTCGGACGGGGTGACCTCGGACGCGGTGACCTCGGACGGAGTGGCGTCGGACGGGGTGGCGTCCGACGGGGTGGCGTCGCGCTCCCGGCCCTCGGTCTCCGCGACATCGGAGGCGGCCGGGCCGGAGGCGGACGGGCCCGAGGCGGACATTCGGGGCGGCGATGGGTGCGGGACGGTCTTCGGTTCACTGCCCGAGCGCGAGCCGCGGCCACCACTCTTGCGCTCGGCCAGGGCCGGGGCGGAGTCGTGCGGCTCGAGTGGCTCCGTGCGCATGTGCACGCCCTTGCCGTTGCAGCTCTCGCACGTTTCGGCGAAAGCCTCGAACAGTCCCTGTCCGACCCGCTTGCGGGTCATCTGCACGAGCCCCAGCGAGGTGACCTCGGCGACCTGGTGCTTGGTGCGATCGCGGCCGAGGCACTCCACGAGTCGGCGCAGCACGAGGTCGCGGTTGCTCTCGAGGACCATGTCGATGAAGTCGACAACGATCATGCCGCCCATGTCGCGCAGCCGCAGCTGACGCACGATCTCCTCGGCGGCCTCGAGGTTGTTCTTGGTCACGGTCTCCTCGAGGTTGCCGCCTCCCGCCCCGGTGAACTTGCCGGTGTTGACGTCGATGACGATCATCGCTTCGGTCCGGTCGATGACCAGGTATCCCCCGCTGGGCAGCCAGACTTTGCGGTCCAGGGCCTTCGCGAGCTGCTCGTCGATGCGGTGGGCGGCGAAGACGTCCTCGCTGGAGGTCCACCGCGAGAGGCGGTCCTTGAGGTCGGGGGCGACGTGCCCGACGTAGGCGTCTAGCACGTCCCACGCGTCGTCGCCGGACACGATGAGCCGGGCGAAGTCCTCGTTGAAGATGTCCCGGACGACCCGGATCGTAAGGTCCGGCTCGCCGTACAGCAGGGCGGGGGCCGACGCCGTCTTGGCCTTCTTCTCGATGTCGGCCCATTGCGCGGACAAGCGGGCGACGTCTCGCGAGAGCTCCTCCTCACTGGCGCCCTCGGCAGCGGTGCGCACGATGACCCCGGCCTCGTCGGGGACGACCTTCGTGAGGATCGACTTGAGCCGAGTCCGCTCGGTGTCGGGCAGCTTGCGGCTGATTCCGGTCATCGAGCCGCCCGGCACATAGACGAGGTAGCGTCCGGCCAGCGACACCTGGCTGGTGAGCCGGGCCCCCTTGTGGGCGATCGGATCCTTGGTGATCTGCGCCAGCACCGAGTCACCGGACTTCATGGCCAGCTCGATCCGGCGGGGCTGGCCGTCGAGCCCGGCACCGTCCCAGTTGACCTCGCCGGCATAGAGGACGGCGTTGCGGCCCTTGCCCACGTCGAGGAACGCGGCCTCCATCGACGGCAGGACATTCTGGACGCGGCCGAGGTAGACGTTGCCCACCATGCCGCCCGAGGAGGCGCTGGCGACGAAGTGCTCGACCAGAACGCCGTCCTCGAGCACGGCGATCTGGGTGCGCTCGCCGGCCTGCCGCACGACCATCACCCGGTCCACGGCCTCCCGGCGAGCCAGGAACTCGGCCTCGGTGATGATGGAAGGACGCCGTCGCCCGGCCTCCCGACCGTCCCGACGGCGCTGCTTCTTCGCCTCGAGCCGGGTCGATCCTCGGATCGAGCGCACGCCGTCATCGCCGGCCGGCTCGCCGACGCTCTTCTTGGCAGTCTTGCGCGGCTCGCGGACCCGCACGACCGTGTTGGGCGGGTCGTCCTCGCCGAGTTCGACGGCGTCCTCGCCGCCACCCCTGCGGCGCCGGCGGCGACGCCGGCGGGTTCCTCCGAGCTCGCCGTTGTCGTCCTGCCCGTGCTCGCCGTCTGGCCCGTGCTCGCTGGATTCTTGTACGTCGGAGCCGGTCGAGGACACCTCGCCGGGTGCCGCCGCGGACGCACCCGCTCGCGAGTCGTCACCGGAGTCGTCCCGATCGGGCTGACTCTCGGAGTCCTCGGTCCCCGATCCCCGGGCCCGGCGGCTGCGTCCGCGCCCGCCGCGGCGGCGCCGACGCGGCCGGCCGTCGTCCGCCTCGTCGTCCTCCTCGTCCTCGTCCCCATGGCCGGCCCCCGCGGCGGAGTCGGTGTGCGCGTCGGCGTGGGCGCTGGAGTCGGCGTGGGCGCTGGAGTCGACGTGGGCGCTGGAGTCGACGTGGGCACTGTCGTCCGCGTCCCGGGTGTCCTCGCGCGGGGCTGCCACGGGGGTGTGCTCGACGGCCGCCTGGAACAGCATCCCGGGAGGCTGGGACATCGTCGTCGTGCTGGCGGGGGCCTCGGCCGGGGCATCCGCTGAATCTGGCTCGTCCGCTGAAACGGCCACGTCCGCTGAATCCGGCTCGGTGGTGGACTCGGCGGGCTCGGCGTCCAACCTCGTTGACTCGGCGCCGCGCCCAGTTGGCTCGGTGTCCGACTCGGGCTCGGGTCGGGCCGCCACCGCCTTCTTCCGGCTGCGCCGAGCGCGGGGGGGCGGCGGGGCTGCCGCATCTGGCAGGGGGGCTGCCGCATCGGGCAGGGGGGCTGCCGCGTCGGGCAGGGGGGCTGCCGCGTCGGGCGGCGGGACTGCCGCGTCGACGTGCTCGCCCTCGACTCCGGCGCTCGCCTGTGCTGCTGCTGCTGCTGCCGCCTTCTTCGTCGTACGGCGGCGCTTAGGCGGTTCGGTCACCGGCGGCGCAGCGGCTTCGGTGACCGCGTCCGGCTCGACGAACGGCGCCGGCGGGCCGGCGGGCCGGCTGGCGGCACGTCGGCGGCGCGGCCGGGCAGTCGTGGTTGTGGGCGGGTCGGCGGCATGCGTCTCGCCGCCGCCGCCGTCGGTAGTAGCAGTGGTGCTGGTCTGGGTGGGCTCGCTATCGAGCATCCGGGTTTCTCCCGTCGCGTCCCGGGCGCCGCGCGAAGTCGGGACGACCGTGGTCTCCCGGCTCACTCAGTGCCACGCGGAACCTGTTGTCTGGTGCCGTCCGCTCAGGCGGACGGAAGTCTGTCGATCGCGTCCCGATCCGGTGCCAGTGGATCCGACACCGCGCCGGACCGCTCGTCCCGCGGCCCCTGCGCCAGCCTGGTGACCGCGGGGGTCACCGGCGGCGCGAGGTCGCCGATCTGACGGAGTCCGGCAAGGACATCATCGGGCCGCACAGCAGGTGTCAGATGCCGCACGACTAGTCGCAGTATCGCACATGGCTGCTCACCCGCGGTCGCGCCGCACTTCGTCACCTGCAGGTCGAGGACCGCGGCCCGGGTGTCGAACACCCGCAGCCCGTTCTTGGTCATCCTGGACACCTCGACGGCCGGCGTCGCGAGGAACGCCGACACGGCAGCCTCCGCGTCGGCGTCGCTGACCCCGGCGAGGCAGATCTGCCAGACCGAGGCCTGCAGCCGCTCGGCCAGATTCCCGCCGCGGCTCTCGACTATCTCCAGAATGTCGAGGTCCGGCGGCAGCGAGTCGTCCAGGGCCGCACGCAGGCGGTCCGGGTCGCAGCGCTGGGACAAGGCGATCTCGAGGTACTCCGCCTCGCTGGCAACGCCGGTCGGCGCGGCGCCGGCGTAGGAGACCTTGGGGTGCGGGTTGAAGCCCGCGGAGTAGGCCATCGGGACGGCCGACCGGCGCAGCGCCCGCTCGAAGGCTCGCTGGAAGTCGCGGTGACTGGAGAACCGCAGCCGTCCCCGCTTCGCGTAGCGGACCCGAAGGCGCTGCACGACCGGGGCAGGTGCCGGTCCCTCGGGCTGACGTTGGCCTTGCGCCAACGGGCTAGGTCCCCTCGGCGCGGCCGTCGCCGGGCCCGGCGAGGACCTGTGCCCGGGCCGAGTTCAGCACGGTCACCGGCAGCAGGGTCACCCCGGTGGGACCGACCTGGATCTCGGTGTTCATCTGCGGGCAGACACCGCAGTCGAAGCAGGGTGTCCAGCGGCAGTCCTCGACCTCCTGCCCGGTGATCGAGTCCTGCCAGTCCTCCCACAGCCAGTCGCGGTCCAGGCCGGCGTCGAGGTGGTCCCAGGGCAGCACCTCGGCGTAGTCGCGTTCACGCGTAGTGAACCAGTCGACGTCGACCGGGTGGCCCTCCAAGCCGGCGAAAACAGTGTCGGCGGCCCGCATCCACCGGTCGAAGGAGAAGTGCTCGCTCCAGCCGTCGAAGCGCCCGCCGTCGTCGTAGACGGCCTTGATGACCTGGCCGACCCGCCGGTCCCCGCGGGAGAGCAGCCCCTCGACGATGCCGGGCTTGCCGTCGTGGTAGCGGAATCCGATGGCCTTGGCGTAGCGCTTGTCCGAGCGGATCGCGTCGCGCAGCTTGGCCAGCCGGGCGTCGGTGGCGTCGTGGCCGAGCTGGCCCACCCACTGGAACGGGGTGTGCGGCTTGGGCACGAAGCCGCCAATCGAGACGGTGCAGCGGATGTCGCGCTTGCCGGTGACCTCGCGCCCGGTGGCGATCACCTTCTTGGCGAGGTCGGCGATCGCGAGGACGTCGTCGTCGGTCTCCGTGGGCAGGCCGCACATGAAGTAGAGCTTCACCTGTCGCCAGCCGGCCGAATAGGCGGCCGTCACGGTGCGGACCAGATCGTCCTCGGTGACCATCTTGTTGATCACCTTGCGGATCCGCTCGCTGCCACCCTCGGGGGCGAAGGTCAGCCCCGAGCGGCGGCCGTTGCGGGTGAGCTCGTTGGCGAGATCGATGTTGAAGGCGTCGACCCGGGTCGAGGGGAGCGACAGCGACGTCTGAGTGCCCTCGTAGCGGTCGGCCAGCCCGTGCGCGATCTCGGCGATCTCGCTGTGGTCCGCGCTGGAGAGCGACAGCAGCCCGACCTCCTCGAATCCGGTCGCCTGTAGGCCACGCTCGACCATCTGCCCGATGCCGGTGATCGAGCGCTCGCGGACCGGCCGGGTGATCATGCCGGCCTGGCAGAAGCGGCAGCCGCGGGTGCAGCCGCGGAAGATCTCGACCGACATCCGCTCGTGCACCGTCTCGGCGAGCGGCACGAGAGGCTGTTTCGGATAGGCCCACTCGTCGAGGTCCATTACGGTGTGCTTCCCGATCCGGAACGGAACGCCGGGCCGATTGGGCGAGACCCGCTTGATCCGGCCGTCGGGCAGGTAGTCGACGTCGTAGAACCGCGGAACGTAGACCCCGCCGGTGCGTGCGAGGCTCAGCAGCAGCCCGTCGCGGCCGCCGGGGCGTCCGTCGGCCTTCCACCGGCGCACCAGCGCCGAGATGTCGAGCACGGCCTGCTCTCCGTCGCCGAGGACGGCCGCGTCGATGAACTCGGCGATCGGTTCGGGGTTGAACGCCGAGTGTCCCCCGGCGAGGACGACGGGGTGGCTCTCGTCACGATCGGCGGCGGCGAGGGGGAT
>JBBRHF010000162.1:0-9980 GCA_038223055.1 Actinomycetes bacterium | reverse complement strand
GCGTGAGATAGTTTCACTGAAAGTGCCTTCCAGAACCGGTTCGGATCGGACGTCAACAATCCAGATTCTCCCGGTACAGAAGGCACTTTCCTCGTTCCCACGCCGACACCCACCCCGCCCGTCCACGGATTCAGGCTAAGTCCCACTATGGCCAGCCGACATCTAGACCATGCGGCGTTGCCGCAGAATCTCAGCGTGATCACTGCTGGGATCTTTGACCACCGGGAGAGTTCGTGAAGATCAAGAACGCACTCAAGACCGCCGCAGCAACCGCACTGGCGGCTGGGACACTCGTTGGACTGGCCATGCCTGCCCAGGCGGCCGGCAACTAAAGCGGCGCAGGCGACCCCGTGACCTTAACGACCCACGGGGCAACCCGCACCAGCTTCGGACCCTCCGCACCGGCCTCCGTCCCCGCCACGAGCACCATCACCGGCGTCTCCTACGACATCAGCTACACCCGCCCCGGCCTCGCCCCAGGCTCCCTGAACTCCCAGATCTGCGCCACCGGCTACGGCTGCGTCGCCGCCAACTACCCAGGCGGTTCCACCACAACCTTCAACGGCATCCCCGCCACGACCTGGGTCTACATGAAGTTCACCTGGCTGAGCAACAGCCCCTACCTCTACGGAACCATCAAGGGCGGGGTCGACGTCACCGACACCATCACGGTCAACTACAGCTGATCGAAAGGACAGGGCCATGCAGATCAACCCCGTGGCGGCGACAACCAGCAGCTCCATCGGACGCACCACGCAGGCGGCCCTCGCCCGCCAGAACCTCCTTCACGGTGGCCCGGGTGTCCTCACCCCCGCCGACCACAAGATGCTCCAGGCCGCCAGCGGCCTCACCTTCCACTGGCCCACCCTGGAAGATGAGGCCTTCCCCGAAGAGGCTGTCGACATCGCCAGCATGCGCGCCCAGCAGCTGGCCGCCGGAGTCAGGATCAAGGAACTTACCCCGGCTGATCTGACGAAGATGCTGCTGGCTGGAACCGTCAGCGAGGAATTCGCGCGGAATGCCACCGCCTACCTTCAGAACGGCACCGTTGCCCCGGCCAAGACACCCGCGAGCTTCGGCGCCGCAGCGGCGGCCACGACGTCCGCGAGCGTCCGCGCCGCAGCGGGCAACGGCGCCCGTGTACCTCTGACACAGCCTCTCAGCAACGTCAGTCACCACCGCGACTTCCACCACTCGAGCCCTTGGGGGGTGGGTAGTCGTGCGCAACGTCCGATGTCGTCGAGAACTTGATTCCGTCCAGTTCTGCCACGCGCCGACCAGCGCTGCACCCTCAATTGCGAAGAGCCTCTTAGCCTGGGGGCCGGCCCGCCACGCCTCATGATCACGTGGGCACAGCAGCGCCTGCCGAGAGGTTCACCCACCGCTTTCAGGTGGCTAGATCTTGACGACGCCCCTCGGCCAATATTTGGCCGAGGGTGTCGTCCTTACTCCCGATCGAAAGCAGTCGAGATCATCCGGGATTGCCCCTGGTGACACGATTCTTACCGGCGCCCCAACGAGGCCACCGACGACGCGGCCCAGGCCACCCGGCTGGTCGCGCAGTGGGCCGAGAACGAGCACCGGGCCGGGCTCAGCACCGCCGAGCAGGTGGCCGTGATGGCCCAGCTGTCAGCGTTTGGTGTCTCCGCCGACCAGATCGCCAAACGCACCAAGACCCGCCGCGCCGACGTTGACGCCGCCCTCACCCCTGGCCGCTCGGAGCTGGCGCGGGCCGCGGCGGACCGCTACGACTTCCTCGACCTCGCGCAGGCCGCGACCCTCGCGGAGGTCGAGGACGACCCCGAAGCCGTCCAGGCCCTCGTCCTCGCGGCCAGGACCGGGCAGTTCGCCCACGCCGCCCAGCGGCTGCGCGACGCGCGGGACGAGGCCCGCCACCAAGCGGAGTACGCCGAGGCACTGCGCCAGAGCGGGGTGAGGGTGATCGAGCACCCCGGGCACACAACCACGGAAGCGCTGCGGCTGGAGCTCCTGGTAGGCCCGGGGACCTGGACGCCGAGGGCCACGCCGGCTGCCCCGGCCACGCCGCCTACGTGGGGAGCGCCTGTGGCTACGTCGACCCCGTCACCGGCGACCCCGTCCTCGATCACGACGACGACGGGGACCTGGTCGACGAGAACGACGACGAGCAGGTGGTCCAGGTCACGGTCGGCGGGGCGACCCGTCGAGCGGTGTGGGGCCAGTACCTGGTCCCGGTCCACGTGTGCACCGACTCCGCAGGCAACGGGCACCAGGCCCGCTACCGAGGCTACGACTCGGGCACCGACCGGCCGACGATGGCCGACCTGCCACCGGAGCAGGCCGAGGCGGCCAGGGCCGAGCGCCGCGACGTCATCGAGTCCAACAAGGCGTGGCGGTCGCGCGGAGGCAGTTCGCCGGGAGTGGGTGGCCACGTTCCTGACCCGCAAGACCGCCCCCAAGGGCGCCGCCGCCCTGGTCGGCTCCGCGCTCGCGTTGCACGCCGAGACGGTGGCCCGCCTCGGCGCCAACCACCTGGCCGCGGACCTGCTCGGCGCCGCCGAGGGCACCACCTACGGGCGCAGCGGCGGCATCGGCGCCCTCATCGACCAGGCCAGCGAGGCCCGCGCACAAGTGCTCGGCCTGGCCCTGGTCCTCGCCGGCTACGAGGACGCCACCCACATCGGCTCCTGGCGTCGGGTGGACGACGGCACCCGCCGCTACCTCACATTCCTCAGCGCCTGCGGCTACACGCTGTCCGACGTGGAACGCCGAGCCTGCGGCGCCACCTCGACCCCGACCGACTGAGACAGGGAACGGCCCCCTGCGACCCCTAACGGCAGTATCAGTGACGTTAGGGTCGCAAGGACGCGCATCCAGCGCGGACCGGTACGAATCACGGCGCCCTCGGCGACCGCCCAGAACAGTGACTCCCAACGCACCTAACAGTATTGTTCGGGTGCGACAGCCGGCACGAAGGAGGACGAGATGACACCACCCCACGACGCGACCACCGAGCGGCGGTGTTCGTGTGGCAAGCCCCTATCCCGAGGACGGCGGCGCCGCGGGGACCTGCGAGTGCTGTTCGACCTGCACGCTCACCCCCGGGTGTCCGGTCGACGGATAGCAACACCGTGAGACCTGGCAAGGGGCGATAGTCGGATGTCGACCCAGCCGTTGCGGGCCGATCCCCGACCGTCCCGATCCCCAACATGACCCGCGACGTTGACACGTACGTGTCAAAAGAGGCCGGGGGAGTCGGAATGGCTCAGCGCCGCTCGTCGACGCGCTCGAGCGGGCACTGGGCCGCGACCCGCGGATCGGCACCCCGACGTTCCGGTCGTCGTGGTCGTGGTCGTGATCGGCGCCGGCCCGGCGGGCGGCCTCAAGCTCGGGCACTTCGCTGCCAACCCGATGGCGGCAGGGCGACGCCGACCTGCCCGAGGTCTTCATCGGTGGAGGGACTGCCCGGGGCGCGACCGGGCGACGTCGGCTCAAGCGGCTGGGCGGCGACCGAGGTCACGCTCGCCCCCCCCGGCGACGGACTGCGCCGACACTCTCGACCAGCTGGGGGGGCCGGCCCGTGCTGACCTCTGCGTACCACAGGACGCGGGGGACGGAACCGATTCGAACAACCCGGCGCCGTGCACCTGGCGGCTGCGGCCGACGTATCCCCGGGTCGCACTGCGGACCCTCGCCCAAGGCCCGATCTGGCTGCGGACTGTGTGGTCAAGAATTCACCGCCGAGACCGGCCGGGATCGTGAACCCAACGTAGCCAACAACGTCAACAGAACCAGCGGTAGTGTCAGGTCTAATAGTAGCCTTGGAGGCACCGTGACCGCGCACGTGCTCGCGCTGGTGCAACCAGAAGGGCGGCGTCGGCAAGACCATGCTCACGGTCAACCTGGCCGACGTCCTGGCCCGGCAGGGCCGCCGCGTGCTGCTCATCGATGCCGACCCGCAAGGCAACGCCACCAGCAACATCGGCCTCGAGGACACCCCACCGTGGACGCTCAACGACGTGCTCACCATCGACCCGGCCACCCGCCAGGTCCCGGCCGGAGTGATCGGTGAGGCTGTCGTCCCGGCGGGGGAGGGTGGGCCGGCATCGACGTTGTGGCCGCCGAGCTGGCGCTGGCCGGCCGCGAGCAGGACCAGGACCTCGGCCGGGAGTACCGGCTGCGCACCGCGCTGGACGGCGCGCTGGGGCACTGGGACGTCGTGCTCATCGACTGCCCACCCAGCCTCGGGCAGCTGACCATCAACGCCCTGGTCGCCGCGGACACCGCGCTCCTGGTCACCGAACCACGAGCGGCCAGCGTCGAGGGCCTCGCGCAGATGACCCGCACCCTGGCCACCGTGCGCCAGCACTTCCACGCCGACCTGCGCCTCGCCGGCGTCGCCGTGAACCGGTGGCGCCCGGACCGACGAGACCGGGTGGCGTGGGTCGCGCAGCTACGCGAGGACTGCGCCGAACACCTGGTCGAGCCCTTCGTCCCCGAACGCGAGATCGTCGCGACCGCCACCTCCGCCGCCGCGCCCCTGTCCGCCTACGGCGCGAAAGGCCGCGACGTCATCGACGCCCTGACCGCGATCGCCGACCGCGTCCTGCCCGACTGAAACAGCGCCCGCAGCCCCCAATTCCACCCATCCCACCTCGCGAGGAGAACCATTCATGCCACCACCCACCCGCCGCAGGGGCACCCGCCCGGACGCCCAAACCCTCGACGAGCTGAAGACCCCGCCGGCCGGCGCCGGCCGGCTGCGCAAGGCACCCGCCGTGGACCCGGTTCTCGGTGCCAGCAACGCAGCCGACCCGACCGAAACCGAGAACGCCCCCCGGGCCGGCACCCCGGCGCGCTCGCGGACCGCCGCCCGCGCGCGGCCGGCGGCCGGCACCAAGTCGAAGGTCGGCTTCTACCAGGTCGCGGCCGACACCGGCCGCGCCCGAGCCGCCTACGACTGGACCCGCCCCCAGGAGGGCCACCGCAGCTTCTCCGACTTCATCGCCGCCGGGGTCATGCGCGAGGTCGAACGGCTGGAGGCCAAGTACCACGACGGCCAGCCGTGGCCCGCGCTCGAGCCCGGCGAACTGCCCACCGGCGCACCGATGAGCGCTCCGTAGGAGGCGGGACCGCCGGAGGCTTCGCATTGCGTTTCGTTCCGATCCATGCAACGCTATGAAATGAAACGCTATGAAACTGGGAGGTCGGCCCCGGATGGCAGCTGTCGCAGAAGCCACACTCTGTAGGTACCCCGGATGCGGCCGGCCACGGGTGCCCGCGTCGCCCGGCAGCGGCCGGCCCAACGCGTACTGCGACGACGCCGCTCACAGCGCCACAACCGCGTTCCGTGCCCGCAGGGCCGCGAACGCGACCGATGGCGCAGACGAGCACACGGGGGGCCGCCCGGCGAGCCTGGCCGGTATGCGGCTGCGCTCGGTCGCCGACCAGCTGCGGGAGGATCTGGCCGGTCACCGGCAACGCGTCGAAGGCCTGGTCGACGACGCCCTGGAATCCCTCGACGGAGCTGGCGATCCCGCCGTCGTGGAGGCCGAATTGGCGAACATGCGGGCGCAGATGACCCGCACGCTGGGCGACACCGACGCCGCGCTGGCGGGGGAGCGCCGCGACCGCGCGGCCGCCGAGGACCGGGCGACCCGCGCCGAGCAGCTTCGGGCGCAAGCCGAGGCCGACGCGGCGGCCGCCAGAGGGGACGCCACCACCGCTCGCGCCGACACCGACCGGGCGCGAGCCGACGCGGATCAGGCCAGGCGAGAGGCGGACGACCACCTTGTCGCCGCCGGCGCCGCGATCGCCGCCGAACAAGCAGCGAGGACCGCGCGGGCGCTCGCCGAGGACGAAGCCGCGCACGCCCAGGCGGCACAGGCCAGCGCCCAGCTCGACACACAGGCAGCCCGGGAACGCGCCGATCGCGCCGAGGTCGACCGTGACCAGGCGGCCCAGCGCACGGCGGACGCCCTCGCGCAGGCACGTGCCGCCGACGAACGCGCCGAGACAGCGGCCGGCACCGCGACCGAGGCCGCCGCCGAAGCCGCCGACGCCCGGCGCCGAGCCGACGTCGCCGAACAGCGCGCCACCGACGCAGACCAGCTCCAGGCCCGGGCCGACGAACGGGTCGAGGACCACCGGGCACAGCTCGAGGAAGCACGCCAGCGCGCCGCCGACCGCGAACAGGAACACCGCGAGCGTGAGCAGGAACACCGCGACCAGCTGCAGGAGGCCCGCCAGCGCGCCGCCGACCGCGAGCAGGAGCACCGCGCCCGGGTCAACGAGCTACTCGCCCGCATCGACGAACTGCTTCAGGCACGCCAGCGCGAAGCCGGGCGGGCCAGGGACGCCGACGAGCGAGCCGCCGGCGAGTCGGGACGGCAGATCGCTAAGCAGGCGCCGCGGCGGAGGCGCACCGGGGGCGATGACGCCAGTTCGCGCGACGCGTGAACACCCCCACTCGCGAATCGCGGATCCAGAGCCGAGACCCAGGTTTCGGCCGCGGGTCGGGCCTGACGACCCGAGCTGCAGCGCGGAGTTTGAGGTTGGTTGGCCGGGGCTCGCTCAGCCTGACGGGCCGGGGACCCCGACCGGTAAAGGGCGCCTGACGGCGTCGCTAACGCGATGGCCTGCGGCCCAATCGGGAAGGCCGCCACCGCAGACCGGGCCACCAAGGTGGCTGGCAGCGGACATCGCTGGCTTCCCCGACTCCATCCGTCCCAGGTCGCTGCGGGCGTTCACCCGCCGCGGGCTTCCGGTCGGCGCCGTCGTCACCGGACGCGCGCCACACCGCCCCGGCGAGGCGACCGTCAGCCATTACGTCGCCGACGCGCTCCATCTGCGACCCGGCGACCGTGTCACCGTCGCCACAACCGCTACGACGTCCACGACCTCCGCGAGCGGCGACTCGAAAGCGAACGTCGACGGGACCATCACGGTCGTGGGCGTCACAATCAGTCCCGCAAACCGGTCCGACACGACTGTCGGCCTGCTCGCCACACGGCTGCCTGGCCAGCCAACCGGGTGGCTGACTATCACGTCGCCGTGGACCGAACCAGATCTGCGCCGGCTGTTCGACGACCGCCGGCTGCTGGGGCGCACCACCGGCCTGCTGGCTACCGACGAGGCGCACGGCGCGGTCCCCGCCTCCCTGGCCGCGCTGCGGTTCCTCTTCCCCGCGGCGGCGTTGCTGTCGGCATGCCTGCTAGCGGTCGCGGTCGGCTCCCAGCGGGACAGTCGAGCCCGTGACGTGAGCGCGCTCGCGGCCGCTGGGCTGGACCGACGCCGCGGCTGGCGGCTGCTGCTGACGGCCGCCTGGGTGACGCTGACCTCGGGCGCAGCCCTGGGCGCGGTTGTCGCGGTGGCCGGTCTGTGGCTCGCCCGGTCAGCGGTATCGGCGGTGTTCGCGCAGGACTGGCAGACCGTCGCGGTGCCAGCAGCCGACGTCGCCGTGGCCGTTGTGGCGGTGCCTATGACCGCGTGCGCGTTCGCATGGCTGGTCGCCCGGGATGATGTCGTCACCGGCCGGCTTGGGGCGGCACCCACATCATGGCGGCTGGCCCTCGGCCTGCTGGCCGGCGGGGGAGCGACCTAGGCGCTGATGGGCGCAAGAGTGGTGCCGCCGAGGACGTTCCTCGCGTACCTGTCGGGCCTAGCGGTGGCCGGCGGGGCAGCCATCCTGCTGTGGGTGCTGCTGACCCGGTCGCGTCGGCAGGCGCTCGGCCGGACGTTGCGGTACACCGCGACCCCGGTCCTGGCGCTGTCACTTGTTCTCCGCGTCCTGTCGTTCTCGACAGCGTTCTACGCGGCCGGGCAGACGCACCGGTGGCAGGCCACTCAGGCGTCGTCGAATCCGATGCAGCCGGCTGGGTCCCTCGTCGTTTCCGGGGTCAGCCAGATGTCGCGTCGGACACTGCTGCGCGAGTACCGGGACCACGGCGGCGCAGCTGCGGTGCATTTCGGTCTGCCGGTGGAGACGCGGCACACGCTGCGGGTCACCACGACGCGCGTTGTCGGCTGCTTCGTCGACGCCGGCGCGACCGACCCAGGGCAGGTTCTCGACCGGTGCGCACCGGCCCGGTCGAGGGTGCCGGTGAACGGCATCGGGCTCTCCAACGGGCACGCCGGCGACGTCCCTCAGGTGGACCCGACACTGCTCGCACACGGCCAGGTCGGCTTGTTCGACTTCGTCGTTCCGGGCGGGCAGGTGCGCGCGACCGGGCAGGTCCGTGCCCGGCCCCGACCGGGCCCGGTCGGGAACCTGCCCGGCATCGTGGTGCCCGCCTCCGGCCCGTTGGCCCGCCGGTGGGGTCTGCAGCCGTCAGGGACGGAGGTGCTGGCGCTGCTCGAGTTCAGCCGGCTGCCTGCGCCGGACCAGGCGTTCATGCGAGGTGCGTTGACGCGGCTAGCCGACGGCGCAGGTGCAGGAGCTGCGCGACCCGCAGGAGGACTTGGTGATCGGGCTGGCGAACGCGGCCGCGGTCGGGGGTAGCGCGCTGGTGCTGCTCGTGGTGGTCGCGGCCGGGCAGGCGTTGACGGCCTCCCAGCGAGACCTGCGGCAGGTCCTCGGCCTGCTCGGGGTTCGGCGGTCGCGTCGGGCCGTGCTGGGGGCACGGCTTTACGCCATACCGGTCGGCGTTCAGGGGGTCGCGGTGCTGGCGGCGCTGGTGAGCGCCTGGTTCGCCGGGGTGCATGACGGCAGTGGCTTCGGATGGGCGTGGGCCTTGCCGGCTCTCGCCGCAGCGGTGACGTGCGTGGCCTTGGTGGGGCCGTTCTCGGCTGTACCGCCCGGCGTGGAATAGCCCGGCGGCGCAGGTCACCGCTGGCGGCGTCGTCGCTCGCCCTTGAGTAGTAGCGCATAGCGGTCACTAGGCAGCATCTCGGGCTGGTGATCCTGCGCAAGATCACGGAATCGTGGGGGGTTCACGGCCGTGCGCTTGCTGAGGGCGGGCCACTGCGTTCACGTCAACATCGACGCGTTCTGAACCTGCGCAGATGACCTCGGACATTCGTCCAGGCGACCTCGGATATCGACAGAGGCTGAACGGCATGACGCTGGCCGGGCGGCGACCGAAACCCGCGACCGAAACAGAATCCGACCGAAACCCTGCTAGATCGGTTCCGGGCGAGCCGGTAGAAGTAGCATGGATTCGACCCCGCTACAACGAGGAGGGGGCCATGACGGAGGCGGTCCGAACCGTCGTCGTCGTCGACGACGACGACCCAGGTCGAGCGCGCTCGCCACGTCGAGGAGACGGTGCACAGCCTCCGCATGGAAGGTCTCGACCTCGCGCCGGAGGACGCGGTCGACGCGGCCAAGTACGTGGCCGGGACGATCACCCCCGGGCAGGACATCAGCGCGGCCTACCTGAGAGACGGCGCACTCAAGTACGAGCGCGCGAACACGGGCTGCAACCCCTTCTCCGGACCGATCATGGACAAGGCCCTTGCCTATGTCGCGGCGCACTCCGGCGGGCACGTCGACGTCGGCGCGTGACGGTGGTTCAGCGGGGAGCGCCAAGCGTTCGCGGTTGAGCCGGGGCAGTGCCCTCAGATCAGAGCAGGCTCAACCCGGCGCGGTGCGCCGCTCCAGGTCCAGGTCCGGGCGCCTGTGGTCGAGCCCGCCGCCGTAGCCAGTCAGGGAGCCGTCGGCGCCGATGACGCGGTGGCACGCCACGACGACCGAGAAGCAGCAAACCGTCGAAGTACACGACAAGCAATTGAGGGCTCTTCACACTTGACCGGGCAACGGCGTCGGCGGGTCGTGCCGTAGAAGGCCCGTGACCTCGGTGATCATGGCTGTATCGAGCAGTTTCATGGTCACGAAGTGAGAGGTCACGGGCTTGTCTCACCGTACGCATGGCCAGGGTGTGGAAGGCGATGTCGTCTCGGACGTGTCGCGTCTGTTCGACTTGGACGGGTTGGCGGTGGCGCGGGTCGCTGTCGAGGAGTCCGGGGCGCGGGTGGTGCATGTGGTCACCGCGGACGAGACC
>JBBRHF010000161.1:0-10048 GCA_038223055.1 Actinomycetes bacterium | reverse complement strand
CATCCCCACCTCGTGGCGGGCCTGGCTGCCTTCCAACCCGAGGTCGCGGGTCGCGTCGACCACCGCCGCCACCGCGACCTCCTGGCGGGAAGCGACCCAGGACTGGATCCGGGCCCACGCCACGATCAGATCCACCCGGGTGTCGGGGTCCAGTTCGTTGGGGTGCAACCGGGCGAGAAGGACCGCCGAGTCCGCGTCCGGCGGGCACCCCAACACGCGCTCCACCACCAACCGCCCGGTCTCCGCGCTCGACAGCACCCGCGCCTGCACCCGGCCCCCCCGCCGTCGACCCCGCCGTCGTCCCCCCCGCCGTCGTCCCCCATGCCGTCGACCTCGTCGGACCAGCTCAACGGGTCCTGCGGGTCCGGCGGGATGGCCGGGTCGAACGGGTCCTCGAGGTCCTCGTCGGTGCGCAGGTCGAACCAGTCCAACCACTGTCCGGGCGGACACGGGTCCACCCGGGAGTCGAACACATCTTCGGCCATGAAGACAACGTAGCCGGGGGGTCCGACAGGACCCGGCCCGAAACCGGCCCACCCCAAAAGAATCTTGAACTATTCTTCGAACGGGCGAGCGCGGGTCATGTCCCGCTGCACTGCGCCGCCCGCCGGCCGCCGCCCTGATTCAATGGACCGCTTACATCTGACTCGGGTGCGGCTCTGCTGGCGGGGACGTTCTCAGCAAAACCCGCCACCGTCAGCCCGGACTGACAGCCACCCGAGCGGTCAGCCTCGACATCCGGAACGATCCCCTATTGCGGCTCCATGATGCCCATCCGGGCGCGCAGAGTTGTTGGCTGGCGCACCGACGCCGCCCATATGGTGACCGGCGGGGCGTCCGACAGGTGAGATTTTCCTACCCTACAAGGCGAAAGTGCGATTGCGAGGCGTCGACGCCTACGTCGGGTGGTTTTGGCCTCGGTAGGTCGAGCACGATCACGCGGGCCAGTCCTCGCGCAGCCGCGCCAGGTAGTGGGGACCGTAGACGCCGGTGAGGACTCCGCTGTGCTGGTTGAGGACGGCCAGCCGTCGGAGGCGGCGTTCGTCCTGAGCATTCTGGGCTGCCTCGTGACCCTCCAGGGCGAGCCTCACCAAGAGCTGCGGACGACTCAGATCCGGCCAGCGCTTGGCTGCCGCGTCCAGGGCAACCGCGAGCGCATCGGTCTCGGTCACGAGATAACGTGGACGAGTCGTCGGCGCACCCAAAGTGCATCCCGCCGCGGGCGGGTGCTGCACCTCCCCGACGTACGCCGAAGGCTTGGGTCGAAACTCCGTCGACAGGACGACGGCGCCGGCCTACTGTGCCGGCATGTCGGTCGTGACAGTCGGGTTCCAGCCCCTCCGTCGGCGCCACTTCGCCCTGCTCGCGGGCTGGCTCGCCGAGCCGCTGGTCGCCCGGTGGTGGAACCACGACACGTCCCCGGAAGCCGTTGAGCGGGACTTCGGCCCCAGCGTCGACGGCCTGGACGCCACCGACATGTTCCTCGCCTGCGTCGAGGACCGGCCCATCGGGTTGATCCAGCGCTACCCCATCGCGGCCTACCCCGAGTACGCCGAGGAGCTCGCGCCGGTGTGTCCGGTGCCAGCCGGCGCGTGCAGCGTGGACTACCTCATCGGGGAGCCGGACGCTCGCGGCCGGGGCCTGGGAGCCGCCATGATCGCCACGCTTGTCGCCCAGAGCTGGGCGTCCTTCCCGGGCGCCGGCTGCGTCATCGTGCCGGTGTCGACGGGGAATCGCGCCTCCTGGCGGTCCCTGGAGCGGGCGGGCTTCCGGCGGATCGCCGAGGGCCTGCTGGAGCCGGACAACCCGCGTGACCCTCGCGACCACGTCATCTACCGCATCGACCGTCCGGCCCACGAAGCGCCGTCACCGTGACCAGCCCCTGTGCTGACGACCTCGAAGCCATGCGAGCACCCTTCGGCTCCTGGACGGAGCACGACCTGGACGGGGCCGCCTCGGTCGACCACCTGCGCTCCGGGTCGCGTCTGGAGAAGCACTGACTGGACGGCGCCAACGCCGTGGGAAGATCGCGGCATGCTGCGCTGGCTCACCGCCGGGGAGTCCCACGGCCCCGCCCTTCTCGCCACCATCGAAGGCGTCCCCGCCGGCGTCGAGGTCACCCACGTCGCGATCTCGGCGGCCCTGGCCCGCCGGCGCCTCGGGTACGGCCGCGGTGCCCGCATGAGCTTCGAGGCCGACGAGGTCGAGCTGCTCGGCGGTGTCCGCCACGGCGTCACCCAGGGCGGCCCGGTCGCCATCCGGATCGGCAACACCGAGTGGCCCAAGTGGCACCAGGTGATGTCGCCCGACCCGGTGCACCCAGACGTTCTGGCCGACCTCGCCCGCAACGCACCGCTCACCCGGCCGCGGCCGGGGCACGCCGACCTGGCCGGCATGCAGAAGTACGGCTTCGACGACGCCCGTCCCGTCCTCGAGCGGGCCAGCGCCCGCGAGACCGCGGCCCGCGTCGCCCTCGGCTCGGTCGCCATGGCGCTGCTGGCCCAGGTCCTGGGCGCCCGCCTGGTCAGCCACGTGGTGGCCATCGGCCGCGCCCAGGCGCCCGCGGGAAGCTGGCCCGAGCCCGACGACGTCGCGGCCCTCGACGCCGACCCGGTGCGTTGCCTCGACCCCGCGGCCAGTGCCGCGATGGTCGCCGAGATCGACGCCGCCCAGCGCGAGGGCGACACCCTCGGCGGGGTCGTGGAGGTCCTCGCCTACGGCCTTCCCCCTGGCCTGGGCAGCCACGTGCACTGGGATCGCCGCCTCGACTCGCGCCTCGCCGGCGCCCTGATGGGCATCCAGGCGATCAAGGCCGTCGAGGTCGGCGACGGGCTGGAAACCGCGCGCCGGCGCGGGTCGCTGGCCCACGACGAGATCGAGACTGCCGACGGCGGGCTGCGACGACGTACGGCGCGGGCGGGCGGCATCGAAGGCGGCATGTCGACGGGGGAGCCGTTGCGGGTGCGCGCCGCGATGAAGCCGATCTCGACCGTGCCCAGGGCACTCGCGACCGTGGATGTGGCGACCGGGGAGCCGGCCCGCGCCATCGCCCAGCGCAGCGACGTGTGCGCGGTGCCCGCCGCCGGGGTCGTCGCCGAGGCGATGGTCGCGCTGGTCCTGGCCGACGCCGTGATGGAGAAGTTCGGCGGTGACTCGGTGATCGAGACGGCACGAAACGCCAAGGCCTACCTCGAGAATCTCGCTGTTCGCTGATGGCGCCGCGCGTCGTTCTCGTGGGGCCGCCGGGGGCGGGGAAGACCACGGTCGCCGGTCTCCTCGCGCAGCGGTGGTCGGTCCAGGCGCGCGACACCGACGCCGATGTGGAGCTCACCACCGGGCGCACCATCAGCGACCTGTTCGTCGAGGACGGCGAGGACGCGTTCCGCCGGCTCGAGGCCGCCGCCGTGCGGGCCGCCCTGGCCGAGCACGACGGCGTGCTCGCCGTCGGAGGTGGCGCGGTCCTCGACGCGGACGTTCGGGCGTTGTTGACGGCCCAGGTCGTCGTCTTCCTGGACGTGGGCATCGGCTCGGCCGCGCCCCGGATCGGCTTCAACCGCGACCGCCCGCTGCTGCTGGGAAATCCGCGGGCGCAGTGGGTCCGGCTGATGGAGGCCCGGCGCGCGTTCTACGTCGAGGTGGCCACGGTCAGCGTCGACACCGACGCCAAGACCCCCGATGAGGTGGCCGACGCGGTGGTCGGGGCGCTCGGGGCGCTCAAGGCGCGCAGCGAGTGAGCGCCACTGCCCGGATCCGGGTGGGCGGCGCGGCGCCCTACGACGTGGTGGTCGGCACGGGTGTTGCCGGCGAACTCCCGGCGCTGCTGGCCGGCGCCCGGCAAGTCGCCGTGCTGCACCCGCCGCCGCTGGCCGGGGCGGCAGCCCTACTGGTTTCTCAGCTGTCCGCTGCCGGAGTGGAACGACCGTGCGGGATCGAGCTGCCAGACGGCGAGGGGGCGAAGACGGCCGAGGTTGCGGCTCGGTGCTGGACCGAGCTCGGGCGGCGGGAGTTCACCCGCAGCGACGCCGTCGTCGGCCTCGGCGGGGGGGCGACGACCGACCTCGCGGGGTTCGTCGCGGCCACGTGGTTGCGCGGAGTGCGCGTGGTGCAGGTGCCGACGACGCTGCTGGGCATGGTCGACGCCGCGGTCGGCGGCAAGACCGGCATCAACACCGCGCAGGGCAAGAACCTCGTCGGTGCCTTCTACCCGCCAACGGACGTCCTGTGCGACCTGGATTTCCTGGCCACCCTGCCGCGGGCCGATCTGGTGAGCGGGCTGGCCGAGGTGGTCAAGGCCGGCTTCATCGCGGACCCGACCGTGCTCGACCTGATCGAGAGTTCTCCTTTGGCTGCGGTCGATCCCGCGTCCCCGGCGCTGGCCGAGCTGGTCACCCGCGCGATCCAGGTCAAGGCCGACGTCGTGGGGGAGGATCTCACCGAGCAGGGTCGCCGGGAGCACCTCAACTACGGCCACACGCTGGCCCATGCGATCGAGAAGGTCGAGCGCTACACCTGGCGCCACGGCGACGCGGTGTCCGTCGGGTTGGTGTTCGCGGCCGAGCTTGGGGTTCTCGCCGGGCGGCTCGACCCCGGCGTGGCGCGGCGGCACCGGTCGGTGCTGGGGTTGCTGGGTCTGCCCACGTCCTACCGCCCGGACCGGTGGCCCGAGCTGGTGGAGGCGATGCGGGTGGACAAGAAGTCACGGGGCGCGGCGCTGCGGTTCGTGGTCCTCGACGGGCTGGCGCGTCCCGGCGTGCTCGCGGATCCGGATCCGGCGTGGCTTCGGGCGGCCTACGAGAAGGTGTTGTCGTGACTCGCGTTCTGGTGCTCAACGGGCCCAACCTGGGGCGGCTGGGGTCGCGGGAGCCGGAGGTCTACGGCAGCTCGACGTACGCCGATCTGGTCGCGGCCTGCACGGCGGCGGGGGAGGAGCTCGGGCTCGAGGTCGAGGTGCGCCAGACCGACTCGGAGTCCGAGCTGGTGGGTTGGCTGCACGAGGCGGCGACGGCGGGGTGCCCGGTGGTGCTGAACCCGGCGGCGTTCACGCACTACTCCTATGCGCTGCGCGATGCGTGCGCGATGGTGACCGGCGGGCTGGTCGAGGTGCACCTGACCAATCCCGCTGCCCGCGAGGAGTTCCGGCACAGCTCGGTCGTTGCCGGCGTGGCCACCGGGTCGATCACCGGGTTCGGGCTGAACTCCTACCGGCTGGCGCTGCGCGCCCTGGTCGGCCGTTGACCCGGCCGTCGCTCCGGCTCGCCAGGCCAGGCCGGGCACGTCCAGCCGAGCGGTCTCTGGAGGCGACGCGGAGTTCGTTTAGCGACTACGGAAGCGTGCTGTCGGTCGCCGAGTCGTTCGCGGAGATGGGCCGGAAGCTTGCAGGGACCCCGGGCGGGCAGGGGTTGCGGCGGGTTTCGGCCGGCCTGCCCGGGGGCAGTTGGCGGGCGCGGGGGGGCTAAGGCCGATGGGTCTCGCCAGGAAGTGGTCGGCGTCACAGCCGAGTTCGAGCGCTCCGGCGCCGCGGTCCGCAAAGTCATCCGTCGCGCCGGAACGATCAAACGGGCCGAGGTTGCCTGACGCGGTGCTAGACGAGTCGCCCCGCGCTGCCCACTCGCCTCATCAAGGCGACAACCGACGAGGCGGACAGCAGCCAGGGCGTGAACTCCTCCGTCGGCAGGAACTCCCGCAGCGCGGCGTTCACGTCCGGCGAGGTGCTGGGGACATAGCCCATGGACCACGTGGGGAAATCGCGCACATCGATGTCGTGGACGGACATCAGCGCGATGTTGTCGTGCCGGGGATCCTTCGCGACGCGGCAGAAGGTCGCGGTGACCTCGCGCCGGCTGCCTTCCAGAAGCTGCAGGAAGTACTGCTGGTTGAACAAGAGGACGCCCGTCACGTCGGACTCGGGGTTTGCCTCGCGGCTGGCGTCGAGGATCGGCTGAATCCCACCGGCGCCAAGATCCCGCCTCTCACTAAAGTAGATCAATTGGCACAAACCCATGCGATTACGCTACCACCAGTTCGGCGGCCATCCGCTGGCAGCGCCACCTAACGCTTGGCCTGGTGCGCCCAGTCGAGCCGGGGCCAAGCAAGTGCTCCAGCAGCGGACGCCGTGCGACGACGTCAAGGGTGCGGGGACTGGAGTTCACCTGACCACGCGGGAAGCATTCGACGCTTGGCGATCAAGGAGTCTGGGGCGGACAACGCCGGGTCGCCGGGTCGCCGGTCGCCGGGTCGCCGGTCGCCGGGTCGCCGGTCGCCGGGTCGGTCCTGGACGTCAGCGGGGCCTGGCCCGCGGTGAGCCAGGCCTTGCTCACCCACGGAGCAGCAGCAGACCCGACCCGCTCGTCGGCGCCGCCATGAGCGCCTCCTGCATCTCCCACCTGATCGCGCCAAGGCTGACGTCGACCGGTACTAAGCCGAAGGTCCGGGCTGACAAGAGCGGCTGCATGCACCATCCTGGCGTTATCGGAAAGCCGGAGTCCTTCTCCCCCCCGGAAGATTGGCCGGCCTTCCGACCGCGGCCCTCCCGGGAGAGCTGACCGGCTCTCCTCCCCGCCAAGCGTGGGGAGGAGAGCTGGCAGGAGACGCGTGCCCGTCCGAACGGGGATTTGCCCTTTCTGAACAATGCATTCGTGCCCGACGCTGTAACGGCCGGCGCCGTACGACGCATGCAGGACCTGCGCGACGACCGCAGCGACGTCGGTTGTTCCAGGCCGACGGGTGTACCTTTAGGGGTGTCTAGCGCAGCCACCGGCGGCGCGGCCCGGGACCCCGGTTTGAGGTGACCGCTCTCCGGGACGGCAAATATGACAGTTCACCCGCTGGCGCGCGATGGCGCCATCAGCATCGTCGTCCGCCAGCGTCGGGACACCGCTTTCGTGCGGATCGCCGGCGACGTCGACCCGTCGGGCTCCGCGGCGCTGACCGAGGCGAACGACGCGCTGGTGCAGGCGGGCCCGAGCATCGTCTGGCTCGACCTGGCCGAGGTGACCTTCGCCGGGTCGACGCTGGTGAACTTCATTGTGCGGCTGCGCAACGCGATGAAGGATGGGACGCGTCTCACGGTCTGCCGAGCGACTCCGATGGCCTTGCGGGTGATGACCGTATGCGGCCTTCAGCGCCGGTTGGAGTTCACCGACCAGATTCCCGACGACTGGCCCCAGGCCGCCGCGACCGACACGTCGGAGACCAATTGCCCGGCCCCGATCAGATGACCAACGGCGACTGCATTGCCAGCGAGCTCGGGAGGGGCTGCGGCTCGACCTCAGGTCACCCAATCGGGGCCTCCCTCTGCGGGATGCTGCCGCCGGGACTGGCCCGTCCCGCAGTTGTCCTGCGACGATTCCTACATGGATGACGAAGCCGGCTCACCGGCGTTGAGCGCCGACGCGAAGGTACCCCACCGGGTCGACTCAATTCCCGCTGCGCGCTTGTTTCTGGCCGCACTGCTGGAGGGTTGGGACGTCGCGGATCAGGTCATCGACGAAGCCAGCCTGTTGGCTACCGAACTGATGGCCAACGCTGTGGAACACGGCTCGGGCGTCGTACACCTAGAGATCGAGGTGCAAGACGGTCTGCTTCGTGTCGGCGTCCACGACGGCGCCGTCGAGCTCCCGGTGCAGCGCGACGTCACCGAAACCGATCTCGGCGGGCGCGGGATCTGGCTCGTGCAGAGCATCGCCCGCGATTGGGGCAGCGACTCCAGCGGCGAAGCACCCGGCAAGACCGTGTGGTTCGAGCTCACCATCCTGACGCCATCCTGCTGATCGCGCCGGGCGCGAATCCCGGATTGTGCGAGCGTCGATCGAGGTGGACCTCGGGGGCGGCAGGTCGCCAAGGGGCCGTCGACCGAGGCGGCATCGGCCGCTGTCGGCGTGTCGGGCACGGTCGGGCATCGATGGTTCCGCCACGGGGGCGCCGTGCCCAGCCTGGAGCTCACCGAGCCGACTGGCCGCTACCTGTCGATGGCCGAGCGCGAGGAGGTCGCGATCTTGCATGGCCAGCGTGTCGGGGTGCGGGAGATCGCGCGACGGCTGAAGCGGTCCCCAGCCACGATCAGCGGGAGCTGCGCTGCAACGCCAGCGGTGGCGAGCCCTCCCGGTAGCGGGCGACGGTCGCGCACGCCGAGGCTGACAAGCGGGCACGCAGGCCCAAGACCAGCAAGCTCGTGCTGCATCCGCCGCTGCAGGTCCACCTGCAGCGCAAGCTCAGCCGCCTCGACCACTGGAGCCCTGAGCAGATCTCGCGGCGGATCGTGCTCGACTACCCCCACGATGAGCGGATGCGTATCCGACTGGAAGACACTAGCCGAGGCCAGGCTCTCGCCGCGCTACTGTCAAGCGCAGCGTAATGAGCTGGTGTTGCGACGACCGGATGGATTCGCCCGCCTGCTTCCCCCTCAAAATCGAAGAGCCCACAACAGCCAGAACTTGACCCATAAAAACAACCTCTCACCCTCAAGCCCTCGAGACGAGATTCGCCGCTGCGCAGCGCCGAAGTTGACACAGCGGTACTATATTCTTGACGTCTTGACCATCGCCTCGTCGAGGCGCCACCTGATGTCGGGGCCTGGCGCTAGGGATGAGTTCATTGTGGTCGTGTCGGCGATCTCATCGTTTGCCGGCTCGGACCCGACCCGTGCTCTGATCACGGGGGTCCTCGATCCGCGTCGGCTCCGGGTCGTTGCCGAGGCCGATCTGCCGGGCCACCTGGGTGACCCTGATCTCGATGCTGTGGTGCAGACACTGCGTCTGGCCAGTGGTTCACCGATCGCGGTCGTGAACATCGTGACGGCTGACCTGCAGACCTATCCGGCGGAGGTCGGTGTCGGGGCGGCCTGCACGTCGGTACCGGACGGATTGTCCTTCTGCGCAGAGGTGGTGGACACGGGCAAGGCATTGTTGGTTTCTGATGCCGCGGCGCATCCGGTCTATTTCCAGAACCCGTTGGTGCTCGAGGGCGTCGTCGGTGCCTATGCGGGCGTGCCGCTGGTCGACCGTGGAGTTGTTCTGGGAAGTGTGTCGATCTTCGATTCCCATGCGCGTGAGTTCTCGGCGGATGTGCTCGCGATCCTGCACTATCAGGGTCAACTGGCTGCCTCGGTGCTCGCGTTGCGTCGTTCCGCGCGCACGGACGTGTTGACGGGGCTGCCCAACCGAGCCCTGTTCAGCGATCGCCTCAGCCGGGCGCTGGCGCGACTGCACCGCCACACCGGGATGGTCTGCGTGATGTATCTCGACATTGACGACTTCAAGGACATCAACGACACTCACGGCCACGACGGCGGTGACCAAGTGTTAGTCGAACTCGGCACCAGAATTGGAAGCGTGTTGCGCCCCGACGACACTTTGGCGCGCTTCGGTGGCGATGAGTTCGTCATCCTGTGCGAGGACCTGAAAAGCGCCAGCGACGCCGAAAGGATGGCCGCACGAGTGGTCACGGCCGCCACCGAATCTTGGGGTGTCAACGGCCAGGGTGTGTTGGTCGATGTCAGCATCGGGTTCGCTGTGACGGACTCCCCAACAACAGAAGCGATGGCGCTGCTGCGCGATGCCGACGACGCGATGTACCTGGCAAAGGCCATGCGCGGCTCCGCATCAGTCATGTCGGTCGGGCACGAACACCCCATAGCCCAATAGCCGCCCGTCGACCGGAGGCCGGACCCCGACCGGGACGACGTGACCGCCGTCGCGCTCACAGACGAGCCACGCACCAAGCAAGAGTAGGCCGGCAGAGCCGGCAACCAGAGCGTCTGGTCTGTTGATCACGGGCCGTTTGGACCGGGTGCAGGGTCGAGTCGGGGTTGGTGTCGACGCCCGGGTCACCAACAAAGATCGACGGAGGTTCGGTCCGGCACCAACACCAAGATCACAGCGCTAGCGGCGGATCTCGGTCTGATCGCTCCTGCCTGCGTCAGATCTAGACCTGCGGCGTGAGACCGTCGACGTGCATCTCGAAGTACTCATTCGTGCTGAACGCTCCGATGACGCTCTCCGCGAGATCTCGCACAGCGTCAACCGAGTCGCCCTCCTAGATGCAGATACCC
>JBBRHF010000160.1:0-10054 GCA_038223055.1 Actinomycetes bacterium | reverse complement strand
GCGACGGCGGAACCTGCGGATCGGACACGGCAAGATCCAAACACGGTCACGCACCCAACGATCACCACGACACGCCAAGCGCCCCACCCGCATCAACTCAGGACACCGGGCACACCCAAAACTCGGGACCTATCCAGTCACGCTTGTATAAGTGCACCTAACCACTCAGCGAAGAAGCTTCTGATGGAACTTGGCATGGTCGGGCTTGGGCGCATGGGCGCATCATGTCGTTGAAGGCGGCCCGGGTGGAGCGGCTGCGCTCGGTCGAGACCTTCACCACCGACGCCCTGGACATACCCGGCAGGCCCGTTCCGGTGCCCACGCCGGGCCACACCTCTGGGCACAGTGCCTTCCATCTGCCTGAGCGGGGCGCGCTGCTGGTCGGGACGCGCTGATGACCGAGCACGCCCTGGTGCGCACGCCCGGACCCCAGCTGCTGCCGTCGTTCTTCAACTACGACACTGACCAGGCGCTGGCCTCGCTGCAGGTGCTGACGGACCTTGACGCGGACGTCGTCGTCCCCGGGCATGGGCCCGCGTTCGCGGGCTCCCCGGCCGATGCCGTCGCCGCGGCCGTCGCGGCAGCAGCGATCAGCCCGGCAGGCGGCCAGCTGGTGCGTTTCACCTACGGGGCCGTGATCCCGCTCCCTCCGGAGCAGGCGTTCGCGTTCTTGACCGACCCGCTGAACTGGCCGTCGTTCTTCTCGTCCGTGCGCGCCGCCAGCAAGGACGCGGGCTGGGAGGGCATCGGGGGCCGAGCCCATTTGACGACGGCATTCTTGGGACGAACCTTCACGTCCGAGATGGTGATGGCCCTGTGGGAGCCGCCGCGCGAGTTGGGCTATGTATCCCGGCAGCCAGGCGCTCCGACGCTGAACAACCATCGGGTTCTCGAGCCCGTCCCGGGCGGGACCCGGCTGCAGGGGACGACAGAGATGACCCTTCGGCCGGGCCTGCCAGGCGTGCTCGACCGCATCCACGAGCGCGCCCTGAGGCGCATGTACACAGCCGCAATGGCCCGGCTGCCCGAGGCCGCCCAAGCATCCCGCGCGTCAACGTCGGACTAGCGTGGCGACGGCCGACTCCGTGCCATTGGATTCGTGACCAGGCTTGGCAGGTAATTCTTGCGTCCCACAGTCGTCATCAACTGAACGCGGCTCTATGGCGCCGCGATCGCCATCTTCAGTGCATCCCGCCGGATCAACTCGAACCAAGGCTCCTGATCGACGGTTCCCCGGGTGGGACGTGCGTCCTTTCGCCGCCTATCGCCCAGATAGAGTCGGCGGAAACGTCACCCTCACGGTCTTCAGTGCAGATTCACCAGGGGCGGGTGTGCCGGACCAGGTGCGAAACGGATCACGCGCCCGGGGAGAATCGATCTGCCATTTCCGTCGCCTGCCTTCAGGGTCTGATGGACGATGATCAGGTGGTGCGCACACGAGTCTTCGCCGGTGTCGGGCTTTTCTCCGTCGGATTGTTCATTCCGCTCGCGTTCATGCTTGAGTTTGCGACTCGTCCGGAGGGCACCGACGGAGACAACGCGGCGGAGAGCCTGCGCTACCTGCAGGAGCATGGGACGGTGTACGCCCTGAGCGGTTGCTGCCTCGTCCTTGCCGCGCTCGGCCTCATGCGAGCCGCTACCGCGGTCCCGTGGCGCACCCCCTTCCAGACCGCTGTCGGTTCGGTGGCGGCTGGGCTGTGGGCCTTCACAGGCGCATTGCGGATCTCCAGCCCTGGACCTATCGACCACATCCGTGAATACGACCAGGACTGGGGAGAGGCGGCTTACCTCGTCGTGCAGATGGCAGGCACGCAGGGCGGCCTGCTCTCCGGGCTGGTGTTGACGGAGTTCTGGGTCGTGACCGGGTGTTTGGTCGCTTGGCGGTCCCGCGCGCTTCCTCGCGCGCTCTGCGCGTTGGGAGTGGTGGCGCTGGTCTATCCGCTCCTCTTCGTCCTTAGTTTGGTCGTCGATGGCATCGAAGACGGGTTGTGGGTCTTCGGCATCGTCTCGATTGTCTTGGGGTTGCCTGTCTGGTTCCTCGCGAGCGGGGTTTGGGCGCTCGTCACTGGGGTTCGGTCACGGACCACCGCCGGGCACGCGGCCGTTGGGTAGTCGGTCATATCCGCCCCGCAGTACGTGCGTCACACCGCCGCGTGAATCCTGATGGATAGTTGCGCCATGTCGAGGCAGATGGACAACGACAGCTGCAGCGCGTGCGAGGTCGGGATCGTTCCCGACATTGGCGATGCGCTCGGGGAGCGAATGCTTTCTGCTGGGTCTGAGCTGTTACCTGCCGGATGGTCTGGTCGGCCACTCCGTGTCATTGACTTTCGTTGGATCAAGAGATCCGCTGCCAGGGGAGCACGTCGAAGCTCAGTCCGAAGTCGGCTGGGGCTACGTCGCTCCAGTTCGGGGCGTGACCGTCGAGCGTCCAGTGGGCGGTCCAGGTGGGCGGGGCGCATTGCCCGGGTGATTCGTCGACCACTGTTGTGAACCAGGCTTGACCCGCACGGACGGCAAACACCCCTTCGCATGCGTAGGGAAAGGTGCCTCCGTCGGCGTAGGCGATGCGCAGGGTCCACGTTCCTTCTTTGAGCACCCATGTCAGAGTCGCGTGTTGCTCCGCGGGCTCGGTGGACCAGACCGGCGCCTCGAGTTTGTCCTCGAGGCGAGCGATGGCGTCTGGGGTGACTTGGACCCGGTAGGTGCCCAGCGGCAGTTCACCGGGGTCTCCTGGTGCGGAGAGTCGGACCTGTGGCGTGGGTGGACGAACCGGGTCGGAAGGGTCGTACCGACACTCGTCGGGGACGTCGGGCGGTGGCGCAGCGGGCTGCCGTGATCTCAAGCCCTCAAGCCATTTGACTGTGTCTGCGAGTTCAGGGTCTTGCAACAGCTGGTCGTAGACCGGCTGGACGGCGGCACGCATCACATCGCGTTGAGATGTGGTGGCGAGGGCGATGCGCGCTCCTCGGTCGCACTGCTGGACGAGCTGGCCGTCGTCGTCGGCGCCGGCGTCGTCGATCGACCGGTCGCGCGTCTCGGCCGCAGCCTTGGCCAGCCAGGCCCGGGCGGAGTCGGACAGTTTCCCGATGCTCTCAGGGTTGGCGAACAGCACCGTCGTGCGTGGCCACAGCACGACGTTGGGGGTTACGTACGGTGTCGCGACGCTGAGCTGCTGGAAGGCGTAAGCCGGCCACCCGGTCTCGGCGCTGTCGATGGCGCCAAGGACGACCTGGGTCTGACGGTCCTCGTCCTCGCTGATCGGCTTCGCGCCGAGGGCCGCGAGCCCGCGGCCCTGCTGGTCGGAGGGAAAGGCGGACATCTTACGTCCCTCCCAGTCGCCGAGGGCCAGGATGGGCCGGTCAGCCCCTGCTGAAAACCGCAACTGGTCGGCGAGCAGCGCCAGCGGCTCGACTCCGGCGTCGGGTACGTCGGCGAGCAAACGGTCGGTTCCCTTGAGTACGACCTCGGCCTGGGCGGGGTAGCTGTCAACGAGGAACGGCAGATGCAGGGGACGTAGGCTGTCGACGCCGAGCAGGTCGAAGACCCTTGTGCCGGCGAAGCCCAGGTCAACCTCGCCGGACGCCACGCTCCGCACCGCGTCTGCTTCGCTCGTGACGGTGTCGCCTCCCCACCCATTTCGGGTCTTGATGACGAGAGCCCCCCTGCTGTGCGCCTCGACCCGCTCGGCGAAGTGGGTGAGCAATGGGGTTGCGGCGGTTTCGAAGGAGACCAGCACCAGCTCGCGCGGGGGCGGCGGCCCGCCACCCTTCGGCGTGATGGTTGCGCCCGTGCACGCCGCGAGCGACAAACCCATCCCGAGGGCGCCGATGCTGCGCAGTCTTGCGGAAATGGTCATGGGTTCCACTCTCCACCGGGTGCAGGCCCGGGCGCCTCCGGGTGGACCCCGACCTGTGTGGTGTTGGCGCGAAGATGGTGCAGGACCGCGATCACTCGCTTGTGCCCGACCTGTTCCTCGACGCCGAGCTTGCTGAAGATGTGACTGACGTGGGTTTCAACGGTCTTGAGTCCCAGGTGCAGCAGCGCGCAGATCCCGTTGTTGGCGTGACCCTCGGCCATCAGCGCCAGCACCTCTCGCTCCCGCGGCGTGAGCGGCTCCAGAGTCGAAGCGGCCCGCGATCCCGCGTGGAGACGGTCGACTATCGCGCGATCGACCACGCACTCACCCGCCGCCACCCTGTGCAGCGCGTCGACCAATGTCGACCCGTCGGCCACCCGGTCCTTGAGCAAGTAGCCGATCGATCCCGCGTTCTCCTCGAGCAGGCGTAATGCGTAGTCGACGCGCACGTACTGGGAGAGAATCAACACGGCCACGGTCGGAAACCAAGCGCGGATGTTGGCGGCGGCGACGAGCCCTTCGTCTCCGTGCGAGGGCGGCATCCGGATGTCGACCACTGCTACGTCGGGACGCTCGACCGCGACGCCTGCCAGCAACGAGGAAGCGTCGGATGCCTCGCCGACGACGCGGATGTTCTCCTGCTCGAGCAACGTCACGATGCCGCGCCGGATCAGCACCGAGTCATCGGCGACTACGACTCGCACAGCACACCTCCTTCGACCGGGTCAGTGCGCCCCTGGCTCCCCGTGCTGATGATCTCCAGGTCGAGGTTCTCTGCGAACGCCACCAGCCGCTCACGGAGGGCGACGGTGAACAGGCCAGCGCCAGCATCAGAGTCGGAATCATCCAGCACCGTGACCCTCAAGCCTCTTGCGCTCGCCGAAACGGTCACCTCGGCCGCTTGGGCGCCTCGGCGTTGCGCATCATCCAGGGCCTCGGCCACCGCAAGGAACGCCGTGAGCTCGAGCGAGCGCGAGAATCGCGCTTCGCTCTGATCCCCCTGCACGCTGACTCGCAGATGCCGCAGTCCGTCGGTGTGCTCCATCAAAGCCGGCACGAGCCCGCCGTCGTCGAGCACCGCAGGGTGCATTCCGTGTGCGATGTCCCGCAGGGACGTCAACAGCTGCTCCACCAGGTGCTGGGCATGCCCGAGCCGCTCGAGGGTGGCCTGGTCCCGGGGTTGTTCGCCCGCACACCTCGCCGCCAGCCGAAGCGCCAACGCCAGGGTCACGACCCGCTGCTGTGCTCCGTCATGCAGGTTCCGCTCCAGCCTGCAGCGCTCGTGGTCGGACTGCTCGACGATCCGGAGACGACAAGCTCGTAGCTCTGCCAGCTCGGCCATCCTCGACGCGCGCAGGGCGGCGTTCTCGAGAGACAACCGCAAGGCCGGGCCGAGGGCCTCTCGCAGGGAGTCGGTGTCGAGGCGGTGGCTGTGGCTGACACCCGCGACCAGTCGGTCACCCCGAGTCACCGCGGTGTACGGCATCGCTACCTGCGCCGGCTCCCCGGCGGGGTCGACCCAGGCCCCCAGCTCGTCGGACCACCAGTGGAGTTTGAGGCTCGGGTCACCGGTTGCCTCGCGCAGGACCGTCGTCAGTTCCTCCGCGTCGCCCGCTGCAGACAGCTCGTTGACCAAGCCGGCGAGTCGGCGCGTCATCGCCGCCGCTCGAGCTCGACGCAACACCACGCACGCGCCCAGGGCGAACACGCCGAGCTCGGCCAGGAGCCAGGCGGGAACGTGTGGCGGATAGCCCGCGCCCGGGTCTGCCCTCACGACCGCCAATGCGATGACCGACAGCGCTCCCGCCGCTGTTGCTGTGACGGCGAGGGCGCTCCGGCCCCGTGGCCCCGTGAGCGTGGCCAGCACGAATGCTGCGGTGGCGGCGAAGGCGGCCCCGGCCGGCACCGCGGGCCAGCCGGACGACCATGCCGGATGGTCGCACGAGCGCCAGCAGGCGGGGTCCTCGAACGCGTCGTACGTAATGGCCGCGACAAGGCACACGCCGGTGAGGGCGATGGTGCCCAGCCAGACCCGACGGCCGCGTTGACCTGCGGTCAGCGCGGTCGCCAACGCGAGCACAGGCAGCAGCACGAGGGGGGCCGCGGCGGCGACGCTGCGCACCTCTTCGGGGCTGCCCACCCGGCCGGCGAGGTCTGGGACGTGCCAGGCCGCGGCGAGAAATGCGAGCACCAGCGTGAGCACCATCTGCCCGCCCGCGGCCGCTGCAGCCGCTGCGGCGACCAGAACGGCCAGGGCCACGACGGCGATGGCGAACAGAATCGGCGATGACCCTACATAGGTCGTGCCGCTCTGGTCGCGCACCAGCACGATGCTGGCCGCCCCGGCGGCCGCACTGACGCCGACAACTGCCGCCGCCAGGAACCGTGCACATGCAGGGGTCACGCCACGCATGGAAGCCTGCCCTGGAGGCGGGTGCCACCAGCCGCGCCGGATTCCACGCGGAGGTCGCCGCCCAGCGCTCGCAGCCGGTCCCTCAACCCGGCGAGCCCGCCGCCGGGAAGAACGCCCGCGCCACCCACCCCGTCGTCGTCCACCGCGATCTGGAGCCAACCGTTGTCCTCGGCGACCGAGATCGCAGCCTTGCTCGCACCAGCGTGCTTGTGGACATTGGCCAGCGCCTCCGCGCAGACGAACCACACCGCCGCCTCCTGAACATCGCCGTACCGCCCGATCGGCGCAGAGACCTCCACCGGCATTGACGTGCCCCGCCCCAGGTCCGCCAAGGCGGCAGCGAGCCCGTGGGTACGCAGCCCGGAGGGGTGGAGCCCGCGGGCCAGGTCGGCCAGCTCGGTACCACAAGCGGCCACCTCACCCCGGGCAGCGCAAACCATCGCCCGCAGCGTCGGGTCGACCTCGGTTTCCTGCGAGTGGGTCAGCAACTGGTCGATATGATCCAACATGGGGCGCAGGTCGTCGTCGAGTCTCGCCGCCAGCCGACGGCGCTCGATGTCAGCAGTCTCCAACAGACGCCGCTGCGAGTCACCGACCGCGAGCACGTGCAGGTCGAGCGCGGTCTGGAGCGCCTGATTCGCCTCCACCAGTTCGAGAGCGAGCTGCCGTGAGGCATGCCCAGCAGGGTCCAGACCCCTGGGGTCCTCCAGCGCCCGGATCACCGGGTCGGCCGTGTCGAACTCGACTACCAAGGCGTCCACGCCGCGGGTACTGGGCACGCGCACCACGCCCCACCAGAGCACCGCGCCCGCCGCCATGAGGAGCAGACCGTTTCCCAAGGCGGCAAGCAACGACGACGTTGGTTGCTGCTCCCACAGGCGCCCGGCGAAGAGGGGCCAGATGAGGCCACTGGCTAGTGCCGCCCCAGCGCCGACCCGGATCCCGGGTACCCGTGGCTCCGGGGCGGTCACCGAAGCCGCCGTCGCCACCATGATCGCTGTGGCCACCACGGCAGCCGGACGAAGACCCACCCCCGGGATCGAGACAGCTCCCGCAGCCGCCACCGCGAACCACGTCGCACGCCCTGCCAGTCGACCAGTGGGGAAAGCCAGCACCGCAACCGCCATGGCCGCCCGCCAGCCGAACACCAACCCGGGGACGGCCGACGCGAGGAACCACGCCGCCCCCGCCAGGAACGCGAGTACCGACCATCGCCTGAACCGCTCCGTGTCGACACCGGCCACCGCCGCGGCGACGAACGCCGCTCCTGTCAGCACGTCCACGATCCTGAGACCGAGTGGCGCGGTGACCGCTACCTGACCGAGCGCGCACAAGGCTGTGCCGCCGATCACCATCGACCGCCGCGCTGCACTCACGGCAGCAGCCGATCTATGGTCGCAGCCGACAGCTGGCTCTTGGCGATGAAGCCGAGCGCGGCGCTCCTGCCCAGCCGTCGTCGGATCTCGCCCTCGGTGCGGCTGGAGATGAGGATGACCGCGGGTGGTTCGGGCAATGCGACCAGTCGTGCGCAGACGTCGAACCCGTCCTCGTCATGCAGGTACACGTCCAGGACCACCACAGAAGGCCGGAGCTCGATGACCTGTCGCACGGCTGACTGGCCGTCGGCCGCCTCTCCCAACACGAGCATGCCTTCGGCCTCAAGGAGTGATCGCGCCGCCGCCCGGAAACCGGCGTGGTCGTCGACCAGCAACAGCCCCGTCGTCACCCGCCGATTATTGCAGCAAGTCGGGGCCGCGCATCAGGGCTGGCCCTGACGCCCTTGTCCCCCAGACCCACGTCTACTCGTATACGACGGGGAGCTCGGCCATCCGCCCCCGCCCACCCATCAAGGAGGCATCGTCATGCATCGACTAGCACTTCGAGTCCTGTGCGTCGTCAGCGCCGTGAGCATCCCCCTACTGGGGGCGGCGCCTTCGCAGGCACATCCGTCCAAGCAGGACCGGATCGCATTCAGCCGATACGACCCCGACCTCGGCGGTTTCGCCTTGTGGACCGTCAAGCCCAATGGCACAGGGGAGCGGCGGATCACCCCGGGACAGGCCTACTTCCCCGACTGGTCGCGTGACCGGTCACGGCTCCTCTTCGATTTCCCGGACGATGCCGGCGACGAGCAGATCGGGGTCATCGGCGCCGACGGGCGTGGGTTCAAGCAGCTCACCCAGATGCCCGGGATCTCGGAAGTCGCGGAGTACACACCCGACGGGCGACAGGTCGTCTTCAACCGTTCGCCGCTCCTACCGGACGACCCCGGCTTCTACACGTCGTTGTGGATCATGAACGCCAACGGCAGCCACCCTCGGCCGCTCTTCAAGCCCGATCCGGTCAAGTTCGACGTCGAGCCAAGTGTCTCCCCGGACGGTCGGCGCGTGGTCTTCGCAAGGTTGGGCGAGGTCGATGGCGAGTTCGCCACGTCAGTCCGCGTCGTGAACATCGACGGGACGCGAGAGCGTGAGATCACGCCGCTGACGGTAGGGCTCGAGCACCCGCAGTGGTCGCCGGACGGACGCCGCATCATCTACGAGATCGACAACCTCAGCGACGTCCCCTCGCCCACCAACGGCATCTGGACGACCGCGCTGCACGGGCACGCGAAGCTGGTCGTTGCATCAACAGCCGACGTCGCCTACCTCAAGCCGCAGTTCAGCCCGGATGGTGACCAGATCGTGGTGTCGTGTTTCGACAAGATCGTCGGCCAGACCGACATCTGCGCCCTGCGCTCTGACGGTCAGCGCGTCCGCAACATCACGAACTCGCCTGACGAGTTCGAGAGCTGGCCCACTTGGTAGCCCCACACCCGGACCCGGCCCTCTCCGTCGAGAGGGTCGGGCCCATGGGTCGACATTGTGAAGACCGCGCCCGCGGTGGTCGCTCTGCGCAAGGCGAAGTGCTTCCGCCAGTTTCAGTCCCTGATCGTTCGAGCTCTCTCGGCGTCGATCGTCCAAGGGAGCACTGAGATCACCGGGCACGCACCCTCCGACCTGCTCCCCACGCACGCTCACCGTGGTCTGGGTCTCGATGACGTGCGTAACCCAAGTTGCAGTCGCCGCCTACCAGTCAGGCTCGTCCGCCCGAAGCACCCCCCGACCCGCGTAGCAGCTGACACATGTTCCACGTCGGGACGCCTCGACCGAACCACTCGCCAACGTGCGTCTCTGCGCCGCGAGCCGGTGCAGGCGGCCGTGCCTCTTGGCCCAATCCGGGCGACGAGCGCCCATGTGGTCGTGCGGGCGCCTTGCCGACACTTCAACGAGCCCGGTCAGGCGTCGAGTGCGTGGTCGTGACCGGCCTGCGACGTTGCGTGAAGTCGTCCAGCAGACTCAGCCGCGGTGAGGTCACGGGCGACGGAGCGCGGCGACGATGGTGTCGTGCTCAGCGACAACGGTGTCCCAGTTACCGCCGCGTTCAACGCCTGGCTTGTGCCTTCGCCCACGGTGGGATCTGGTTTCCCGACTTAGACGTGAGGTGCCAGCTCCGGCACGAGTTGCAGAGGTAGGTGCCCGTTGGGCACGTGCGGCCGCGCTGCATGTGCTTGCGGGCGATGGCTTTCATCGCAGCGATGGCGGTCCAACGGCTGGTGTAGCGGATCTTCGAGCAGTCCGACATGTCGATTTCCCTCGACTTGTCGGTAGCATCACGTTTCGTTGAACTTCTGCAGGCGGAATTGGATTATATTCGATGGCCGGGTGTTTCTGTGGATTTCCTTCCAGACGGGGTGTCGCAGGATGCGGGCGGTCTGGACGGTGAGCAGGTCGCGTAGACCC
>JBBRHF010000159.1:0-10079 GCA_038223055.1 Actinomycetes bacterium | reverse complement strand
GGTCGGTGGGGGCCGGCTCCAGAGCCACCATAGGGCTCGCGGGTTCCGAACCTGATATCGGGGCAGTCCGGTCGAAAAGCGAGACCCTTGAGCGGACGCCGTACGATGGGGCATCCGGTGCCCCAGGACGCGGGCGCCATCCCCCCGGAGGATCGAGCGTTCCCGCATGTCCGCAGGCCCCCAGACCGGCAGCCACACGTCCGCCCTCGCCCGTCGCTCCGATCTGCGCAACGTCGCGATCGTGGCCCACGTCGACCACGGCAAGACCACGTTGGTCGACGCGATGCTGTGGCAGTCCGGCGCCTTCTCGGCCCACCAGGCGGAGACCGGCGACGTCAATGTGCGGGTGATGGACTCGATGGATCTCGAGCGGGAGAAAGGGATCACGATCCTCGCGAAGAACACCGCGGTGCTGCACAACGGCACGACGGTGAACATCGTCGACACCCCCGGGCACGCCGACTTCGGCGGTGAGGTCGAGCGCGGCCTGGAGATGGTGGACGGAGTGCTGCTGCTCGTCGACGCGAGCGAGGGGCCGCTGCCGCAGACCCGGTTCGTGCTGCGCAAGGCCCTGCAAAAACGGCTGCCGGTGATCCTGGTCGTCAACAAGGTCGACCGGCCCGACGCCCGCATCGGGGAGGTCCTCGACGAGTGCTACGAGCTGTTCCTCGACCTCGACGCCGACGAGACCCAGATCGAGTTTCCGGTCATCTACACCTGCGCCAAGGCCGGCCGCGCGTCGCTGAGGCGCCCCGCTGACGGCGCGATGCCCGACTCGCCCGATCTCGAACCACTGTTCGACACCATCAAGGCCACGATCCCTGCCCCGGCCTACGTCGAGGGCGCGCCGCTGCAGGCCCACGTCACCAACCTGGACGCCTCGCCCTACCTCGGGCGCCTGGCGCTGTGCCGGGTCCGCAACGGCATCATCCGCAAGGGCCAGACCGTGATGTGGTGCCGCCTGGACGGCTCGCAGGAACGTGTGAAGATCACCGAGATGCTGATCACCCAGGCGCTGGACCGGGTGCCGGCCGAGGAGGCCGGGCCGGGCGACATCATCGCGATCGCGGGCATCGAGGACATCACCATCGGGGAGACCCTCGCCGACGCCGAGGACCCGCGCCCGCTGCCGGTGATCACCGTGGACGAGCCCTCGATCTCGATGACGATCGGCATCAACACCTCGCCGCTGGCCGGACAGAGCGGCAAGAAGTTGACCGCCCGACAGGTCAAGGGACGCCTCGCCGCCGAGCTGGTGGGCAACGTGTCGATCCGCCTGGCCGACACCGAGCGCCCGGACACCTGGGAGGTGCAGGGCCGCGGTGAGCTACAGCTTGCGATCCTGGTCGAGCTGATGCGCCGCGAGGGGTTCGAGCTCACCGTCGGCAAGCCCCAGGTCGTCACCCGCACGATCGACGGCAAGGTGCACGAGCCGATGGAACGGCTGACCATCGACGCGCCCGAGGACTACCTCGGGGTCATCACCCAGCTGATGGCGTTGCGCAAGGGCCGGATGGAGCAGATGGTCAACCACGGCAGCGGGTGGGTCCGGATGGAGTACATCGTTCCGGCCCGGGGCCTGATCGGCTTCCGCACCGAGTTCCTCACCGAGACCCGCGGCACCGGCCTGCTGCACCACGTCTTCGAGCGCTACGAGCCCTGGCACGGCGACCTGCGCACCCGCCCGACCGGCTCGCTGGTCGCCGACCGCCGGGGGCCCACGACCGGGTTCGCCCTGGCCAACCTGCAGGAGCGCGGCACGATGTTCGTCGGGCCGGGCACCGAGGTCTACGAGGGCATGATCGTCGGGGAGAACTCCCGGTCCGACGATATGGACGTGAACCCGACCAAAGAAAAGAAGCTGACCAACATGCGCCAGTCCTCCGGGGACATCCTGGTGCCACTCATCCCCCACCGGGCGATCTCGCTGGAGCAGGCTCTGGAGTTCTGCCGCCAGGACGAGTGCGTCGAGGTGACCCCCTCGACTGTCCGGATGCGCAAGGTGGCCCTTCCGGCCACGGAGCGTGCCCGGGCGGCGGCACGGCGCAAGCGGGAGTGACGGGCGCTGCCGCCGGCACCGAGTTGGTGCCGAAGCGTGACCCGATCGAGACCGCGGGATCTGTCGTAACCGAATCGCAATCGCATCGGTGACGACCCACGGTCCAGCGATGATAGAAACTACACCATCAGACTGCTCGCAGCCTGGCGTCAACCCATTATTCGTCCCAGCCTCTTGATCGCGCGGCGGTCCCCGCCCACGCCGGCCACAAGTTGTCGTGTGCCGCGATCTCGCTGGACAACCCAGAAACAGGGAGGCAGTCCATGCGTGGACTCTCGCGTGGCGCTCGATGCGCTGCAGCGGCCACGGTCATCGCCCTCGGCGTCGCCGCGTGCGGCGGCGGAAGCAGCGACAAGCCCGCCACCGGCGGCGGCACCAAGGCCAGCAGCGGAGGCGCGGCGGTCACCACGGATGGGTCCGAGCCGCAGAACCCGCTGGTGCCGGTCAACTCCAACGAGACCGGCGGCGGCGACGTCGTCGACGCCATCACGACCGGTCTGGTCAACTACGACCCGACCGACTCCCACCCGATCAACGCGATGGCCCAGTCGATCGACACGACGGACAACACCACCTTCACCGTCAAGCTCAAGCCGGGCTGGAAGTTCCACGACGGCACCGTGGTCAAGGCGAAGAACTTCGTCGACGCCTGGAACTGGGGGGCCTATGGGCCCAACGGCGCGCTGAACTCGTACTTCTTCGGCGCGATCGAGGGCTTCGCCGACGTCCAGGGCGAGGACAAGAACAAGGATGACAAGATCACCGCCGACGAGACCAAGGCCAAGACGATGTCCGGCCTCAAGGTCGTGGACGACAACACGTTCACGATCAAGCTGTCCGCGCCCGCGTCGGACTTCGTGATCTCCCTGGGCTACTCCGCCTTCGTGCCGATGCCCGACTCGTTCTACGCCGACACGAAGGCCTACGGCGCCAAGCCGATCGGCAACGGCCCGTTCAAGTTCATCTCCTGGGCGCACAACAGCGCGATCAAGCTGACCTCGTTCGACGGCTACCAGGGTCCGGACAAGCCCAAGTTCAAGGACCTCACGTTCAAGATCTACCAGTCCCAGGACGCGGCCTATGCCGACCTGCTCGGAGGCAACCTCGACATCATGAAGACCCTGCCGACGGCCGCGCTGGCCGGGGACAAGTTCAAGAGCGACCTGGGTGACCGGGCCGTCGAGGCGCCCACCGGCACGTTCCAGGACGTGGCGTTCCCGCCGGCCAAGACCGATCCGTCCCTGGCCAACCCCAAGCTGCGTCAGGCGCTGTCGATGGCGATCGACCGACCATCGATCGTGAAGAACATCTTCAACAACTCTCGCATCCCGGCCACCGGATGGGTTTCCCCCGTCGTGGACGGCTACAAGGCCGGCGCCTGCGGTGAGTTCTGCACCTTCGACGCAGCCAAGGCCAAGGCGGCGTTCGACGCGGCCGGCGGCTACAAGGGCACGCTCACGCTGTCCTACAACGCCGACGGCGACCACAAGGCGTGGACCGAGGCCGTGTGCAACAGCATCGCCACGACCCTGTCCATCAAGTGCCAAGCCAAGCCCATCGTCGACTTCGCGACCATGCGCACCCAGATCACCGCGCACAAGCTGAAGGGCATGTTCCGCAGCGGCTGGCAGATGGACTACCCGTCCATCCAGAACTTCCTCGGCCCGTTGTACGCCAAGGGCGCCGGCTCCAACGACGGCCTCTACGACAACCCCGCCTTCGACGCCAAGCTCAAGGAGGCGGCAGCCGCTCCGACGGACAAGGCCAGCGCGCTCTACCAGGAGGCCGAGGCGATGCTCGCCGAGGGGATGCCGGTGATCCCTCTGTGGTACGTCAAGCTGCAGGCCGGCTACGGCAAGAAGATCAAGGCGGTCAAGTTCAACCCGTTCGGCACGCCGGCCTTCGAGACCATCGTGAAGTAGGCAGCCAGCACAGCAGGGGCACGACGACGGCCCGCCGAACCTCCCGGCGGGCCGTCCGTGCTGGTGGGGACGACGCTCGCGTGATCACCCAACCCTGGTGCGGCGGGGGTTCGCTACCTATGCTGAGCCGCACTCGGATGCCGGGTTGGCCGCACAGACGGGAAGGAATGGCAGATGGGCCGATATGTAGTTCGCCGGTTGCTCCAGATGGTTCTCGTCGTGATCGGCACGACGTTCCTCATCTTTTCGATGGTCTACCTGCTCCCGGGTGACCCCTTCGCCGGCAAGTGCGGCGACCGCCCCTGCCCGGAGGCCTACGTCAAGGCCCAACGGGCCAAGTTCGGCCTGGACGACTCGCTGCCGGTGCAGTACGGCCGCTACCTGAGCAACCTGCTTCAGGGCAACTTCGGCGAGTCGTTCTCCGGCGTGAAGGTCTCCGAGCTGCTGGCCAACGCCTACCCGGTGACCATGAAGCTGGCCACTCTCGCGATCCTCATCGAGATCGCCATCGGCATCAGCGCCGGAGTCCTGGCGGGCATCCGGCGCGGCGGCTTCTTCGACAACCTGGTGCTGGTCAGCACCCTCGTCGTCATCTCGATCCCGGTCTTCGTCATCGGGCTGGTCGCCCAGCTCACACTGGGCGTGAAGTTCGGCATCTTCCCCGCCACGGCCGGCGACGGCACCCTCTATCAGCTGGTGATGCCGGCGATCGTTCTCGCGGCGCTGTCGCTGGCCTACGTGGCCCGGCTGACCCGAGCCAGCATCGCCGAGAACCTGCGCGGCGACTACGTGCGGACGGCGATCGCCAAGGGACTGCCTCGCCGCCGGGTCATCGGCATCCACACGCTGCGCAACTCGCTGATCCCGGTCGTCACCTTCATCGGCGCCGACTTCGGCACCCTGCTCGGCGGCGCCATCGTGACCGAGGGCATCTTCAATATCCCCGGCGTCGGCGGGCTCACGTTCCGCTCGATCCGGCTGCGCGAGGGCGCCATCGTCGTCGGCGTGGTCACCGTGCTCGTGCTTGTCTTCTTGCTGATGAACCTGCTCGTCGACCTGCTCTACGCCGTCCTGGACCCGAGGATCCGTTATGAGTGATGTCAACTCCGCCGACGCCGCCTTCTCGGCCGGGACCGCCACGGCCGCCGCGGAGCCACCGACCGGCGGGGACGGGGCCTCCGGGCTCCCGGCCGCGGGCGAGAAGCCGAGGTCGTTGCGGGGGGACGCCTGGCGCGACCTGCGGGGCAACCCCATCTTCCTCGTCTCGGCGGCGCTGATCGCGATCATGGTGGTCATGGCGGCGTTCCCGGGCTGGTTCACCACCCGCCCGGTCGGCAAGGCCGACCTGTCGCTGAGCCGCCAGCCGCCATCGAGCGACGGCTGGTTCGGCTACGACCTGCAGGGCTACGACATCTACACCCGCACGATCTACGGCGCCCGCGCCTCGATCCTGGTCGGCGTGCTCTCGACGCTGGGCACGATGGCCGTCGGCGTCGTGGCCGGGGTGACGGCCGGCTTCGCCGGCGGCTGGGTCGACGCGGTCGTCTCCCGCCTCACCGACGTGTTCTTCGCGATCCCCATCCTGCTCGGCGCGATCCTGGTGCTCTCCTCCTTCCCGTCCGACGTCGAGACCCCCGAGCTGGTGATCATCCTCAAGGTGGTGGCCGCGCTGGTGATCCTCGGCTGGACGGGCGTGACCCGGATCATGCGCTCGTCGGTCATCCAGGTGAAGCAGGCTGACTTCGTGCAGGCGGCCCGCGCGCTCGGCGCCAGCCCGGTGCGGATCATCGTCAAGCACGTGCTGCCCAACTCCATCCAGCCGGTCATCGTCGTGTCCACCATCAACCTCGGCGGCTTCATCGGGGCCGAGGCCACTTTGTCCTTCCTCGGCATCGGCCTGCAGCCGCCCGTCGTCTCCTGGGGCATCGCGATCAACGACGCGTCGCAGTATCTCCGGGTGTCCCCGCACATGCTGCTGTTCCCGAGCTTCTTCCTGTCGATCACCGTCCTCGCCTTCATCATGCTCGGCGACGCCGTCCGCGACGCCCTCGACCCCAAGCTGCGATAGAGGCCCGAACCGTGACCCTTCTCGACACGTCCAAGCCCGGGTCACCCGAGCCGTGGGGCACGCCCCTGCTCGACGTCGACAACCTGCACGTCGAGTTCCGCACCCGCGACGGCATCGCCCGGGCGGTCAACGGCGTGAGCTACTCCCTGCGGGAGGGCGAGACCCTCGCCGTCCTCGGCGAGTCCGGATCGGGCAAGTCGGTGACCGCCCAGGCGATCATGGGCATCCTGGACACCCCGCCGGGCTACGTCACCCAGGGGGCCGTGCGGTTCCGCGGCGAGGACCTGCTGGCCATGTCCGAGTCCCAGCGCCGCGGCTACCGCGGCACCAACATCGCGATGATCTTCCAGGACGCCCTGTCCTCGCTCAACCCGGTGTTCTCGGTGGGCTGGCAGATCGCCGAGATGTTCCGGGTGCACAAGGGCATGGGCAAGAAGGCGGCCATGGCCAAGGCGGTCGAGCTGATGGAGCTGGTCAACATCCCGGCGGCCAGGGAGCGGGTGCGCGACTACCCGCACCAGTTTTCCGGCGGCATGCGCCAGCGCATCATGATCGCGATGGCGATCGCGCTGGACCCGGATGTGCTCATCGCGGACGAGCCGACCACAGCCCTCGACGTCACCGTGCAGGCCCAGATCATGCAGCTGCTCAAGGAGCTTCAGCGCGAGCGCAACATGGGCCTGATCCTGATCACCCACGACCTCGGCGTCGTCGCCGACGTCGCCGACCGCATCGCCGTGATGTATGCCGGGCGCATCGTGGAGAGCGCCGACGTCCACGACATCTACGCCCGCCCCGCCCACCCCTACACCGAGGGCCTGCTCGCCTCGATCCCCCGGGTGGACATGAAGGGCCAGGAGCTGTCCGCCATCAAGGGCCTGCCGCCCAACCTGATGTCGGTGCCCCCGGGCTGCCCGTTCAATCCGCGCTGCCCCTATGTCCAGGACATCTGCCGGGAGAAAGAACCCCAGCCGCCCTACCAGGTCGACGCCAGCCACACGAGCGCCTGCCACTTCTGGAAGGAGGTCCGTGATGGGTCCTTCCGCTGAATCCGTCCTGGAAGTGCGCGACCTGGTCAAGCACTTCCCGCTCACCCAGGGCATCGTCTTCCAGCGCCAGGTCGGCGCCGTCAAGGCGGTCGACGGGGTGAGTTTTGACCTGCACAAGGGCGAGACGCTCGGGGTCGTCGGCGAGTCCGGCTGCGGCAAGTCGACGCTGGCCAAGCTGCTCATGGTGCTCGAGCGCCCGACGGCCGGACAGGTGAAGTTCAAGGGCCAGGACATCTACTCGCTCAAGGGCAAGGCCTTCAAGGCCATGCGCCGCAACATCCAGATCGTCTTCCAGGACCCCTACTCCTCGCTCAACCCGCGGATGACGGTCGGCGACATCGTCGGGGAGCCCTTCGACATCCACCCCGAGGTGGCGCCGCGCAAGGACCGGCGGCGCAAGGTGCAGGAACTGCTCGAGGTGGTGGGCCTGAGCCCCGAGCACATCAATCGCTACCCGCACCAGTTCTCCGGCGGCCAGCGCCAGCGCATCGGCATCGCGCGCGGACTGGCGCTGCGCCCCGAGGTCATCATCTGCGACGAGCCCGTGTCCGCGCTGGACGTGTCGGTCCAGGCCCAGGTCATCAACCTGTTCGAGAGCCTGCAGTCCGAGTTCGACCTGTCCTACATGTTCATCGCCCACGACCTGTCCGTCGTGCGCCACATCTCCGACCGGGTCGCGGTGATGTACCTCGGCAAGATCGTCGAGATCGGCGACGAGAGCCAGATCTACGGCGCCCCCTCGCACCCCTACACCCAGGCGCTGCTCTCGGCGGTGCCGATCCCCGATCCGGCCCAGCGGGCGAGCAAGGCCCAGATCGTGTTGCAGGGCGACGTACCCAGCCCGGCCAACCCGCCCTCGGGCTGCAGGTTCCGCACCCGCTGCTGGAAGGTGCAGGACATTTGCTCTTCCGAGGAGCCCCTGCTCACCATCCGTCCGGGCATCTCCCACCCGAGCGCCTGCCACTTCGCCGAGCAGACCCAGATCGTCGAGACGCTCACCCCGGAGGACGTTGCGCTGCCCCCTGCCGCTGCGACTCAGGACGGCCTGACCCAGGACCTGGCCTGACCACGATGACCGCACCGCTCGAGGTCTCCGGGTCGGACACCACTGCGGCCCCCGAGGCGGTGCTCGAGGGCGTCGCTACCATCGAGGGCCGCTCGCTCGGGCAGATCGCCTGGATGCGGCTCAAACGCGACAAGGTCGCCATCGCGGGCGCCGTGGTGGTTGTGTGCCTCGTCCTGATGGCGGTCTTCGCCCCGCTGGTGGTCAGGGCCCTCGGCCACCCGCCGAACGAGTTCCACTACAAGGAGATCAACCCCGACACCCAGGTCCCGATCGGGTCCTACGGCGGCATCAGCGGGGACTTCCTGTTCGGTGTCGAGCCGGTCAACGGACGTGACCTGTTCAGCCGCATCGTCTACGGCTCGCAGATCTCGCTGCTCATCGCGTTCCTTGCGACGCTGCTCTCCGTCGTGATCGGCACCGTCATGGGGGTCGTCGCCGGGTTCTTCGGCGGCTGGGTCGACACGATCATCAGCCGGTTGATGGACATCTTCCTGGCGTTTCCCCTCCTGCTGTTCGCGATCGCGCTCGCGGGTGTAGTGCCGGACCGGGGCTTCGGGCTCAGCGGCGACGCCCTTCGGGTCTCTCTGATCGTGTTCATCATCGGGTTCTTCAACTGGCCCTACATCGGGCGGGTGATCCGCGGGCAGACGCTCTCGCTGCGCGAGCGGGAGTTCGTCGACGCGGCCCGGAGCATGGGCGCACGGCGACCCCACATCCTCTACCGCGAGTTGCTGCCCAACCTGGTCGCGCCGATCCTGGTCTACTCCACGTTGCTGATCCCGACCAACATCCTGTTCGAGGCGGCGCTGTCGTTCCTCGGGGTCGGCGTCCGACCGCCCCGGTCGACCTGGGGTGGCATGCTGTCCGACGCCACGCACTGGTACCAGGTGGACCCTGCCTTCCTGATCCCGCCCGGCGTGGCCATCTTCGTGACCGTGCTGGCGTTCAACCTTCTCGGCGACGGCCTGCGCGACGCGCTCGACCCCCGATCGCGGTAACCCGCCGCCCGCGAGGGACACCAACACACCCGCTCCACAAGAGAAGAAGCAGAGGTGCATACCCAGATGAAGAGAACTCCCACGATGGCGACGATCGCAGCCGGTGCGGCGCTCGCCATGGGCCTTGCGGCCTGCGGCGGAGGCTCCGGAGGCGGCAAGAGCACCGACAAGGCCAGCGGCGGAGGCGGCGGGACCAAGGCCGTCGCGAACGCCGGAGTCGGCAAGGTCTTCAACGCCTCCACGGCCAAGGGCGGCACCTTGCGCTTCGCGCACGGCGGCGACTTCGACTCCTTGGACCCGGCGGACACCTACTACGGCTACTCGTGGAACTTCATCCGCAACTACGGCCGCAGCCTGGTCGTGTTCAAGTCCGGCGTCGGCAAGCCGACTCTCGTGCCCGACCTCGCCGAGTCGCTGGGCAAGCCCAGCGACGACGCGAAGACGTGGACCTACACGCTGCGCAAGGGCGTGAAGTTCGAGGACGGCTCTGTCATCACGTCCAAGGACGTGAAGTACGCCGTCGAGCGGTCCCTGGACAAGGCCACGTTCACCCAGGGTCCCACCTATCTCAACGACTTCCTCGACCTGCAGGGCTACACCAGCCCCTACAAGGACGCCACGCCGGACAAGCTCGGGCTGAAGGCCATCGACACGCCGGATGACCAGACGATCATCTTCCACCTCAACAAGCCGTTCTCCGGCTTCGACTACTTCGCGCAGCTGCCGGCGACGATCCCGGTGCCGCGGGCCAAGGACACCGGCACGAAATACAAGGAGCACGTCATCTCCTCCGGGCCGTACATGTTCCAGACCAACAACCTGGGCAAGAACCTGACCCTGGTCCGCAACCCCAACTACGACCCGGCGACCGACCCGGATTCGGGGCGCAAGCCGCTGGTCGACAAGATCGAGGTTGC
>JBBRHF010000158.1:0-10158 GCA_038223055.1 Actinomycetes bacterium | reverse complement strand
AAGACCGAGTTGACGCCCTCCCACACCTCGGGGGCGCGGGCCGGCTCGACGAAGGCGCCCAGCCGCAACCCGAGCTTCGGGTTGGTCGACAGGCCGCCGCCGACCCACAGGTCGAAGCCGGCGCCGAGCTCAGGGTGCACGACCCCGATGAAGGACACGTCGTTGGCCTCGTGCGCCACATCTTGGCGCGGCGACCCGCTGATCGCTGTCTTGAACTTGCGCGGCAGGTTGGAGAACTCCGGTGACCCGATGTGGCGGCGCTGGATCTGCTCGATCGCCGGCGTGCCGTCGACGATCTCGTCGGCGGCGACGCCCGCGACGGGGGAACCCAGCACGACCCGCGGCGTGTCACCGCACGCCTCGGCGGTCGACAGGCCGACGGCCTCCAGCCGCCGCCAGATCTCCGGGACGTCCTCGATCCGGATCCAGTGCAGCTGGATGTTCTGGCGGTCGGTGACATCGGCGGTGTCGCGGGCGAACTCCTGGGCGACCGCGGCGATCGTTCGCAGCTGCCCCGTGGTCAGTTGGCCGCCGTCGATGCGCACCCGCAGCATGAAGAACTCGTCGTCGAGCTCGTGCGGCTCGAGCAGGGCGGTCTTGCCGCCATCGATCCCGGGCCGGCGCTGGGTGTAGAGGCCCCACCAGCGCATCCGGCCCCGAAGGTCGGACGGGTCGATCGAGGCGAAGCCCCGGTGGGCGTAGATGTTCTCGATCCGGGCCCGGACGTTGAGGCCGTCGTCGTCCTTCTTGAACCGCTCGTTGGGGGTCAGCGGCTCCAGATGCCCGAGGGCCCACTGGCCTTGCCCCTTCGGTGACCCGGCTCTGCGCGAGCCGGGCCTGGGTGCGGCGGCACTGGGTTGGGTTGCTCGGGGGTCGGTCTGCGGTGACGCCATGCGGGTGGTCTCCGTCAGGGGAGGGAGGCGCGAGGCATACGTCGTCGGCAACCGCCCAGGCGGAGTCGGGCGGCGCGACCCCGCGCCGTCGGAAGAGGGACGGCAGGGTCAGGCAGCCCGCATACAGACCGCGCTGGACACGTGGCCGAGGTCCACGTGCCGGCGCGACACGAGGCGCGCATCCGTAGCGGTCATGCTGACGAAGGTCGCATCGGCGTCCACCATGTGTCCAATTGATCCCAGCATCCGGAACCCGGGCCCGGGGCCCGCCCCCCTCGGGGCGACGACCGGCAAGCGGGGCGGCGTCATGGTGGGGAACGAGGTCATGGGAGCCCGCAACGGGCCCTTCGCCGGGCCTATTCCCCTGTGTCCGGGTGCTGGGACCACCCGCTTCGCCGCCACCCGCTCCGTCGCCGGGCCGGGCCATGGCCGACCCGGCGCCGGCTTCCGCGCCCCGCGCCCGCTGGTGGCCTACCGTAGAGCTGTGGCCTCGGGGATCGCACGCACCCAGTCGGCCCGGACTCCCACCCGGGCGCCGGGCGCCAGGGCCCGGCTGTCGCGCTGGGGACTCGTGGCGTGGCGCCTCGGCAAGGGGACGGTCGCCACCTGCTTCCGCTACCGGGTGACCGGGCTGGCCGCCGAGGCCGGGTTCTTCGCGTTGCTCTCGCTTCCACCCCTGGTGCTCGGCCTGGTCGGTTCGGTCGGCTACCTCGGCAACTGGATCGGGACCGAGGCGGTCAAGACCCTGCAGGCCAACATCATCGATGGTGCCGGCAACGTGCTGACTGCGAGCACCGTGCGCAAGGTCATCGCGCCGACCCTTGCCGGCGTGTTCGAGAACGGCCGCTTCGACCTCATCTCGATCGGATTCCTGCTGGCGCTGTGGTCGGGTTCGCGGGCGCTGAACGTGTTCATCGACACGATCTCGATCATGTACGGCCTGGGTGGCGTGCGTGGCGTCATCCGCACCCGGGTCCTCTCGTTCAGCCTCTACGTCTTCGCGCTGGTCCTGGGCGCGGTCGTCGTGCCGCTGGTCCTCGTCGGCCCGACCGTGCTCGCGGACATTCTGCCCGCCCGTCTGAGCTTTCTCAGCTCGCTCTACTGGCTGGTCGCGCCGCTGCTCACGATCGCGTCGCTCACCTCGCTCTACCACGTCAGCGCGCCGCTGCGCACGCCGTGGCGGCGCGACCTGCCGGGGGCGCTGCTGACCCTCACCATTTGGTTCGGCGGCAGCTTTGTCATCCGCTGGGTCATCGCCCTGTCGGTCGGCGGAACCTCGATCTATGGCCCGCTTGCAGCGCCGATCGTGCTGATGATCTGGCTCTACGTCTTGGCCATCGCCGTCCTCATCGGCGCCGCGCTCAACGCCGCCGTCGAGACACTGTGGCCGGTGCGCGACGTCGCCCGGGCCCGGGCCGTCGTCGCGGCCACCGAGCCGGCGACGCTCGCCCGGGAGACCCCCGGCGACAACCCGCAGCCCAACCGCAGCCCGGCCGAAAACCCGCTGCCCGGCCGCAGCCCGGCCGACAGCCCGCTGCCCGGCCGCAGCCCGGCCGAAAACCCGCTGCCCGGCCGCAGCCCGGCCGAAAACCCGCTCGCGCCGCTCGGCGAGCAACGCTAACCTCGGTCCAGCGCCGTGCAAGCGGGCCGCCCTACCGCCCGACCACTTCAGCCGAGAGCACAGCACCCGAGAGCACAGCACCCGAGAGCACGGCCTGAGAGCACGGCCTGAGAGCCGGCCCGAGAGGAGGACCCCATGCCTGACGTGACATGCGCATGCCCGTCCGTCCTCCCCCGCGCCGCTCGCTGACCCTTGGTCACCTGCCGGCGCACCCGCCCGAAAGGTGCCTCCGGTGCATCAGTTCGACCTGTCCTCCCTCGGCTGGGACGACGCCTTCGCCCATCTCTTCAGCAACTACTCAGCCGACCCCGCCCACACCCCCCGATCCGCCCTGGGCGCCGACCACCTTCCCGCCCGGGTGACCCGGGTGGACCGCGGCGCCTGCGACGTGCTCACCGACGACGGCCCGCTGCGGGTCACCTTCTCCGGCGCCCTGCTCGCCGCCGCCGCTGACCCGGTGCACAGCCCGTGCGTGGGCGACTGGGTCGTCGTCCGGCGCTGGCCCGACGGCCGGGCGACGGCTGAGGCGGTCCTCGACCGACGTACGGCGTTCGCACGGGCCGCCGTCTCGCCCGGCACCTCGCACGGTCAGGTGCTGGCGGCCAACGTCGACGTCGCGGCCGTTGTCGAGGGGCTGCACCCCGAGCCCGACCTCGGCCGGATCGAGCGGCTGCTCGCCCTCGCCTGGGAGAGCGGCGCACAGCCGCTGGTGGTGCTCACCAAGGCGGATCTCGTTCCGGACGCCGACGTGCTGCGGCAGGAGGTCGCGGCGGCAGCGCCAGGGGTCCAGGTGCTCGCGGTCAGCGCCGCCACCGGGGACGGCATGGGCGACTTGGTCCCCCACGTCGGGGAGGGACGCACTCTCGCCCTGCTCGGGCCCTCCGGCTCCGGCAAGTCGACCCTCGCCAACGCGCTGGCCGGTGCCGCGATCATGGTCACCCGCCAACTGCGCGGCGACGGGAAGGGCCGCCACACCACGGTGCACCGGGAGTTGATCGTGCTGCCCGGGGGCGGGCTGGTGCTGGACACCCCCGGGTTGCGCAGCGTGGGCCTCACCGACGTCGAGGTGTCCCTCGAGCGGGTCTTCGCCGACGTCGAGGAGCTGGCCGGGGAGTGCCGGTTCGTCGACTGCGCACACGTCTCCGAGCCCGGGTGCGCGGTGCTCGCGGCGGTCGCGTCCGGCGACCTGCCGGAACGGCGGCTGGAAAGCTATCGCAAGCTGCTGCGCGAGACCCGGTGGATGGCGATGCGCCACGACGCTCGGCTGCGCGCCCAGGAGCGGGCCAAGTGGAAGCGGATCCACAAGGCGATGCGCCAGGTCCCCCCGCGCACCCGATCCTGAGGCGCCGGACGGGTCACCTCCCCGCACGACGGGTCACCCCCCGGCGCGCCGTCTCACGATGCAGTCGGGAGGGAGCCGGTGTCGTTCCACCGGTCGAGGACGGGGGTCTCCCGTTGGTAGCCGAGCACCGAGATCGAGGCGGTCCCCAGCCGCAGGTGTGCGCCGGAGGCGACCTCGAGGCCGATCCAGCGTGCGCCCAGGACCCGAGAAATGTGGCCGTGGGCGAAGGTGATCACCGGCCCGTCCGTCGCCCGCACGAGGCCGATGACGCGGTCGACGCGCCGTCGTACGTCCTCGGCGGTCTCCCCGCCCAGCGGTCCGTCGCGCCACAACGTCCAGCCGGGACGCTCGACCCGGATCTCGATGGTGGTGCGGCCCTCGTCCTGCCCATAGTCCCACTCGACCAGGTCCTCGAGCACCTCGGCGCCCTGGGCGAGCCCGGCGAGCTCGCACGTCACCCGGGCGCGCCGACGGGGACTCACCAGGACCCGGGCGAACTCCTGCCCGCGCAGCCGTTCGGCCAGAGCGATGGCGTCGCGGCGACCGGTGTCGGTGAGGTCGAGATCGGTGTGGCTGGTGTGGCGACCGGTGGCGCTCCACTCGGTCTCGCCGTGGCGCACCAGCCACAGCTCGTGGTTCGGTTCGTCTGTCGCGCTCATCGCACCACGCTAGTGACCGGCAGTGAACACGGAGCAGGTGCCATGCCCAGCGAGCGCGGGCGACGGTCAGGCGGTCTTGCGGATCACAGCGGAGAGGTCGGCGGCACGCCCTGCCCTCGTCGCGCCGAGCGTGGAGGCCGACGGGCCGCAGCCGACCTGTTCGACCCGGGGGTCGCGCACGACCGTGGTTCCGTCCATCTGGATGCCCCCGCCCCGCTCGCGCAGGTGCAACGGTGTCAGGTGACCGAGGGAGGCCCGGAAGCCGGTGGCCCACAAGATGGCGTCGGCCCGGACCTCGCTCGCATCGGCGAAGCGCATACCGGTGGGGGAGATCTCGGTGAACATCGGACGGTCCACGAGGACGCCGGTCGCGACGCCCGCCTCGACCTCGGGGGTCGACGCGAGCCCGGTCGCACGCACCACACTCAGTGGCGACAGGCCAGCCTGGACGCGCGCCTCGACGCGGCGCTCGACGTGCCGTCCCCAGTCGGGATCGAAGGGCTGCCGGGTGAACTCGACGGGTCGTCGAGTCACCCAGTACTCGCTGGTCGCCTGTCGGGGAAGGACCGTTCGAGGTGGTGCATGCTGCGGTGATCTTCCTCGGCCGCAGGGCGAAGGTCCGAATACAGGTCATCGGGTAACCGCAGCGTCAAAGCGGCAGAGCAAGGCGGACCTCGCAGCGGAGAGCGGGGACCCGAGCGAGGCGAGCGTCAGCAGTCACCAACGTGCAGCCGAAGGCCTCGGCAACGGCAATGTAGGCGGCGTCGTAGCCAGAGACGTTGCTGCGCAGTTCCCACATGCGCTCCATCAGTGGTGCTACCGCGACAAGGTCGATGGTGCTGGTCACGATGGCAGCGAGAGCGTCCTCGGCGCGCTTCTCAGTGATCTTCCGGCCGAGCCATCGGCCGCGGACGGCGGAGAACACCTCCACGACGAGGTGCCCGGGGGCAGTCCAGTGCGCATCACGGGCGAGCTCGGCTCGGGAGTGAGTGCCGACCGGTCCATCGTCGGTGAAGGCGTTGGTCAGCACTGAGGCGTCGACCACGATCACCGGGCATCGCTCTCGGCGCCGCTCAGAAGGGCCTCGCGCTCGGCCCGGGCCTGATCAAGCGCTTCGGTCACCTGCGTGCTCGACAGGCGTGAGCCATCCTGGCGAGCGCCGAAACCTTCCAAGAGAGCCAGGTTGGTCGATCGACGCGCCTCGTCGGTGACCAGCGTCAACAGAAATGACTGCAGCGACTGTCCGCGGGCTGCTGCCCGCTCGGCCAGCGCTCGTCGGATGTCATCGGGAACGTCGCGGATCTGAAGAGCAACCATGCATGCATTTTACATGCGCCTTGGGCTCGCGGACGTCTTTCGGTTCGTGTTCTCGAACCGACGCTCCAACTCATCGGCATGTTCGAGGATCCTCCTGCAAGCTTCGGGGCATGATGATCACCTCAAGTACTTTCTCCGGGCGGCCATCGCGTGAATGGCGACAATCGCCACGTCGTACGTCGCGTCCATGGGGTTAGCGTCGGGGGTGACATCCCCCGCAGTGTGCACGACAGGCAGAGCGAGGTGACTGGAGATGGCCGACGGCTCAAACAAGACCAGCCCGACGGACGGCGATGTCGGGGCCTTCATCGACGCCGTCGCTGATGGCCAGCGGCGGCACGACGCCCAGCTGTTGCTCACTGTGATGCAGGAGGTGACCGGGCAGCCGCCGGTCATGTGGGGCACGTCGATCGTGGGGTTCGGGTCGCGGCATTACCACTACCCATCCGGTCGAGTGGGAGATGTCGCTGCGGTCAGCTTCTCCCCGCGAAAGGCACAAACGGTGCTGTACCCGATCGGCGGTCTGGACGAATACGAGGACCTGCTGGCCCGCGTCGGGCAGCACCAGACCGGCAAGGGATGCCTCTACCTCAAGCGCGTCGACCAAGCCGACGCCGCAACCTTGCGCGAGCTCATCGATCGATCCTTCCGCCTGGCGACCAGCAGCTGACAACTACGGTGCCCCGTCAACGGCCGCCGAGAGTCGGGGTCGGCAGCCGCCGCCTAATCGAGCAACTACGTCGTCTCGGTTCTGTCGACCGGGGCCGACGTGGGGTCGCCAGCGGGGTCCTCGTTCCAGGTGCTGATCCGCGTCGCGGACGGCTTTCTCCTGTGCCTGCCAGCTTTGTGGACGCCGCGGCGCAGGAGCGGGTCGGTGAGGAAGCCGAACCAGCGCAGACGTGGTTGATCCATGGTGAGCCGGTCGGGGTGAAGTGCAGGTGGCAACGCGGGTGATTGGTCAGCCGACTGCAAGGATGTGCTGGTGCGAATCGATCCTGATCCCGTTGGCTCTGAGCTCGTTCTGCTCTCGCAGTACCTCGACTATCAGCGCGAGACGATGCTGTCCAAGACCAACGGCCTGACCCGCGAGCAGCTGGCACGTAAGCACCCCCCGTCGGAGCTCACGCTCGCTGGGTTGCTCTACCACCTGTCGATGGTGGAAGAGGTCTGGATGGAGGTGCGCTTCGCTGCCCTGCCCGATCGAGGAGACCGCCCGCCACGCCGGCCACGCTGACTTCCTCCGCGAAGCGATCGACGGCACGGTGGGGGAGTAGCCGATCCGCGGACCGCGAGTCGCCGTTGCTCGCCCATCATTCCTGCGACCGCTGTCGGTGGCCGCAGCTGAGGGGAGGACCGGGGAGGACCCCACCGGCAGTCCCCGGCGCCCCGCGGCGGTGTGGTCTGGTTTCGCGGTCGGGAGCCCGCCCCCGTGGTCGGGGGCGGGCTCCGTGGCGGTGTCTGGTTGTGGCTACCGGATGCATTGCACCAGGGCGACCAGCTTGTCACCTGTGGAGTTCTCGTGGGACCTGCCGTCGGTGTACCAACGGTTGCCACGCAGTGGATCGCGCTGCGCAGGATGACCGCCTTGATCTCGTCGGTGCTCAGCCCGTTGCGCCTCGCAGCGACCAGGTGCAGGGAAAGCTCCTCGTCGTGTCCGCGCGCGATCAGCGGTCGCCGAAGACCGCACGACGCACCGCCCTCCCCGCCTTGATGACCTCGGCGACGGTCGTGCGAGGGGATCTCGACGCCGACCCGAGATGGTCACGCAGCAGCGCGGTGACCACGTCGGGGGCCTCGGCGGGCGGCAGGTGCGCCACGCCGTCAAGGACCACCAGCCGACCGTGCTGCACCCTTTCGGCGAGCAGGCGACCGGCCTCGACCGGTGCGGCAACATCTTCGGCGCCGGTCACCACGAGCACCGGCGCGGCGATCTCGCTCAGCCGGCGGCGTACGTCGAACGCGCCCAGCGCCTCGCAAGTAGCCGCGTAGCCCTCCCGGTCGGCGTCCTTCAGCGCCTGCAGCAGCGGAATCGACACCTCGGGGCGCCGCTCGAGGAAGCCGGCCGGGAACCAGCGATGGATCGACGTCTCGACCATCGACACGGTGCCGGCATCGCGCACCTGCGCGGCGCGGGCCTGCCACGTCGCCGGGTCACCGAACCAGGCGGCGGTCCCGAGCAACACGGCCCCCGTGACCCGGTCCGGCCGGTCGAGCAGCAGTTGCTGGCCGACGGCGCCGCCGACGGAGTCACCGGCATAGGCGAAGCTGCCCCGGGGTTCCTCTCGCTCGGCGAGCACCCGGGTGGCCATCGCAAAGACGCCGTCGGCGAGCTCGGCCATCGTGAAGGGTTCGGAGGTACCGGAGTTGGTCCCGTGACCGGGCAGGTCCCAGCCCACGACGTGGAATCCGTCACCGAGTCGGCTCGCCACCGCGGACCACAGCGTGGTGGCGGAGGTGCCGAGCGAGGGGCCCAGCAGCAGCAGGGGCAGCAGCGGTCCGCCGCCGAGCTGGACCCGGGTGATCACGGGGATAGTCACGTCGGCTCCTGGTGTTGGCGCGCGGTGTTGGCCATCCGGGCGGCGTCGACCCGGATGCCGGTGAGCAGACCGCCTGGCGATGTCTGGTTCACCGGCGCAACGCTAAGAGAGATTGGCTCCGCATGCGAGAGTGGGTTTCCGCGCGCCGTGATCGAATCCGTCGCCGGGTCGACCTATCTCGCGGAGCGCTCCACGGACTGGCCCGACCCGAGTGGATTCACCGACTCACCTCAACTATCTGGTTGACAAGGCAGGTGGCCGGGGATAGCGTCCTCGTCAACCAATCAGTTGAGGTGAGTGTGGTGGCCGATCAACTTTCCGGGGTTTTCGCGGCCCTGGCAGACCCGACCCGGCGCGACCTCGTGGCTCGCCTGGCCGCGGGCGACGCCACCGTCGGAGAGCTGGCCGCGCCCTTCGACCTCACCGTGCAAGCCGTGTCCAAGCACCTCAAGATGCTGGCGCAGGTGGGGCTGGTCAGCCGCCCGCAATCCGTGCATCGCAGTCCCGTCCACCTGGAGGCTCAGGTGTTCGACCTGATGACCGCCTGGATCGAGCGCTATCGGCGCCAGGCCGAGGAGCGCTACCGCCGGCTCGACACCGTGCTGGCGGCGATGGACGACACCGAGAAACCGATGAAGGGAGCCGCATCATGAACACCGTTGACACCTATAGCACCGTGACGATCGAGGCCGACCCGGGTCTGCCGATCATCCGGACGACCCGTGACTTCGCGGCGACGCCGGAGCAGCTGTTCCGTGCACACACCGACCCGGCCCTGTTCGCGCACTGGGTCGGTCCCAACAGCTTTCACACCCGGATCGAGCTCTGGGACGCGCGCACCGGGGGAAGCTGGCGCTACGTCACGACCCGCGAGGGTGCGGAGTTCGGGTTCCACGGGTGTTTCCACGAGGTGCGTTCGGACCGGATCGTGCAGACCTTCACCTTCGACGGCGACCCCGACGGCGTGGCGCTGGAGACACTGTGGTTCGAGGATCTCGGCGAGGGCCGCACCCGGCTTCGCGCGCAGTCGCTGTGCGACAGCTTCGAGGCGCGCGACGACTGGCTGTCCAGCGGCATGGAGACCGGCATCGACGAGGGCTACGCCAAGCTCGACGCCCTGATCGCCGACGGGACGGTCTGATCCCGAGTGACATGGAAGACAGGGGCGATGGGCACATGACGCTGTCCGACCGGCCGGCCGAGCGGCACCGCGAGATCGCCGGCGCATTCACCGCCCGGGTCCTGGGCACCCGCGACTGGGATGCGCCGGCACCGGTCGAAGGATGGCTGGCGCACGACGTCGTCCGGGCCGCCTGGGGGGTGCACAGCGCTGCCGTCAAGGAACTGCTCGACGACCCGGCCACGTCCGGCGCGACCCTGCGCAACCCGCACATCGGCGAGCTGCCGCTGGACCGGGCGGTCGACCAGTTCTACACCGCCGACGTGTTCATGCACACCTGGGATCTGGCCCGCGCCACCGGCCAGAACGAGCGGCTCGACCAGGACTTCTGCGCTGTGTTGCTCGGCGGCATGGAGTCGATGGAGCAGGTGATCCGGGCCTCCGGGCAGTACGGCGCGCGGGTCCCCGTGCCCGACGGCGCCGACCCCCAGACCCGGCTGCTGGGCTTCATCGGTCGCCGCCCCCTCGGTTGATGCCTGGAACACCACCCGGAGACCGAAGTGGACCGGGCTGCCCGCGGCGATGTGCGCCACCCAGCCGGTCCACTCCGACCTCGCTCCCAAGGGATCGCGACATCGAGCCCGACCCCGTCCTCGCCGCGCGGCGGGC
>JBBRHF010000157.1:0-10232 GCA_038223055.1 Actinomycetes bacterium | reverse complement strand
GATCAGCCGCCAGGTCGCCCACCTCGTGGACCTGGGCCTGGCCGTTCGTCGAGCCGACCCCGAGGACGGCCGCGCCACGCTGCTCGTGGCGACCGATCGGGGCCACACCGTCCACGCCGCGGTCCAACAGCGTCGGCACGGCGTCTACGCGCAGATGGTCGCCGACTGGCCGCCCGACGACGTACGTCGACTGGCCGACCTGCTGGGACGGCTCAATGACAGCTTTGCCGACAACGACGCCCAGCATCTCGACGCCATCGTCGGTGCCGGGACCACGAAGGAGGCCCGTTCATGACCACCGCCAGCGCACCGACCTCGGGCGCTCCGGTCGCCGAGGGCGCACTGTCCCACCGGCAGATCCTGACGATCCTGTCCGGGCTGATGCTGGGGATGTTCCTCGCCGCGCTCGACCAGACGATCGTCGCCACCTCGATCCGTACGATCGCCGATGACCTGCACGGTCTGAGTGCGCAGGCCTGGGTGACCACGGCCTACCTCATCACGGCCACCATCAGCACCCCGCTCTACGGAAAGCTGTCCGACCTCTACGGGCGGCGGCCGTTCTTCCTCACCGCCATCTCGGTGTTCGTCCTCGGCTCGATCCTGTGCGGTTTCGCCACGTCGATGTTTCAGCTGGCCGCTTTCCGCGCCTTCCAGGGACTCGGGGCCGGCGGCCTGTTTTCCCTCGCCCTGACGATCATCGGTGACATCGTGCCCCCACGCGAGCGGGCCAAGTACCAGGGCTACTTCCTCGCCGTGTTCGGCACGTCGAGCGTGCTGGGTCCGGTCGTGGGCGGCTTCCTCGCGGGGCAGTCCACCCTGCTCGGCGTCACCGGGTGGCGCTGGGTCTTCCTGGTCAACGTCCCGGTCGGTGTGCTGGCCCTGTTCGTCGTGGCCCGGAACCTGCGCCTGCCGCACGTGCGTCGGGACCACCGGATCGACTGGCCCGGGGCGCTCGCGCTGATCCTGGGCCTGACGCCGCTGCTCATCGTCGCCGAGCAGGGCCGGGACTGGGGCTGGGGTTCCGCCCGGGTGTTGGGGCTGGTCGCCCTGGGCCTGGTGGGGATCGCCGCGTTCCTGGCTGTCGAGCGCAGCTACGGCGACGACGCTCTGCTCCCGTTGCGTCTCTTCCGTGGCAGGACGTTCGGCATCGGGTCGGTCTTGAACTTCATCATCGGCATGGGCATGTTCGGCGGCCTGGCCGGTCTGCCGCTCTACCTGCAGATCGTCAGGGGTGCCTCGCCGACCGAGGCTGGCCTGATGTTGCTGCCGCTGACGGCCGGCATCATGTTCGGCTCGATCGTCGCCGGCCAGGTCATCTCGCGCACCGGCCGCTACAAGATCTTCCCCATCATCGGCTCAGTTCTGCTCGTCATCGGGGTGCTGCTGCTCAGCCGGGTCGGGGTCGACACCCCGGGCTGGCAGACCATGCTCATGATGGCGGTCTTCGGGCTGGGGCTCGGCGGCAACATGCAGCCGCTGGTGCTCGCGGTGCAAAACGCCGTCCCCCCGCAGGACATGGGCGTCGCCACGTCATCGGCGACCTTCTTCCGCCAGATGGGCGGGACGCTGGGCACGGCAGTCTTCCTGTCGGTGCTGTTCTCGACCGTCGGCGACAAGATCGCGTCGGCGTTTCGCGTTGCCGCGCCCACGCCCGCTTTTCGCGCCGCCCTGCGTGACCCCGCTGTGCTTGCCGACCCGAACAATGCCTCGGTGCTGCGCTCGCTCAAGACCGGAGCGGCGCTGCCGGCCGGAGCGCTGGACGACACCTCGTTCCTGTCCCGGCTCGACCCCCGGCTGGCCCGCCCGTTCCTGGCCGGGTTCGCCAACTCCATCGACCTGGTTTTCCTGTGCGCCGCTGGTGTTCTGGCCGTGGCCATGGTGGTGGTGCTGTTCCTGCCGGAGGAACCGCTGCGCCAGGTCTCGGGCATTCAGGCCCGCCAGCAGGACGCCGACGAGACCGCCGCGGCGGCAGCCGTCTCCCTCGGCTCGAGCCAGATGGTCGACGGCGAGACGGTGTCGTCCCCGGCGCCGCAGAACCGAGGCCTCGCGGAGCCCGACGTACACGGGTCGCGGGTCGGCTAGCGCCGGCTCGTGGGCCGGCGAGCGCCGGTCAGGGCGGCGGGTCCTCGGCGGCGAGCGCGCGCAGGGCGAGGCCGTAGGCCTCGGCGGCCGATCGATGAGTTGCGCGCTGCGTTCGGTCGGCCACCGAGGTCTCGACCACATAGACCCCGCCGGTCCGGGACAGGCTGCGAAAGGTCCCACCGAGCAGCTCACGCAGCTGGTGCTCGGCGGGCAGCCACAGCGCCTCCCGCTGGGCCACGGAGTCCAGCGCCCACTCGGTCGTCCCGTTGAACCCGATGAACGGACCGGACCGGTGCTCGTGCAGCTCCACGGTCATGTCGCTGAGCACGAACACATCGTCGTCCATGCCGCGGTCCGGGATGACGAAGCGGTCGCCTGGCCGGGGATCCCACCCGACACCAGCGTCGCGGAGGCGGAGTGCGAGGGAGACGGAGATCATGGAACTATCCTGGGTCACGTCCCTAGAATCGGCGAGATGGCCTGCATCCGCGTGGGAATCTCGGGCTGGCGTTACGCACTCCGGCGCGGGGACTTCTACCCCAAGCGCCTCGCCCAGCGGCAGGAGGAGGACACCGCCGACTTCCGCTACGTGCGCATACACGGGGCGGAGGAGCTCTCTGTGAGCGGGTACGACGAGGCGGCGCTGGACTCCTGGGCCACCAAGATCCGATCGTGGGCCGACCGGGGGCGGGACGTGTTCGTCTACTTCGACAACGACGTCAAGGGGCGCGCGCCCCACGACGCGATGTCGCTCGCGGCGAGGCTCGGCGTTGCGCCGGTCGAGGCCACGTGACGCCAACGCCCCTGACCCGGCCGCCCTCGCCCCCGACGACCCTCCGGTCCTCGCCCCTGATGACCTGTCCGCCCTCGCCCCCGACGACCCTCCGGCCCTCGCCGGCCACTGTCGCCCCGATTTCCACGTTCAAGCTGCGCAGGGGCCGGGTCACCGCCTCCCAGGCCGACGCGCTGGCCCGGCTCTGGCCGACCCTCGGCGTCGACCTGGATGGGTGCCCGCTCGACCTCCCGACGCTGTTCGGACGCCGCGCCCCCGTCGTCCTCGAAATCGGCTTCGGCATGGGAGAGGCGACGATGCTGCTCGCGGCCGCCCAGCCCGAGCGCGACCTGCTCGCGGTGGACGTGCACACCCCGGGTGTCGGGAACCTGCTCAAGCTGGTCGAGTCCGCCGGCTCGACCAACGTCCGGGTGGCGCAGGGCGACGCGCTCGTGCTGCTCGATCGGATGCTGCCGGCTGCGGGGCTCGACGAGGTGCGCCTGTTCTTTCCCGACCCATGGCCCAAGACCCGCCACCACAAGCGCCGCTTGGTGACCCCGGCGTTTGCCGACCTGCTGGCCCGGTGCCTGGCGCCCGGAGGCAGGGTGCACGTCGCGACCGACTGGGCACCCTACGCCGAGCAGGTACGCCGGGTGTTCCGCTGTCATCGCGAGTTTGCGCTGCAGCACCACCCGCCATGGCGACCGGTCACCCGCTTCGAACGGCTCGGCCACGATGCCGGCCGCTCGTCCCATGACGTCGTGGCGCGCCGGGCCTGAGCCCGCCCGCCACAGCGTGGCCCAGGGGTAGCGCGATCGGCCGGTCGGGAACAGCCTGCCGGACCACCCACTGCCACGGAGGAAGAATGACGCCACTGCACCGCCCGGCCGGTCCCGCCAGCGCGCACTATCGTGCATGGAGGTCCTCGAGGACCAGGCGCCTCGCGCTCGCCGCCGGTCTGACTGTGGTCTGGCTGTCGGCGGCGCCCGCGACTGCCGCGACGATCGGGGCGCCCTCGGTCCTGCATGTGGGGCAGATCGCCCAGCAGGACGTGCCGGCCCTGCCCGGTTCTGAGCGGGACACCCTGGTGGAACCCGACGTGGCGGTGTCACCGGTGGACGCCGACATCGCCGTGGCCGCGGCCCACGACGGGCGCTACCCCGACGGGGGCGCGGTCGGCATCGAGACCAGCTGGACCCATGACGGGGGCGCCACCTGGCACGACCAGCCGCTGCCGGGGGTGACCTCGACCACGGGTGGCGAGGCGATCTGGGAGCGCGTGAGCGATCCGGTGGTGGCCTTCGGCCCGGACGGTGCCGTCTATATCTCGACCCTCGCGTTCAACGCGGACGGTTCTCCCCAGGCCCTCGTATGGTCCGACGACGGTGACGCGACCTGGAGCGCGCCGGTGAACGTGGGCGCGCCGCACGCCAACACGCAGAACTCGCAGCCGATGCTCAAGGCGGACGGGACGATCGTCGACTCCTTTATGGATTTCGGCCCCAATGGGTCCGCCGAGGGTCCCGAGGCGGCCGAGGCTCGGGTCGCCGCGAGCCGCAGCGCCGCAGCCCCGCCCGCCTCGGCTCCCTCGCGCGCCGCGAGCCCGAAGGCCTCCGCCGCGCCGGCGTTTCCCGTGCTCGTGACGGCCATCTCGACCGACGGCGGTGCGACCTGGTCGCCGGGCGGGAACATCACCCGTGACCTCGGGGAGGGGCCGCCCGGATTCCGCTGCTGCCTGCCCTCGGCCATCGCGGACCCGGTCACCGGGAAGCTGTTCGCCACATGGAACTCGGTGGACGCGACCAAGGTCAAGCTGTCGTCCTCCTCGGACGGCAAGAGGTGGTCGGCCCCGGTCGTCGTGAACCGTCCGGACCGGTCGCTGCTCGGCGTCAACGCCGACGTCTCTGCCTACGCCGGGACGGTGTCGGTGTCCTTCGGGCGGACCAACGCCGACCCGACCCCAGGCCGCTTCGGGCGCCAGTTCGTGGCCACCTCCCGCGACGGCGGGCGGCGGTTTCTGGCGCCGACGGCGCTCGGACCGCAGATCGACTACGCGTTCGCCGCGATCGCCCGGGGCATCTTCCCCGGGGACTACATCGGGTCGGCCATGACGAAGGGCCGGCTGTACGCCGTGTGGGCGGTCTCCAGTGCCCCGCCCGCTGCCGGGGCCGGCTTCCACCAGGTGCTCTTCGGGGCCAGCCTGGACACCAACCGCAGCCCGGTCCGGTCGGCGGCAGCACCGGGCGAGCGGGCCGCGGTGCTGCAGCCCTAGACCGTCCAGGCCCGTTTCCCGCACTACGGTGCGGAAAACGGGCCTGGTCGTTGGCCTGGACGGGCGAGGCGTGGATCAGCGGTCCCGTCAGTTCGCGGCGCCGAGGGCGTCGATGGCGGCCATGTCTTCGGCACTGATCGCTAATCCGGCGACGTCGGCGTTCGCGCGGATGCGCTCCTCGTGGCTCGACTTGGGGATGACGACGACGCCGTGCTGCAGGTGCCACCGCACGATGACCTGCGCGGGAGCCACCGCGAGCCGTTCTGCCACCTCGGCGATGACCGGGTGCTCCAACGCCCCGCCGCGCAGCGCGCTGTAGCCCTCGACGACAACGCCGCGCTTACGGTGGCCTTCGAGCACTGCTGGATCGAACAGCAACGGGCTCCACTTGATCTGGTTCACGGCCGGAGTGACACCCGTGGCCCGGGTCAGTTCGTCGATCTGGACGAGGGAGTAGTTGCTGACGCCGATGGCGGTGGCGTGCCGCTGTTCGCGGGACTCGATCAGCGCCCGCCACATGGCGACGTCGGCACCCTGGTCGCCCGGCCAGTGCATGAGCCACAGGTCGACGTGGTCGGTGCCGAGCGCGGTCAGGCTCGCCTCCAGGGTGCTCGTCTCGGCCCCGGAGCGGTCACCCGGCATCTTGGTGGTCACGAACACCCGATCACGGTCCACGCCGCTCTCGCGGAGGGCGACACCGACCTCGGCCTCGTTGCCGTAAATCGTGGCGGTGTCGAGGTGTCGGTATCCCGCGGCCAGGGCCCAGCCGACGGCGTCGCGGGCCCGGTCGCCGCGGATCTGCCAGGTTCCGAAACCGAGCAGCGGCATCCGCAGGCCCCCGGAAAGGGTGGCGGCGTCGGCCGGCACGTCGGGAAGGTCGGCGGGGAAGGAATCAGCAGAGTTCGGTGTCATGGGAGCAGCCTTCCGCACGTGCTCGATATGCGTGCAGGATGGACCGCATGAGCCTCGACGTCGACCGGGTCCGGCAGTCGTTCCCTGCCCTGCTCGAGGGCGCGGCCCATTTCGACGGGCCGGGCGGCTCGCAGGTCCCCGAGCAGGTCGCCCGCGCGGTCGCCGACACGCTGTGCTCGGCGATCGCCAACCGCGGGTCGATCACCCATGCCGAGCAGCGCGCAGACGCGGTCACGGTCGGCGCTCGCAAGGCCGTCGCCGACCTGCTCGGCGCCTCGCCCGGCGGGGTCGTGTTCGGCCGCTCGATGACCCAGCTGACCTACGACGTTTCACGGGCGCTGGCCAAGGCCTGGGGGACCGGGGACGAGGTCGTCGTGACCCGTCTTGACCACGATGCCAACATCCGGCCGTGGGTTCAGGCGGCGGGCGCCGTGGGCGCCGCCGTGCGCTGGGCCGAGTTCGAGCGAAAGAGCGCCGAGTTGCCGGTCCGGACCGTGACCGACATGCTCTCGCCACGAACCCGGCTCGTGGCTGTCACCGGCGCGTCGAACCTGCTCGGCACCCGACCCGACGTCGCGGCCATCGCCGCGGCGGCCCACGACGTGGGGGCGGTGGTCTACGTCGACGGCGTGCACCTGACGCCGCACGCCGCGATCGACGTGACCGCGCTCGGCGCCGACTTCTTCGTGTGCTCGCCGTACAAGTTCTTCGGGCCGCACCTGGGCGCGCTCGTCGCGGCCCCGGCGGTGCTCGAGGCCTTGGACCCGGACAAGCTGCTGCCCTCCTCCGACGCAGTGCCCGAGCGGTTCGAGCTCGGGACGTTGCCCTATGAGTTGCTCGCCGGCACCACGGCGGCGGTCGACTTCATCGCCGGCCTGTCGCCGGGGCAGGGCTCGCGGCGGGAGCGCGTCGTGGCGTCGATGGCTGCGGTGGAGGCGCACGAGGCCCAGCTCTTTGCGCGGCTGCTCGAGGGGCTGGCCGGCGTGGCAGGGGTCACCCTGCACGGGAGTGCGACCCGTCGCACTCCGACCGCCTTGTTCTCGGTGCGCGGGCGCAGCCCGCGCGAGGTCCACGAACGGCTCGCCGCCCGCGGTGTCAACGCCCCTGGCGGCAGCTTCTACGCCATCGAGGCCGCGCGCTGGATCGGCCTTGGCGACGACGGTGCGGTGCGGGCCGGGCTGGCCCCCTACTCCCACGGCGACGACGTCGACCGCCTGCTCGACGGCGTCGAGGAGGTGAGCCGGACCGGCTGATCCCTTGCTCGTCGGCCCGGCGCGGTCTCAACGAAAGAACCGGTTCGTGCAAGACTTCAGAACCCATGCGACACCTGCCCCGGGTGTCTGCCCCATCCTCTCCATGAGTTTGGCGTCCTTGAGTTCGGCGGAGGAACGGAGAAGCCCGTGTCCCGATATCTTGTCCTGGCCCACGAGACGGTCGCCAGCCAGACCTTGATCGAGCGTGTGGTGGCGCTGCATCGAGAAGACCCGACGTCGGAGTTCGTGCTCGTGGTGCCGGCCACGCCGGTGAAGCACCTGCTCCGGCGCCATGCGGGTGCCGACGCCGGGGTGGCCGCTGCGCGGGCGAAGGAGGGCCAGGCGGCGTTCACCGCCGCCGGCGTCGCGTTCTCCGAGGCCCGCGTCGGAGCGGCAGAGCCGTTGCAGGTGGTCACCGACGAGATCGCCAGCGGCGCGCGCTATGACGCGGTGATCATTTCCACCCTGCCGGAGGAGCAGTCCCGGTGGCTGCGGATGGAGTTGTCCGACCAGGTGCAGCGAGCGCACGATCTTCCCGTCATCCTTGTCCAGGCGAGCATCGCCGATCTGGATCGGATGCGGCAGTTGCCGTAGGTTCCACAATGGCGTTCGCCGGATCTTCGAAAGCCACCGCACTCCGGCTGGTCTGGACCCGCGTTCCGGGTGATCTCGCTACGCGGTCGGTGCCCGTTCGGTTGTGGCGAATCGCCCATTCTCTTGACGGGCAAGGGGGCTGCCCTCATCCCACCGCTGTGAGTCCGATGGCGACCCGTGCGCGACCGCGGCGCGACCGTCAGGTGGTCCGCCGACCCGAGGAGTCGATTCGTGTGGTGCACCGCCCTCCCGAATAGGTATAGCGTCGAGCGCATGCGAGTTGCCCTGTTTGTCACCTGTTTCAACGACACCCTGTTCCCCGAAGTCGGAAAATCGGTGGTCACCGTGCTGGAGCGCCTCGGGTGCGAGGTGGACTTCCCGATGGAGCAGACCTGCTGTGGTCAGGTGCATCTGAACACCGGCTACCAGCCAGAGGCAAAGAAGCTGGCCGAGCGATTCACGCGTGTGTTCAGCTCGTACGACGCCATTGTCACGCCGTCCGGTGCCTGCGCGGGGACCGTGCGAGACGGCTACCCGACCTTCCTCGGCCTGGACGGCCCGCCGCTGCACGAGTTCACCGAGTTCCTCGTCGACGTACTGGGCGTGACCGACGTGGGTGCCAGTTATCCGCACCGGGTGACCTACCACTCGACCTGTCACTCTCTGCGAGCACTGAAGGTGGCCGACCGGCCCTACCAGCTGCTCAAGGCGGTTCGCGGCCTCCAGCTCATCGAGCTGCAGTCCTCGGAGGAGTGCTGCGGGTTCGGCGGGACGTTCTCGGTGAAGAACCCGGACGTCTCCGCGGCCATGCTCGCGGACAAGATGCGACACATCGTGGACACCGGAGCCGAGGTGGTGACCGCAGTGGACACCTCCTGTCTCATGCACATCGGCGGCGGCCTCGCGCATGCTCGCACCGGCGTGCGCACCACGCACATCGCCGAGATCCTGGCCTCGAGATGAGGACGTCATGACTGACCTCCAGAGTTCCCACCCTCGCTTCAGCGTTCCCCCGGCGAAGGAGCACGAGACGCGCACGGTGGCCATGCCCTGGCCGCGCCGGCGGGTCACCCCGTTCCCGGAGGCCGCCAAGGTCAAGCTGGCCGACTCCCAGTTGCGGCAGAACCTGCGCAAGGCCACGACCACGATCCGGGACAAGCGAGCCCGGGTGGTCGGCGAGCTGCCCGACTGGGAGGAGCTGCGCGAGGCGGGCCGGTCGATCAAGGCGGCCGGGCTGCGCAACCTCGACGTCGCCCTGGAGCAGCTCGAGGCTTCGGTGACCGCCGCCGGGGGAGTCGTGCACTGGGCTCGGGACGGCGCGGAGGCCAACGCCATCGTGGCCTCGATCGCCCACAAGCACGAGGTCGATTCGGTCGTCAAGATCAAGTCTTTGCTCACCGACGAGACCGACCTCAACGTGGCGCTGGCCCAGGAGGGGATCAGTGCCTACGAGACGGACCTCGCCGAGCTGATCGTGCAGCTCGGGCACGACGAGTCTTCGCACATCCTGGTGCCGGCGATCCACAAGAACCGCAACGAGATCAAGGCGATCTTCGAGGAGTCGGGTCTGGAGCCGACCTCAAACGAGCCCAAGGATCTGGCCAACGCCTCACGCCAGCATCTGCGCAAGAAGTTCCTCAGCGCCAAGGTCGCCGTCTGCGGAGCCAACTTCGGCATCGCCGAGACCGGCTCGATCGTCATCGTGGAGTCCGAGGGCAACGGCCGGATGTGCCTGACCCTGCCCGAGGTGCTGATCTCGGTGATGGGCATCGAGAAGGTCCTCCCGACCTGGCAGGACCTCGAGGTCTTCCTTCAGTTGCTGCCGCGCAGCTCCACCGGCGAGCGGATGAACCCCTACACCTCGATCTGGACCGGCGTCACGCCCGGTGACGGGCCGCAGGAGTTCCACCTGATCCTGATGGACAACGGGCGCACGAGTGCTTTGGCCGACGACATCGGTCGCCAGACGCTTCAATGCATCCGCTGCTCGGCCTGCCTGAACGTCTGCCCGGTCTACGAGCGGGTCGGAGGGCACGCCTACGCCTCGGTCTATCCCGGCCCCATCGGGGCGATCCTCACCCCGCTGCTGCAGGGCATCAAGGGCAGCGAGTCGCTGCCCTATGCGTCCTCGCTCTGCGGCCGGTGTTACGAGGTCTGCCCCGTGAAGATCGACATTCCCACGGTTCTCGTCCACCTGCGCAACGTCTCGGTGCAGTCCCACGACCATCCCGGAGTCAACGACATCGCCTTCCGGACGCTGGGCTGGATCTTCGCGGACCGGCGCCGCTACGAGACCGCCCAGCGGCTCGGCAAGCTCGGCGGCCCGTTCGGCGGGATGTTCAAG
>JBBRHF010000156.1:0-10288 GCA_038223055.1 Actinomycetes bacterium | reverse complement strand
GGCCATCTTCGACGCCGCCGAGCGCTACAAGGCGGAAGGCACGCCGCTCGTCATCGTCGCCGGCAAGGAGTATGGCACCGGCAGTTCACGTGACTGGGCGGCCAAGGGCACGGCCCTGCTCGGTGTGCGGGCCGTCATCGCCGAGTCCTACGAGCGCATCCACCGGTCAAACCTGATCGGCATGGGCGTGCTGCCGCTGCAGTACGCCGAGGGCGAGAGCGCCGAGTCCCTCGGGCTGACCGGCGAGGAGACGTTCGCGATCAGCGGCGTGACCGAGCTGAACGAGGGCCGCACGCCGCGCGAGGTGAGCGTGACTGCGACCGGGGACGCGGGCTCGGTGCAGTTCCAGGCCCGGCTGCGGATCGACACGCCCGGTGAGGCCGACTACTACCGGCACGGCGGGATCATGCAGTTCGTCCTGCGGTCGCTGCGCTAGTCGTCGCGCCCTGAGAAATTCCATCGGGGTCGTCCACGTGGAAGGGGCTAGAACCGTCTCAGGCGGCCATCGGCTTGCGGGGCGCGATCAGGTGATCAGATCGAACGTGCACCGAGGTCCGCTGGCCCGGGCAGCTTGCCGTCGCATGTGATCAGAGGGCCATCGAGGCGTTCGGCCAAGGTGACATACGCGGCGTCGTAGGCGGTGAGGTTGTCGCGCAGCTCCCAGATGCGCTGCAGCAGCGGCGCGAGCGGCATGCGTCGGATCGGGAAGCTCGCCAGATGCCGCAAGGCCCCGGGCACGGCCACCCGCAGCGTGGGATTCGGTTGGCTCAGTCCGCGCAGCGCGGAGACGATCTCGGCGTCCAGGTGGGCTGGGGCGAACAAACGCGTTGCCAACCCGCCAGGCGGGCCGCGATCGTCGCCCGCCTCGGATCCTCGGCAGCGTAGAAGGCGACCAGGGCCGAGGCGTCCACCACAGCGAGGCTCACGACACCTCCCGCACCTCCCGCACCGCGGCGGCGGCTCCCTCGATCGTCACGCCGCTGCCCTCAGGCGGCTGGTAGGACGCGATGTAGTCATCGAGCCGCGTGACCTGGGCGACCTCGGTGAGCCGCTCCACAACAAACGCCGACAGCGACTGCCGGTTGGCTTCGGCGGCGCCGGCCAGCGCCGCGTAGACGTCGTCGGGCACGCCTTGACGAGGATGCCGACGGCTCCTGAACGAGGCAGCGAGGTTTGCCTCAGCCGGCCACGACGAGCAGCAGCACCGCGACGGTTAGGGGGACCCAGCAGCGGGATCGGGACATCGCAACCTCCTCGGTGGCCGGCAGTGGGACGTCCCTGGTGCCACGACGGTTCCGCCGGTGTCAGAGGCCGTGCTCGTCGTCCGCTGTGCGGCAAGGTGACCGCCGGCGTCGCCGAGGCGTGACAAGGTGAGCGGGTGAGCGAGCAGGTCTTGCCGCCTGGCTGGCCGCGCGATGTCCGACCACCGGGGACGCCGGAATGGGAGCGTTCTGCCATCGCGTGGCTGTTCGACCTGTGCCCGCCGGATTATCGGGCGCACGAGGTGCTGCGCCGGCACCCCCCAGTGCTGGCCCGGTTCGCTGCCCACCACGTCGCCGCCGGCATCGAGGCCGCCCGCACCGGCCTCGCCACGGTTCGCCACGAACTGCGAGACACCGTCACCACCGAGACCATCACCGCGGCGGTCGCGGCCTACGAGCGGGAGGGCGCCCGGCTGATCGCCACGGCGCGATCCGTGGCGCTGGTCGAGGAGGCACTGCGCGGGCGGCGGTTCACCCGCAGGCTGTAAGGTCGCGGCCGAATGGTTGAGGACGTGGTCAGCCCTTCACCCCGGCCGAGAGCTGGCCCTGCACGAACTTGCGCTGGAACAGGAAGAAGACGATCGCCACGGGAATGGTGGCCAGCAGCGCGGCCCCCATCGACAGCGGAAACTGGCTGCCGGTGCCCAGGCTGCCCTGGAACCGCGCCAGCCCCACCGTGAGCGTCTCGTACTTGGGGTCGGAGGTGGCGATGAGGAAGTGAGTGAACTCGTTCCACGAGCCCTGGAACGACAGGATCGTGAGCGTGATCAGGCCCGGCTTGGTCAGCGGCAGGATGATGCTCCAGTAGGTTCGCCACACCCCCGCGCCGTCGATGCGCGCGGCCTCCTCCATCTCCACCGGGATCTGGTCGAAGAACTGCTTCATCAAGAAGATGCCCATGGCGTCCATCGCCAGCGGCAGGATCATGCCGGCGTAGGAGTTGTAGATGCCCAGCTGCTTGAGGACGAGAAACTTCGGCACCATGAGGACGACACCCGGCACGGCGAGGACCGCAATGACAAGCGCGAAGATGGCCTTTCGTCCCGGGAAGTTCAGCCGCGAGAGGGCATAGCCGGCGAGGCTGTCGAGGAAGACCCGGCCCAACGTGATCGTCGTGGCGACGAACACGGTGTTCTTGACCCACCGACCGAAGGGCACCGAGCTCGACTCGGTGAGCCCGAAGATGCGCTGCCATGCGGCGGTCGTGGCGGGGTGCGGGATGAGCGAGAGCGGGTTGGATGCCGCATCAGGGCTGGTCTTGAATGAGGTCGCCGCCTGGATCGCGAACGGGCCGAGGTAGATGAGCGCGAAGATGATCAGGACGGCGTAGCCGCCGAAGCGCTTCCCGACCCGCTTCCACCGCGGTTGCCGGGCATCCTCGCGGTCGAGCGCGCCGACGGGAGCGGGACGGCTGGCGTTCGTCTTCGAGGTAGCCGTGTCGGTGGCCATCAGGCGTCCTTGTCTCGGAGCAGGAACCGCTGACCCAGGGTCAGCACGACGATGAGCAGGAACAGGCAGAACGCCATCGCGGCGGCCACGCCGAACCTGCCATCGATGAAGCCCACCCGGTAGGACAAGAAGGCGGGGGTCAGCGTGGTCTTGGCCGGGTTGCCGCCGGACATCACGTAGATCTTGTCGAAGACCTGCCAGGTGCCGATCAACCCGAGGGTCAGCACGAGGAACAGCGTCGGCTTGAGCATCGGCACCGTGACGTAGCGGAATCGCTGCCACGGTCCGGCGCCGTCGAGGATGGCTGCCTCCTCGACGTCCTCGGAGATGTTCTGCAGGCCGGCCAGGAACATCAGCATGAACGTGCCGGCCGTGGTCCAGATGACCAGCATCATGATCGCGGTCATCGCGACCGATGGTCCTGCGATCCATTGCCACAGCGGCAGGCTGAACACTTGGGTGTCCGCCCAGCCGGGCGACGAGTCGACCCCGACGAGCCCGAGCAGGATGTGGAACAGACCGCGGGAGTCAGCGAACCAGTTGGGACCGTTGATGCCGACCAGCGAGAGCACGCCGTTGACGGCCCCGGAGTTCTGGAACAGGAAGATGAACACCAGCGAGATCGCGATCGAGCTCGTGATCGACGGGAAGTAGAAGGCGGTGCGGAAGAAGCTGCGTCCCTTGAGGAACCGCTGGTTGACGATCACCGCGAGGAACAGGGCCAGGGCGGTCTGCAGAGGTACGACGCCGAGAACGAAGTAGAACGTGTTGCGCATGCTCAGGGCGAAGTCCTGGCGGGTGAGCTGGTCTTCGGTCAGCAGCGACTTGTAGTTGTCCAGGCCGATGAACTCACCGCCGCCGCTGAACGGGCTGCTCTGGCCGTTCCACTTCAGCATGCTGACGTAGACCGCCAGCACGATCGGCACCACCAGGAACACGATGAGGCCGAGCAGGGCAGGGGCCACGAACAGCAGGCCCCACTTACTTTCGTGGCCGCGAAGCCCGCCGTGGCGTGCCTTGCGCGGTGTCGGTCGTGGGGACTCGGCGGTTGTCGTCGGGGTCGTCAGGGTGGCCACGGGTGCCTCCGGGGCAGCAGGGATGAGGGCATGAGCCAGGCGAGAGGGGGCGCCCGGGCGGGCCGTCGCGGTGGCGCGGCCCCCGGGCGATCACGAGGGCATCAGCTTTGGTGGGGCGTTAGCCGTGGGGCGCTAGCCCTTGAGGGCGTCGGTGAGCGGGACCCTGTCGACCCACGCGACTGCTTCCTCGCGGCGGGCAGCCCGTGGTTCCTGACTCTGTTCGGCCGCGACTCGATCTGGGCCGCGCGGATGCTGCTGCCGCTGGGCACCGACCTCGCCGGCGGCACCCTGCGCACCCTGGCGCGCCGACAGGGGCGGGTCGCCGTGCCGGACACCGAGGAGCAGCCGGGAAAGATCCTGCACGAGGTACGTCGGGCGCAGCTCGACCTCGGGCCGGCCCTGCAGCTGCCGCCCGTCTACTTCGGCACCGTGGACGCCACCCCGCTGTGGGTCTGCCTGCTGGCCGACGCCTGGCGCTGGGGCCTCGCGCCCGGGCAGGTCGAGGCGCTGCTGCCCGACCTCGAGCGGGCCCTGTCTTGGCTGGTCACCGACGCGGACGCCGACGGCGACGGCTTCTTGGAGTACGTCGACCACTCGGGCCACGGCCTCGCCAACCAAGGGTGGAAGGACTCCGGCGACTCGATCCAGTGGGCCGACGGCCGGCTGGCCGACCCGCCCATCGCGCTGTGCGAGGTGCAGGGCTACGCCTACGAGGCGGCAGTCTCCGGCGCCGACCTGCTCGACGCGTTCGGCCGGCCTGGGTCGGACCGGCTGCGCGAGTGGGCGCAAGCCCTGCGTACCCGGTTTCGCGGCTCGTTCTGGGTCGAGGACGCAGTCGGCGCCTACCCCGCGGCCTGGACCGCGACAAGCGCCGGGTCGATTCGTTGACCTCGAACATCGGCCACCTGCTCGGCACCGGCCTGCTCGACGACGATGAGTCGGCGACGGTGGCCGACCGTCTCGGCTCGCCCGACCTCGACTCCGGATTTGGTCTGCGCACCCTCTCCGCCTCGTCGGCAGGCTTTGGTCCGCTGCGCTATCACGGGGGCAGCGTGTGGGCGCACGACACCGCCATCGCCGTACTCGGGCTGGCTCGGACCGGTCACGGGGCGGCGGCCAGGGCGCTGATCGACGGGCTGCTCGCCGCGGCGCCGAGCTTCGAGTACCGGCTGCCCGAGCTCTATGGCGGGGACTCGCGGGCACAACGCGGCCGCGCGCTGCCCTACCCGGCGGCCTGCCGCCCGCAGGCGTGGTCGGCCGCCTCGGCGATGGCACTGGTCACGGCGATCCTCGGGCTGCGCCCGGACGCCCCCGCCGGCCGGTTGCAGGTGGGGCAGCTAAACGGGGGACCGCCGCGGGGCCGGCCCGAGCCAGGCGGCCTGGAGGTCCTCGGCCTTCGCCTTGGGGGGGAGTCACTGTCGCTGCGCGCCGAGCGGGGTCGCGTCGTCGTCCTGCAGGCACCGGACACGCTGGTCGTCACCGACGTCGGGGCGCCCCGGTAGGGCAACTAGACTCCCCGGGACGGTGCGTGTCGGTGAGTCGCGCCGCGCCACGCCACGATCGGAGACGGAGGGAGCAAGCGTTGGGCCTGCTCGAGACCATCCGTGGCCCGCGCGACCTGCGCCGACTCGACCCGCCGCAGCTGCACGATCTGGCCCAGGAGATCCGCGAGTTCCTCATCGCTGAGGTGTCCCGCACTGGTGGACATCTGGGCCCCAATCTCGGCGCCGTCGAGCTCACCCTGGCGTTGCACCGGGTCTTCGACTCCCCGCGGGACCGCATCCTGTGGGACACCGGGCATCAGGCCTACGTGCACAAGCTGGTCACCGGTCGAGCCGCTGGCTTCGCCAACCTGCGGCGGCGGGGCGGGCTTTCGGGCTACCCGAGCCGGTCGGAGTCCGAGCACGACACGATCGAGAACTCGCACGCGTCGACGTCCCTGTCCTACGCAGACGGCATCGCCAAGGCGTACCAGCTGCGCGGGCTCGATGACCGCCACGTCGTCGCGGTCATCGGCGACGGTGCCCTGACCGGAGGCATGGCCTGGGAGGCGTTGAACAACATCGCGGCCAACCGCGACCGGCGCCTGGTGATCGTGGTCAACGACAACGAGCGGTCCTATGCACCGACCATCGGCGGCCTGGCCCACCATCTCGCCACGTTGCGCACCACGCGGGGTTACGAGCGCTTTCTCGACTGGGGCAAGCAGGTTCTCGGTCGCACCCCGGTCATCGGCGGGCCGATCTTCGAAACCCTGCACGGCATGAAGAAGGGAATCAAGGACATCATCGCCCCGCAGGGGATGTTCGAAGACCTCGGCCTGAAGTACATCGGTCCGGTGGACGGCCACGACATCGAGGCCGTCGAGCACGCCTTGCGCCGCGCCCGCGCCTACGCCGGCCCGGTGCTGGTGCACTGCCTCACCAACAAGGGCCACGGCTACGCCCCGGCCGAGAACCACGTCGGTGACCAGTTCCACAGCATCGGCGTCTTCGACCCCGAGACCGGTGAGCCGCTCGCCGCCGCAGGCAGGGCCTGGACCGCTGTGTTCGGGGAGGAGATGGTGGCGATCGGGCAGGAGCGCGATGATGTGGTCGCGATCACCGCGGCGATGCTTATCCCAACCGGTCTGGATCGGTTTGCCGCTGCCTACCCCGAGCGCACGTTCGACGTCGGGATCGCCGAGCAGCACGCGGCTACGTCTGCGGCTGGGCTGGCCATCGGCGGGCTGCACCCGGTGGTCGCGATCTACGCGACGTTCCTGAACCGGGCGTTCGACCAGGTGCTCATGGACGTGGCGCTGCACCGCTGCGGGGTCACGTTCGTGCTCGACCGTGCGGGGGTCACCGGCGATGACGGCCCTAGCCATAACGGCATGTGGGACATGTCGTTTCTGCGCGTCGTACCGGGGTTGCGCCTCGCGGCCCCGCGCGACGCAGCGACGCTGCGCGAGGCGCTGCGGGAGGCGGTCGAGGTGCAGGACGCGCCGACCGTGGTGCGGTTCCCCAAGGGCGCGGTGTGCGCCGACATCCCGGCGCTCGAGCGGGTGGGCGGTGTCGACGTCGTGCGCCGGGCCGACGGTGCCGACCCCCTCAGCTCCGCTGACCCCCTCAGCTCAGCTGTCCTCCTCGTGGCCGTCGGGTCGATGGTCGCCCCGTGCCTCGAGGTGGCCGACCGCTGCGCCAGGCAGGGCGTCGGAGTCACCGTCGTCGATCCACGCTGGGTCCAGCCGGTCCCAACCACCCTCATCGAGATGGCCCGCGCCCACCGCTGCGTCGTCACCGTCGAGGACAACGTCCGGGCCGGAGGCTTCGGCGACGCCGTCGCCCAGGCGCTGCGCGACGCCGGCGTGTCGACCCCGCTGCGCGATTTCGGGATCCCGCTTCGCTTCCTGGACCACGGCAAGCGCGCCGAGGTGCTCGCCGAGATCGGCCTTACCGCTCAGGACATCTCCCGCGAGATCGTCGAGATGATGGCGCGCCTCGACAGCGCCGTCGACGAGCAGTCCTTGGCCGACTGACCCCCACTGACCCGGACCGCCCTCTTCCATGATCGCGAAACATTCGAGCGATAGGTGCACACACTTGTTTCACGATCATGGACAGAGCGGCGCGGTGACCGACGGGGTCTGACCGTGAGTAACGGGGTGTCACCCCTCTGGTGGCTGTCCGCAGGCGGCCCATCGGCGTAGCGTCAGGACGTGCCGTCCGTGGATCCGCTTGCCCTTCGCCGCGTCGCCCTGGCCGTGTCGGTCCTCGACGACATCGACCTCGTTCCGCGCGACGATGGGATCATGCTCACCGGCGTGTCCGGCGGGCGCGGCGGGCGCGGAACCGAGTCGATCGAGGTCAGCTGGCTCGAGCTGCGGCGCGCCCTTGTCGGCGCCGACCCCGAGTCAGATCTGGGCCGGACCCGGGTCTCCGCGTGGCTGTCGGGGCGCCGCATCGCGGCCCAGCGCCCCGCCGAAGAGTTGCAGGCGCTCGCACGCCCGATCGGGCTGCCCGTCGGGCACGGGTGCCATCCCGGGGGTGGCTGGGTGCGCCGTCGGGTCCTGGGCGGCGCCCTCGATCTCGGGTTCGGCTTTGTCGGGGTCGGCCCCGACCCCGACGCCGTGGTCGTGATCCCGCCGGGCGCCCTCGACGCGGCCGGCGTCGACCCGACGCTGTGGTGGCCTGCGGCGGAGGCCTACCTCGATCAGGTGGGGACGGTCGCCGCTCACCGGCTGGCGGACTCCACCGACCTCCGACCGATCGGTGACTGCGATGTCGTCACCCTGCTGGGCTCGACCGTGCTGCGCCGTCGGCTCTGCCTCGCGGACGCAACCGGCATGCGGGCTGCGGCGGTGCCGATGCGCCGGCGCGGCTGGCTCGACCTGCGCCACATCGACCCGGCCTTTACCGTGTCGGCCGCCGCGGTGACCGACGCCGCGGAGCGCGGCTTCGACCGGCCGCTGCTGCTCACCGTGGACGAGGTGACCCTTGCGCCGTCCGGCGGGCGCCCCGCCGAGATCGTGCTGCGTGACCGGGCCGCCGCACAAACAGCCCCGGCGCGTACGATGCGCGGCTGACTCCACGAACAGCCCCGGCGCGTACGATGCGCGGCTGACTCCACGAGCAGTCCCGGCGCGCGCACGGTGTCCGGCTGACGCCGCCGGCGTCCGGACGCGCGAACGCCCGGCCCCTTTCGGGAGCCGGGCGTTCGCGTCGTGTCGGTCGGGCGGGTCGTGCCTCGGATCCACCTTACGGTGACCTTGGGTCAGGCCCGCGTCGAGCCGGATCAGTCGTGGTCGTGCGCGTGGCGGGGCAGCCCCGACACGGTGAACGGCTTGGTGTTGGTGGTGAAGTCGGCGTTCACGACGAGGTAGAGATTCTTGGCGCGAGCGACGGTGGAGGGACCGCGCAGGGTCGGGTCGGTGTGCACCATGTCGACGCTGGCCCGCAGGCCGTGGTGGCGCAGCTTGAGGAACGTCAGGCTGGCCGGGCTGCCGATCACGACCACCAGGCGGCCCCGGTCGACCAGCAGGCCGTCGCCGCCCTTGACCAGCGGGGCGTCGATCATCGTGACCGTGCGCCCGAGCGGCGCCGAGGCCTTGACCTTGACCCGGAACAGCTGGCCGGTGGAGGAGTTGACGACGACGAGCTTCTTGCCGTCATCGAGGGACACGATGCCGTTGAGGCGGAAGACTCCGGCCCCCGCGGCGACGTCCGGCGCGAGGCTGATCGCCGTGGGCGTGCCCGTGCCGGCCGTCAGCTGGGCCTTGGTGACCTGCCAGATGGTCGCGCGGAACGAGTCGGTGGCGAACAGGTCGCCGTCCTCGGTGATGACGAGGTCGTTGACGAAACCGCCGGTGCCCGTGTTGAACACGACCGGAGCCGTGGCGGGTGCCGCCAGGTCATAGACGGAGATGGTGCCGGTGCCGCCGCCGGCGACGTACAGCTTGCCCTTGGAGACCTTCATGCCCACGGCCGCATTGCCGGTGGCGCCGGCGATGAACGGGACCAGCGTCGGGCTGTCGAGGGTGCCGCGGAAGATTGCCCCGTCGCCGGTGGCGCCGACGTAGAACGCCTTGCCGCGCTTGTCCCAGGCGACGCCCTCTGGGTTGCCCACCAGGGTGCCGGGAAGCGTGAACACGGTGGCGGCCGCGGTGTGCTGGGCATGGTGGCCGTCGTGGCCCCCATCGTCGGACGAGCGCGCCTGGGCTAGCCCTGCGGGTGCGATGGTCATGGCGGCTGTGGCCAGCGCGGCCAAGCCGATGCGGAGTCGAGCGTTCACTGATGATCCTCCTGGAAGGGGACGCGACGATGTCGGGACCACCTTCATCATCCGACGGTTAGCGCACGGGGTGCCGGATGGTTATCGCGACCCTAAATCAGCCCCGGGCGCGGCTCAACCGTGGGCGAATCGGGCGCCGTTGACGCGCTCGGCGACCCCGCTGCGGTCGAGGTAGGGCGTGATGCCGCCCAGGTGGAAGGGCCAGCCAGCGCCGAGCAGCATCGCCAGGTCGACGTCGCGTACGTCGGCGATGACGCCCTCCTCGAGCATCAGGTGAATCTCCTGCGCCAGGGCCGTGAGGGCGCGGTCGCGCACGGTGGCCTCGTCGCTGGGCTCGTTGCCCTGCTGCAGCAGGTCGGCCACCTCCGGGTCGACCCTGGGGTTCGCGCCGTCCCACACGTACACCCCCTGCTTGCCCGCGGTGACCAGACGGCGCAGGTTGTCCGAGACGTAGAAGCGCTCGGGGTAGGCCTCGTGCATCGTCTCCGCGACGTGCAGGGCCACGCCCGGCCCGACCAGGGAAAGCAGCACGAACGGCGACATCGGCAGGCCCAGCGACTCGAGCGCCCGGTCGGCAACCTCGACGGGGGTGCCCTCGTCGACGGCTCGGGTGACCTCGCCGAGGAAGCGGGTCAGGATCCGGTTTACCACGAAGGCGGGGGCGTCCTTGACCAGCACGCAGGACTTCTTCAGCGTCTTGCCGACGGCGAAGGCCGTGGCGAGGGTGGC
>JBBRHF010000155.1:0-10338 GCA_038223055.1 Actinomycetes bacterium | reverse complement strand
GATTGCTCACTGGTCTCCTGATGGTTAGGGACGACGGGATGGGGACGACGGGATGGGGACGACGGGATGGGGACGACGGGATGGGGACGACGGGATGGGGACGACGGGATGGGTGTGGCACCGGACGACTAGGTGGCGATGAACACGTTCTTGACCTCGGTGAAGGCATCCAGGGCATCCGGCCCGAGCTCGCGGCCGAGCCCGGAGGACTTGAACCCCCCGAACGGCGTGGAGTAGCGCACCGACGAGTGGGAGTTGACCGACAGGTTCCCGGCCGCGACGGCGCGGGCTACCCGAAGCGCCCGCCCGACGTCACGGGTCCAGATCGAGCCGGACAGGCCGTAGGGCGAGTCGTTGGCGATGCGCACGGCATCGGCTTCGTCGTCGAAGGGGATGACCACGACGACCGGGCCGAAGATCTCCTCGGTGGCGGCCCGGCCCGCCGGGTCCACCGGGGCCAGCACGGTGGGCGGGAACCAGAAGCCCGGACCGCCCGGAGCGGAGCCGCGGAACGCCACCGGCGCGCCGTCGGGGACGAACGAGGCGACCCGGTCGCGGTGGGCGGCGGTGATCAGGGGACCCATCTCAGTGCCCTCCGAGGCCGGGTCGCCCACCCGGACCCCCTGCACCGCCGATCCGAACAGGTCGAGAAACCGGTCGAGCACGCTGCGCTGCACGAGGATGCGCGAGCGGGCGCAGCAGTCCTGCCCGGCGTTGTCGAACACGGCGTAGGGCGCGGTCGCGGCCGCCCGCTCCACGTCGCAGTCGGCGAATACGATATTGGCGCTCTTACCTCCGAGCTCGAGCGTGACCGGTTTCACCTGCGCCGCGCAGCCCGCCATGACGGCCCTACCGACCTCGGTCGAGCCGGTGAACACCACCTTGCGCACGTCGGCGTTGTGCACGAACCGCTGCCCCACCACCGATCCCTTGCCGGGCAACACCTGGAAGACGCCCTCGGGCAGGCCGGCGGCCAGGGCAAGCTCCCCCAGCCGGACGGCGGTCAGCGGCGTCACCTCGGCGGGCTTGAGGACCACCGTGTTGCCGGCCGCCAGTGCCGGCGCGAACCCCCATCCGGCGATTGTCATGGGGAAGTTCCACGGCACGATCACCCCGACGACCCCGAGCGGCTCCTTGAACGTGACGTCCACACCCCCCGCCACCGGGATCTGGCGCCCGAACAGGCGTTCGGGTGCAGCGGAATAGTAGGTCAATACGTCCCGGACGTTGCCCGCCTCCCAGCGGGCATTGGCGATCGTGTGGCCGGAGTTGGCGACCTCCAGCCGGGCCAGGTTCTCGAGGTCGCCGTCAACAGCGGCTGCGAACGCGCGCAGCAACCGCGCGCGGTCGTCCGGTGCGACCGCGCGCCACCAGTCGTACGCCGTGCTGGCAGTGGCGATCGCGACGTCGGCGTCCTGCGCGCTGGTCGGCGCGACCGACTCGATGACCTCCTCGGTGGCCGGGTTGACCACGTCGTAGGAGCCGGCCACGCTCACAGCCGCTCGAAGGAGCGATAGCGTTCCCAGTCGGTGACCGCCGAGTCGTAGGCCGCGAGCTCCACGGTGGCCATGTTGGCGTAGTGGGCGACCACCTCGTCACCGAACGCCCTACGGGCCAGGTCGCTGCCCTCCCACAGCTCGAGCGCGTCGCGCAGCGTGGCCGGCACGTGCTCGGCGTCGGCGGCGTAGGCGTTGCCCTGGAACGGATCTTCGAGGGGGAGCTCCGCCTCGATGCCGTGCAGGCCGGCCGCGACGAGTGCCGCGACCGCGAGATAGGGGTTGACGTCGCCGCCGGGCACCCGGTTCTCCACCCGCAACGACGGGCCGCGGCCGACCAGCCGGAGCGCGCAGGTGCGGTTGTCCCGGCCCCACTTCACCGTCGTCGGGGGCGAAGGAACCCGGCACGAACCGCTTGTAGGAGTTGATATTCGGAGCGAGCAGCAGGCTGAGCTCACGCAGGCACGCCTGTTGCCCGGCTAGGAAGTGCTCGCCCATCGCCGAGAGTCCGGCACCGTCGGCCAGCACCATCGCGTCGTCGTTCAGGCCGCGCAGCGAGATGTGGATGTGGCACGAGTTGCCCTCGCGCTCGTTGAACTTGGCCATGAAGGTGAGCGACATGCCTTCCTGAGCGGCAATCTCCTTGGCCCCGGTCTTGTAGATCGAGTGGTTATCACACGTGACGACAGCGTCGTCGTACTTGAAGGCGATCTCGTGCTGACCCAGGTTGCACTCGCCCTTGGCCGACTCGACGGACATCCCCGCGCCGACCATGCCGTTGCGCATGCGCCGCAGCAACGGCTCGACCCGCGACGTACCGAGCATGGAATAGTCGCCGTTATAGAGGTTGGCGGGCTCGAGCCCGCGGTAGGCCTTGTGCCAGGCCGACTCGAATGTGTCGCGGAACACGATAAACTCCAGCTCGGTGCCGACCAGCGCCTTCAGGCCGACGTCGCGCAGGCGCGCGGTCTGGCGCTTGAGAATCTGGCGCGGCGAGGCCAGCACGTCGCTCCCGTCCTCCCACGCGAGGTCGGCCAGCAGCAACGCCGTGGCCTCCTGCCACGGCACGCGGCGCAGCGTGGTCAGGTCGGGCACGAACATGAAGTCGCCGTAGCCCCGGTCCCACGAGGACATCTCGTAGCCCTCGACGGTGTTCATCTCCACGTCCACGGCCAGCAGGCAGTTGCAGCCCTCGGTGCCGTGGCCGAGCACGTCCTCGAGAAAGTGAGCGGCGTGCAGCCGCTTTCCGGCCAGCCGGCCCTGCATATCGGTGAAGGCGACGAGCACCGTGTCGACGGCTCCGGCGGCGATGTCGGCCCGCAGCTCGTCGACGGACAGCAGTCCTGGCTTTGCAGTGCTCACGGGCAGCCTCTCCGGGTGGGTCTCGGGGTAGGTCTCGGGGTGGGTCTCACGGTGCGCGTCGTGTGTCTGGCCGCGCATTGTGCTCCACGTCCTGACGCACCCGGCTGTTGGCGGGGTCGACCAGCACATCGGCCGCGACGGCCGCGCTGACCCAACGCCCGAACAGGTCGATCTCGACCTCGGTCCCGTCTCGACCGTGGTCGTTCGGCAGGTAGGCGTAGGCGATCGACGCCTCGGCGGTGTAGCCGTAGCCGCCGGAGGTCACCCGCCCGACCACCGCCCCGCCGGCGCGCACCGCCTCGCCGCCGAGAACCACCGAGCGCGGGTCGGCCAGGGTCAGGCAGCGCAGCCGGCGGTCGATGCCCCGCTGCCGAGCGGCCACGAGCGCGGTGGCCCCCAGGAATCCGCCGGGCTTGTCAGCCTTGACGCAGAACCCGAGGCCGGCCTCGTAGGGGTTGGTCTCCGGAGTGATGTCGGTGCCCCACACGCGGTAGCCCTTCTCCAGCCGCAGGCTGTCGATGGCGCGGTAGCCGGCGGCGACCAGCCCGAGGTCCCGGCCCGCCTCGTAGACGGTGCGCCAGAGCCCGGCGGCATAGTCGCTGGTTGCGTAGAGCTCCCAGCCCAGCTCCCCGGTGAAGGTGACCCGCAGCGCCCGCAGCGGGACGTCGCCGACGGTGATCTCGGCAGAGGTCATGAACGGGAACGCCGCGTTCCCCAGGTCGGCGGGGGTGAGCCGTTGCAGCACATCGCGAGCCCGCGGACCCCACAGGGCGTAGCAGGCGTAGTGCCCGGTGACGTCGGCGATGCGCACCGCGTACGACGTGAGGCGGGCCTGCTTGCGGAGCCACGCAAGGTCGTGGGAGCCGCAGGCCGTCCCGGTGACGACGAGAAACGACTCGAGGCCGGTCCGGGTGACCGTGACGTCGCACTCGATGCCGCCGCGGCTGTTGAGCGCCTGGGTGTAGGTGATGTCGCCGACGGCTCGGGCCACTCTGTTGTCGCACACCCATTCCAGGAACACCGCGGCGTCCGGTCCGGTGACCTCGATCTTGGCGAACGAGGACTCATCGAACAGGCCGGCCGCAGACCGCGTCGCACGGTGCTCAGCACCGATGGCCGGCGACCAAGCGCGCCCCGCCCATCCGTTCGGGCGGAGCCAGGGGTCGTTCTCACCTGTCGCGGTTTCCTCGGCTGCCTCGGTCTGGTAGTAGTCGACCCGCTCCCAGCCCGCCTTCTCGCCGAACACCGCGCCGTGCGCGACGTGCCAGGGATAGGCCGGGGAGGTGCGCAGCGGTCGCCCGGCCGAGCGGCCCTCGTGCGGGTAGGCGATGTCGTAGTAGGTCTGGTAGTTCTCCATGGTGCGCTTGAGGGTGTAGGACGGCGAGTCGTAGTGCCGGGCGAACCGGCGGACGTCCATGTGACCGACGTCCAGGCTCGGCTCGCCCTCGACGATCCACTCGGCCATCACCTTGCCGATGCCGCCGGCACCCGCGATGCCGTGAGCGCAGAAACCGGCCGCGACGAAGAACCCCCCGACGCCGGTCTCGCCGAGGCAGAACTCGTTGTCCGGTGTGAACGCCTCGGGTCCGTTGATGAGTTTGCGCAGCCCGACGTCGGCCATCGCCGGCACCCGCACCGCAGCGTTGTGGCTGATCTGTTCGAACCGGTCCCAGTCCTCCGGCAGGAGCCGGCCGTTGAAGTCACCGGGGATCGCGTCGTACGAGCGCAGGTCCGCGGTCCACGGGGCGGGCGTTCGCTCGTAGCCGCCCATCACCAGGCCCTCGACCTCCTGACGGAAGTAGACGAGCAGGTCGGGGTCGCGCAGCGTCGGCAGCGGCGGCATCAGGTCCAGGGTTTGTGCTAGGTGCCGCGACAGGAAGGGCTCGGTGACGACGTACTGATGGGACATCGGGACCACCGGGACCCGCACGCCGACCATCCGAGCGATCTCGGCGGCGAACATCCCGGCGCAGTTGACGACGACAGCGCACTCGATGTGACCTCGGTCGGTCAGGACCCCAGCGACCCCGTCCTTGTCATGTGTGATGGCGAGGACGCGAGTACGGGTGTGGATCTGCACCCCCTCGGTCCGGGCCATCGCGGCCAGCCCGTAGCACAGCCGGGACGGGTCGAGGTGCCCGTCGGAGGCGAGGAAGGCACCCCCGAGCACACCGTCGGGGTCCATCAGCGGAAACAGGACCTGCGCCTCGGCTGCGGAGATCTCCTGCAACGGCAGGCCGACCGCGCGCGCCCAGCCGATCTGGCGGCGGATCTCGGCCAGCCGCTCGGGGCTCGAGGCCAGCCGGATGCCGCCGCTCTCGGTCCATCCCGGGGCGCAGTCCTCGCTCGACTGGAGCTTGCGGTAGAGCTCGACGGAGTAGGCGTTCATCCGGGTCAGGGTCGGGTCGGCGCGCAACTGGCCGACTAGGCCGGCCGAGTGGAACGTCGACCCGCTCGTCAGCTCGTCGCGCTCGACGAGGACGACCTCGCGCTCACCGAGAGCCGCCAGGTGGTAGGCGATGCTGGCCCCGCCTACGCCGCCACCGATGACGACCACGCGCGCGGAACTCGGCAGCACAGCCTGCGCCGACCGGTCAGGAGACATCGCCTCGCCTCGTCGCTGTGCGTCAGCGTGCCCTGGCGCGGAGTCGTCGGCCGCGTCCACGGCCGAACTGTAGATCACGCGAGCACGAATCATCTAGACCTTGACACGACGAAATCCGTCGCGTCGTTGGGCGATTTGGGACTAGACCGTTGCGCAGCGGTCGATTAGCATCCGATCGCGATCTCCGGCCGCGCCGTCCACCACAGCCCACGGCGTGCCGCGTCAGCTCAGGGAGTGTGCGTGACCCCACCGGTTCGGAGCCACCGCGTGCCATCACAGGGTGGCGCCGGACAATCCGCCCCCCCCGCGCTGGGCGCGGTCGAGACGCCCGACGTCTCGAGTTCCCTCGACCTGGTCGCCGTGATCGATCGGCTGCCAAGCCTGGCTGGCGCACCTCGGACCGTCGAACGGCTCACCGGCGGGCTCACCAACCGCAACTTCAAGGTGACGACCTCCGAGCGCAGTGCGGTCGTGCGGATTTCCACCATGGACAGCGACCTGCTGGCGATCGACCGTGCGGCCGAGCACCGCAACTCCCTCGCGGCCGCCGCGGCGGGTGCCGCGCCTGCCGTCCTCGACTACCTGCCGGGTGAGGGCGTGATGGTCGTGGCCTGGGTGCCGGGGCGCACCCTCACGCCGGGCGACCTGCGCGAGGCAACAGTCCTCACTGAGGTGGCGGCCGCCTGCCGTCGACTGCACGCCGGCCCGCGGTTCGTCAACGACTTCGACATGTTCGCCACCCAGCGTGCCTATCTCGAGGTCGTCACCAGCCACGGCTTCCGGCTGCCGGCGCGCTACCTCGACTTCGGACCCCAGGTCGAGCGGATCTCCGCGGCCCTCGACGTACGGCGGGAAAGGACCGTTCCGTGCAACAACGACCTGCTCCCAGCCAACATCGTCGCCGAGGACTCCGGGCGAGTGTGGCTGATCGACTATGAATACTCCGGCAACAACGACCCTTGCTTCGAGCTCGGCAACATCTGGAGCGAGGCCGACCTGTCGCCCGACCACCTCGAGTGGCTGGTGACGGACTACTACGGGAGCGCGCGGCGGCACCAGATCGCCCGGGCGCGGCTGCTGGGCCTGATGTCGAAGTACGGCTGGACTCTGTGGGCCGCCATCTCGGCGGCCACCTGCACGCTCGAGTTCGACTTCTGGGCGTGGGGTATGGAGAAGTACGAACGTGCCGTCGCGGAGTTCGACGGGCCGCATCTTGAGCGGCTGCTCGCGGAGGCCACCGCTGCCGATTGACGACGGACACCCGTCCGACCCTGCGCTAGAAGGCAGTTCCCACGCGAAGACCCCAGGAGGAACCAGTGTCCAATAGAAGTTCCGTGCCCGATAGAAATTCCGTGCCCGGTCAGCGTGCCGAGACAGGCACGTCCCGCCTCAGCGCCGACGATCAACGGCTCGCCGAGCTGGGCTACAAACAGGAGCTCGACCGCAGCTGGTCCGGCTTCTCCAACTTCGCGATTTCGTTCTCCATCATCTCGATCCTGGCCGGCTGCTTCACGACGTTCGGTCAGGCTTGGAACAACGGCGGTCCGATCGCCATCTCGCTGGGCTGGCCGCTCATCTCCGCGTTCATCCTCGTGATCGGCCTGTGCATGTCCGAGCTGGTCTCGGCCTACCCGACGTCCGGCGGCATCTACTGGTGGGCCTCCAAGCTCGGCGGTGCCAAGGCCGGCTACTACACCGGCTGGCTCAACCTGATCGGCCTGCTCGCCGTCGTCGCGTCGGTGGCCTACGGCTGCGCGACGTTCTTCGACCTCACCTTGAGCACCTACAGCTCGTCGTGGTCCGATGGCTACTCCCTCAACCGGGTCTTCGCCATTTTCCTGATCATCATGGTGCTGGTCAGCCTGATCAACATCTTCAGCTCGCACCTGCTCGCGGTGCTCAACAACATCTCGGTGTGGTGGCACGTGTTCGGCGCGGCCGCGATCGTCCTGGTGCTGATCCTGCTGCCGGACAATCACCAGGACCTGTCGTTCGTGTTCAGCCAGCGGATCAACAACTCCGGCATCGCCGACGGCAGCACAGGGGGCCTGTCCTTCTGGTTCTACGTGCTGCCGTTGGGTTTTCTGCTGACGCAGTACACCATCACCGGCTACGACGCGTCGGCCCACCTGTCGGAGGAGACCCAGGGTGCGGCCAACAGCGCAGCCAAGGGCATCTGGCGGTCCATCTTCTACTCCGCGATCGGCGGCTGGGTGCTGCTGCTCGCGTTCCTGTTCGCGGTGCAGGACCCCGGCGCGGTGACCAAGGGTGGTGGCGGCGTGGCCCTCATCTTCCAGCAGGCATTGACCAGCGGTTGGGCCGGCACCGTGTTGCTGATCGCCTCGATCGGGCAGTTCTTCTGCGCGATGGCGTGCATGACCAGCACGTCGCGGATGCTGTTCGCGTTCAGCCGGGACGGCGCCGTCCCCATGTCGCGCCTGTGGTCCAAGCTGACCGCCAAACGTGTCCCGGCCAACGCCGTCCTGGTGTCCGCGGCCGCCGGAGTCGTCATGACCCTGCCCGCACTGGTCAAGGTCGACATCAACGGCGCCCCCGTCCCGGTTGCCTTCTATGCCGTCGTGTCCGTGGCTGTCATCGGTCTCTACGTCGCCTTCGGAATCCCCATCTTCCTGCGCCTGCGCGCCGGGGCCAGCTTCGTGCCCGGGTCGTGGACTCTGGGGGCCCGTTACAAGTGGATGTGCACGGTGGCTGTCGTGGAGATCGCCATCATCACGGTCTACTTCATCCTGCCGATCACCCCCGCGGGCACGCCGGGCAACAAGGACTTCAACTGGAAGTTCGTCAACTACGCCCCCCTGGTGACCGGAGGGGCGCTGCTCGCGTTGTGGATCGGCTGGCACCTGTCGGCCAAGAAGTGGTTCACCGGACCCCGCCACACCATCACGATGGTCGACGGGGTCGTCGTGTCCGACGAGTCAGCCGTATCCGACGAGTCAGCCGAGTCGACCGCGTAACCGTCGTCACGCCGATCGAGCGGCGGGCGTTCGGTCTGGCTCACGCTGGCATCCCCTCAAAGGCTTGGACGCGTCCGGCGGCGAAAGGACTCCCGCCGCCGGACCGTCTGTTGGGGGCGCCCGTAAGATGGCCGAAGCCCGCCATCGACCAGAGGAGCGCCCGTGCCAGCTGTGCCGGCCGCGTCCGAGGCGAGCGAAGGGCGGCCTCGCAGCGCCCGGTTGCCCCGCTCTGCGCGGCGCCGCCAGTTGCTCGGCGCGGCGCTGGAGATCTTCGTCGCCCAGGGCTACCACGCGACGTCGATGGACGACATCGCCGAGCGCGCCGGGGTGAGCAAACCCGTGCTCTATCAACACTTTCCCGGAAAGCTCGAGCTGTACCTCGCCCTGCTCGACGAACACACCGAGGCAATGATCACCGCGGTGCGCGAGGCGCTGGCCGCTACGACCGACAACAAGCTGCGGGTCGCCGGGTCGATCGCCGCCTACTTCCGGTTCGTCGACGAGGATGGCGGCGCCTTCCGGCTGGTGTTCGAATCCGACCTGACCAACCAGGAGTCCGTCCGTGAGCGCGTCGAGGGCGTCACCTCCGCGTGCGCCGACGCGATCAGCGAGGTGATCCGCGAGGACACCGGGCTTCCTCCGGAAGACGCCATGCTGCTCGCGGTCGGCCTGTCCGGCATGGCCCACGTCGCGGCGCGCTACTGGCTGACGACCGACGGCTCGATCCCCCGCGACGCGGCCGCCCGCCTGATGGCCAGCCTCTCGTGGCGTGGCCTCGGTGGGTTCCCCCGCGCCGGCGAGCCGCATTGAGCCCGGGGACGACACCTCCTCCAGCCATGGATCGGCCTCCGTACCAGGAGATCGGACCTGCAGACCAGGAGATCGGACCTGCAGACCAGGAGATCTGCAGAAGAACACACAGAAGGCCGCGATGAAGCGTTTCCGGATGTGCCGGGGGGTCCTTCTGTGTGTTGGTCTGTTGATTCTGTGTTGGTCTGCCGATTCTGTGTCGATCTATGGATTCTGTGTTGGGCTGGACGTGCTCATCGCGCATCGCCGGTCGTCCTGCATCGCTGCCGGTCCGGCCTCTCGATTAGCCTGGACGCCGCGCCCGCGTGAGAGTCGCGCGAGCGGTCGCACCGGAGGTCTACGTGGAGATCAAGATCGGCGTTCAGCACGCCGCCCGCGAGCTGGTCCTGGACAGCTCGCAGTCCACGGACGAGATCACCGAGGCCGTGTCGGCCGCGCTCACCGGCCAGAGCAAGATCCTTTCCCTGACAGACGAGACCGGGCGCCGCGTGGTCGTGCCTGCGGACAAGCTGGCCTACGTCGAGATCGGCGAGAGCGACACTCGCCGGGTCGGGTTTGGCGCGATGTAGCGGTGCGGTTCAGGCGTTCAGGCCGAGGTTGGCCATCCGCTGGGTGTGGTTCTCGGTCAGCCGGGCGAACATCCGGCCCACCTCGGCGAGGTCGGCGCCGGGCCGGTCGACTCCACCAACGAGCAGGGACGCGAGCGCGTCGCGCTCCGCGGCGACGCGTTGCGCCTGGCTGAGCGCCTCGCCGACCAACCGCCTGCCCCACAGGGCCAGCCGACCCGACAGCCTGGGCTCGGCTGCGATCGCGGCGCGCACCCGGTCCACCGCGAAGGCGGAGTGGCCAGTGTCCTCGAGCACCTGCACGACCAGCGCCCGGTTGGCAGGGTCGAGATAGGCGGAGACCTCGCGGTAGAAGTCCTCAGCGATGCCGTCGCCGACATATGCCTTGACCAGCCCTTCGAGCCAATCGCCCGGCGCGGTGCGGGCGTGGAACGCCTCGAGCGCCTCGACGAAGGGCTGCATAGCCACCTCCGGCTGGGCGCCGAGTTCGACCAGTCGCCGCTCCAGCCGCGCATAGTGGTTGT
>JBBRHF010000154.1:0-10566 GCA_038223055.1 Actinomycetes bacterium | reverse complement strand
AACCGTGCATATCAGTACGTCGTGGCGATCCGCTCGGACCGCCGCCAGGCCAGCAGCGCGGGAACGGACGGATGCACGTCACGCAGCCGTTCGAGCCGCCAGGAATGCGTGTTAGGCACGTCGATGCCGATGTCCCGCGGCAGGGCGCGGACCTGGGCAGGGTTGCGCAGATCGGGACGGTCGGGCTGGTCGGGCTGGTCGGGCCGGCCCGGCTGGCTGCGCCGGCCAGATCCGCGCAGGTGGCGGTGCACGGTCTCGTCGCGGCCCGCAGTTCCGGTCGCTCGACGCGCAGCCGGCGCTCCTGCTCCACCGCGGCCAGGTCCCAGCACCCGGTCAGGTGCACGCCGGCCGCCGCCGGTCGCCCGCGGCCAGGCCGAGGCCGTCCTGCGTCACCGCCAGCGCGACCATGGTTCCGTGGTGCACCCCAGCCGCAGCCAGGGCCGAGACGATCTGCCTCGGTTCGATGCCGACTGGCGGGTTTGCGGGGTGCTGGTCCGCGGGCATCTGTGGATCTTGCCCCGCCGAGGATGATTGCCCGGGCGACCTCTGGGCAGGAGCGATGGAAGAGCGTCAGCGACCCGGAACGACAACCAACGCCCCAGGAGGCACCGCCACATGCAGACACGTACCCTCGGAGACCGCACCGTCAGCGCTATCGGGCTCGGCGGGATGCCGCTCTCGATCGAGGGCCGACCGGAGGATCGAGCCCAGTCGGTTGCCACGATCCACGCGGCGCTGGACGCCGGGGTCACGCTCATCGACACCGCCGACGCCTACCACGTGGACTCCTCGGACGTGGGGCACAACGAGGTGCTCATCGCGGAGGCGCTCGCCTCCTACAGTGGCGACGCGAACGACGTTCTGGTGGCCACCAAGGGCGGCCACACCCGTCCGGGCGGGGGCGCCTGGGACCTTGACGGCTCGCCTGTGCACCTGCGTGAGGCGTGCGACGCGTCACTCAAGCGGCTCGATGTCGAGGCCATCGGGCTCTACCAGTTCCACCGTCCCGACCCCAAGGTGCCCTACGCCGAGTCGGTCGGAGCGCTGGCCGGCCTGCTAGACGCCGGCAAGATCGTCATGGCCGGCATCTCGAACGCCAACCCGGGGCAGATCGAGCAGGCCAACGAGATCCTCGGTGGGCGGCTGGTCTCGGTCCAGAACCAGTTCTCTCCGGCGTTCCGGTCCAGCCAGGCCGAGCTCGAGTTGTGCGACGTGATGGGCATCGCCTTCCTGCCGTGGAGCCCGCTCGGCGGCATCGCCAAGGCCGGCGATCTCGGTTCCGCGCACGGGGCGTTCGCCCGAGTCGCGGCGGCTCACGGCGTCAGCCCGCAGCAGGTCACCCTGGCATGGATGCTGGCGCTGTCGCCCCGGATCATCCCGATCCCCGGCTCGAGCCGGGCGGCGACCATCCGCGACTCGGTCGACGCCGTCGATCTGACGCTGGGGGCCGACGAGATCGCCGAGCTGTCCGCGTCCTGACGGGACCGCGGCGCTGGACGGCCGGTTGGTCTCGGTCCTCCAGCGCGTTGGTCTCAGTCGTCCAGTGAGCGGCGCATCCGCTTGGTCTGCGCCCTGCTCTTCTTGGCGTCTAGGCGGCGCTGAACCGCACCACGGGATGGCTTGGTGGGTCGACGGCGTTTCGGCGGGGGCGCGATGGCGGCGTCCAGCAGCGCCACTAACCGCTCTTCGGCGGCGTGCCGGTTCTGCAGTTGTGAGCGCTGTTCGGAGGCGGCGACGGTGAGAACTCCGGCGACCAGGCGGTGTCCGAGCCGGCCCAGAACGCGGGCCTTGAGCGGCGGGCTCAGGGCCGCGCTCGCGCCCACGTCGAAGGACAGCTCGGCCCGCGAGTCCGACGTGTTGACCGACTGGCCACCCGGTCCGCTGGATCGGGAGAACCGCCAGCGCAGTTCGGCCTCGGGGATGACGACGGATCCTCGGACCAACAGATCTCCCGGCACCCCTCAAGGATGCCTCGTGCGGTGCCGATGCACGTGATGTCACCGACCATCGGAGGTCCCTCGTACGTCGCTCGTGCGTCATGTGGGCTTCATCACATCGTCGCCGACAGTTTGCGTCGACAACGATTCGCACCCTAGTCTGGACCTTTGCCGCACAGGATCCCCTGGCGGCTCTTGCTTGGCACGCCGAGTCCTGCCCGCCACGCGAGATCTTTTTGTCATCGCCACTGGGCAGGAGTGGGGGACCCAACCTGGGCGTCTCGACGTCCTAGGGGTCAAGTCGCCGACGTGCGACCAGGCACCTCTCGCCTGAACCCGACAGCTAACTCCGCAGGCGGCGAGAGGAGTTCACCTATGTCCGGCATCGAACGCGGTCGTCACCGCAAGGCCAACCACAGGATCCGCAACTTTAGTCTTGCGACCGTTCCCCTGGTCGCTGTCATCCCCCTCGTCGGTGTGTCGTCTGCCGACGCCGCCACCACCAGCACCTGGGATCGCCTGGCGCGGTGCGAGAGCGGCGGCAACTGGGCCATCAACACCGGCAACGGCTACTACGGTGGCGTGCAGTTCGACCGGGGCACCTGGCTGTCCAACGGCGGCGGAAGCTATGCCTCCCGCCCCGACCTCGCCGCCAAGTCCGAGCAGATCGTCGTGGCGGAGCGCGTGCTCGACGCCCGCGGCTGGTCGCCCTGGCCCGCCTGCTCGCGCCGCCTGGGCCTGAGCTCGGCCGACGCCCGCGGGTCCGCCACGTCCACCGACGTGCGCCCGTCGAGGTCCAAGGTTCGCAAGGCCCCCGCGCACCGCACGGCAGTCGTGCGCCGCCTGGCCGCCGGTCAGACCGTCGTCGTACTCCGTGGGGACACCCTCGCGGCCATCGCCAACCGCGCGCATGTGCCTGGTGGCTGGAACGCGCTCTACCGGATCAACAGTGCCACGATCGGCGGCAACCCCGGTCTGATCCACCCCGGGCAGCACCTGCGCGTCGGCTGACCTAGCACGGCCGCACCGGCAGCACCAGCGTCCGGGCACGCGCGCGGCTAGCCCTTCGGCTAGACCCGCCGTTTGCCCGGACGTTGTGCGCCCGGATGGCTCAGGCCCGCTGGGCCAGGGCAAACGGAAGCACGGCGGACGCGCCCGCGAGCCTCAACTCGCGACCGGCCAGCGCGGCTGTCCATCCGCTCTCGACCACGTCGTCGACGAGCAGGATGGGTGCGCCGCCCACTGCCGCCAGTCGCTCGCACAGGTCGGCGTCGAGGGAGAAGCCACCGAACAGCGCCCGGACACGTTGGGCGCTGTTGCTGCGCTGAGGTGCGCCGCGGATCCGTCCGACGGTCCCCAGAAAACTCATCCGACCGGTGTCGGCGATGCGCTGGGCCAGCGACGAGACGAGAACCGGCCGCTCGTCCGACGCCATGGCGACGACTCCGGCGGGCCGGTGGTCCCACGGCCAGCCGCGCAGCACCTCAACGACGGCGGCGAACACGTTCTCGGGCACCTCTTGGTCTGTCGCCCGGGGTCTGTGGTCTGCCGCCTTGGGTCTGTGGTCTGTCGTCGTGGGTCGGCGGTCTGCCGTCGTGGCTCGGTGGTCCGGTCCGGCGCGGCGATCGTCGCCGGGATCGCGCCTGGGTCCCTCGGCGGGATCGCGCCTAGGTCCCTCGGCGGGTCCATCGCCGTCGCCGTCGAGGCTGTCGAGGCCGTCGCCCGCAACGAGCAGCCGGCGCAGAACCGTCCCCCAGCCGACGTCGGACAGCCTGGCCACCACCCGACCCTCGGCGCACTGTTCGCCGGCCGGAATCTTTCCGTGCAACGGCAGTCCGGCGCTGTCCAGGCCCGTCGGCCACATCCGTCGAGGCTCCACCGCGACCCCTGGTCGGGCCATCCGGGCGGTGCTCTGCGCCAGGGCAGGAAGGCTCACCTCGGTGGACCAGAACGGTCCGGCGCACCGGTCGCACCGGCCGCAGGTCTCACCGGCCGCCGGGTCGTCGAGCTCCCGGCGCAGAAAGGCCATCCGGCATCCGGTCGTCGAGATGTAGTCGCGCATGGCCTGCTGCTCCTGCGTTCGGGCTTGCGCCACGCGGGCATAGCGGTCGGCGTCGTAGGCCCACGGCATGCCGGTGGACACCCACCCGCCGCGCACCCGGCGGACGGCGCCATCCACGTCGAGGACCTTGAGCATCGTGTCGAGCCGGGACCGGGAAAGGTCGACCTGAACCTCAAGGGCGGGGGTCGAGATGGGTGCGGTGGTGCGGGCACTCTGGTCGTCGAGAACGGACAGCGTCGCCCGCACCTGCTCTTGGGCCGGGAACCCGACGCTCGCGTAGTAGCGCCAGATCGCCTCGTCCTGCTCGCCGGGCAGCAGCAGGACGTGCGCCTCGGTGAGCGCCCGGCCGGCCCGGCCCACCTGCTGGTAGTAGGCGATCGGCGACTGAGGCGCGCCCAGGTGAACGACGAAGCCCAGGTCGGGCTTGTCGAAGCCCATCCCCAGCGCGGAGGTCGCCACCAGGGCCTTGACCCGGTTTGCCAGCAGGTCGTCCTCGGCGGCCAGCCGGTCGGCCGTCTCGGTGCGACCGGAATAGGCCGCGACGACATGGCCCCGCTCGCGCAGGTAGGACGCCACCTCGTCCGTCTGGGCCACGGTCAGCGCATAGATGATGCCTGAACCCGGGAGGGCTTCGAGGTGCTGCTCGAGCCAGGCGAGCCGATGGGCGTCGCTCGGCAGCCGCAGCACGGCTAGTCGCAGGCTGGTCCGCTCAAGCGAGCCGCGCAAGACGACGGTCTGCTCGCCGTCGTGCGCGAGCTGCTCGGCGACATCGCCGACGACGCGAGCATTGGCGGTCGCTGTCGTCGCGAGCACCGGCACGCCCGGCGCGAGATCGGCGAGCAGGGTCCGGATTCGGCGATAGTCGGGACGGAAGTCGTGCCCCCAGTCTGAGATGCAGTGCGCCTCGTCGACGACCAGCAGGCCGGTCGTCGCTGCTAGCTGGGGCAGCACGGTGTCCCGGAAGTCGGGGTTGTTCAACCGCTCTGGGCTCACCAGCAGGACGTCGACGGTGCCGGCCGCGACCTCAGCCCGAACCGCGGACCACGTCTCCACGTTGGCCGAGTTGATGGTGCGTGCCCGGATGCCGGCTCGCTCTGCAGCGGCGACCTGGTTGCGCATGAGCGCCAGCAGGGGACTGACGATGACCGTGGCCCCGGCGCCACGGGCTCGGAGCAGCGCGGTCGCCACGAAGTAGACCGCCGACTTGCCCCAGCCGGTGCGCTGGACGACGAGGACGCGCCGGCGATCCACCGCCAATGCCCGGACCGCCTGCCACTGGTCGGCGCGCAAGGTGGCGTTCTCGCCGGCCAGGGCGCGCAGCACCGTCTCGGCCTCGGCTCGGAGCTCGTCGTCGTTGTTCACGGTCCCTGTCTAGCCGACGCCACCGACGGACGATCGCCGGCGCCGGCCTTTGCGGCGACCTGGGGACGACGAGGGGCTGTGGACGGCCGATTCTTTGGCACCGTTTTCTCATGACACTCACCAGGGCGCCACTGCGCGTCATCGGTCCCTCCGCCCTCCTGACCGCCTTGCCGCGGATGCTGGGCTACCACCCTCGGGACAGCATCGTGCTGGTCGCCCTGCGGGGCCCGCGGGGAAAGCTCGCCGTCACCATGCGCCTCGACCTACCTGAGCGGGGGGACGAGGCGGAGTGCGCCGACTTGCTGGCGCTGGGCGCCCTGCAGAACAGAGCAGACCGCGCGGTCCTGTTGCGTTACGACGAGACTGCGGCGCACCACGTAGGCATCGTCTCGACCGCGACAGCCGCCGTCGCTCCCGCCACTGCTGGTGCGCGGGTTGCCTGCACGGACCAGAGATCGTTCGACGCCGTGCCGCCCATCGTGGCTGCCGTGCGCGATGCCCTGCACCAGCGCGACATCGGCTTGACCGACGCACTGCTGGTCGCGGCCGGGCGCTGGTGGTCCGACCTGTGTCTGAACCCACGATGTTGCCCTGCCGAGGGCACCCCGCTGCCCCTCGACGAGACCTCGGTGGTCACGGCGGCCCTGGTCGCGGAGGGCGCTCGGGCACTGCCGGACCGCGACGCCGTGGTGCGCAGCATCGCGGCACCGAGGTCGGCGCGGCGCGTCGAGGCGGAGCGGGCGTTGGACGCAGCCGCGGCTGAGCTGGCTGACCGGGTCGCCGCGGGGGAGAGCCACCACGATCTGCGCCAGGAGACGCGTGCGTTGTTCGACGAGACGCTGGCGGGATACCCGCAGGGACGCGGGCTGGCCCCCGCGACGGCGGCCCGGCTCGTGGTGGGGTTGGGCGACGTCGGCGCCCGGGACAGTGTGCTCGCGCGCGCCGCCCGGCCCGACTCGGACGCCCTGCTGAGCCTGCTCATGGATCTGGTTCGCACCGCCATCCCTCCGGTCGATGCCCCCGTGGCGACCGCGCTGGCCTGGGTCGCCTATTCGCGAGGCGACGGAACCCTCGCCAATGTCGCACTGGACCGCGCGCTTTTGACCGACCCGGGATACTCGATGGCCAGGCTGATCCGCGAGGGGCTGGATCGGGCGATCGACCCCCGCCAGGTCCGGGAGATCAGTGCGGCCTGTGATGGTGAACCGTGACCGGGTCGTCCGGGTTCACGGTCCGGCGCAGTCAGGGTCCGGCGCAGTCAGGGTCCGGCGAAGCATTGGCCACGGCCCAGCCGCTCGAGCCCGCGAAGGTCCCCGGCGCGGTAGCGGGCCAGCGGAAAGGCGTTGGTGTCGAACATCACTTGATAGGGGTCGGTCACGTGCCCGAGACCGACGAGGTGTCCAAGCTCGTGCAGCAGCACCGCCCGCGCCTTCGCCTCCTCACCGCTGCGAAGTTGGCGGTCGATCGCCGGCCCGTTGAAGACCGCAACCCCGCTCACATATCGGGCGTCCCGGCCGACATCGGAGCCGTGACCGCGCGCGCCGTACATGGTCGGCCCGGCCCGGCCCAAAACGTTGGGCGGGAGCATCGTGGTCTCGGCCGTTGTGGACCACGCGATGAGAACCGGCGCCCAGCGGTCGCCGTAGACGGCGGGCTGGAACGACGACCGATCCTCGACCGGCGCCTCCGTCGTCGACCCGTCGTCGACGAGCCGCAGACCTGTCGCCCCGGTCACGTCGGCCAGCACCGACGCCACCAGGGCGGGGCCGCCGGCGGGTGAGTTGTTCGGGCGCACGACGTAGTGCAGCGCCCGGCAGGGGTCGAAGGCCACGGGCGAGCCGTCGGCGTGGCTGAAGCTGAAGGCGAACCCGCCAGACCCCAACGGAACCGGCAGCGGCGTTCCCAGCGGGCTCGGGGCCCGTTCGCGGGGCGCCGTCGGGACCGCGCCCGAGGTGTGCGGCACGTCGGGGCCGCCGCGGCCGGCCACGTCGCATCCCGCGGCCCCAGCGGCCGCAGTGGCGAGCGCCAAGGCCAGTGCGAACGTCCCTCGAGCGCGACCCACGCGACCCCCTTCGTCGACCGGTTCATTCGTCGACCGGTTCATCGGCGCCCCATCGGCACGTCTCAAGCCGAACGACCGTACGGCCCGGCGCCGTGGACGCGCGGGGACCCGTCGCGCCGCCACGATCATGCAAAAATGGTCGGGGAAAGTGCGCCGCACCGGCGTCGACACCTATGTCGGCTGCTTTTCGCCTTGGTCGGTGACGCTCCCAGAGCCCTCGCTACCCGGGTACGCCGATATCGGCCGCCCGTTGGGACCGGCTCGACCGTCCGTGGCGCCCTGGGTCGGCCCGCGTCCGGGGCGGCTAGGACTGGCGGGCGGGGCCTTCGGCCGGGAAGAACAGTGACTCGATCGGGTTCTCGAACAGTTCGGCGATCTTGAACGCGAGGGGGAGGCTGGGGTCGTAACGGCCCATCTCGATGGCGTTGACCGTCTGGCGGGACACCTCGAGACGGTCAGCCAGATCGGCCTGGCTCCAGTGGCGGACCGCGCGTAACTCACGAAGTCGGTTCTTCACCGGGGCCGCGTCTTGACGGCCAGGGCGCCGACCCAGGCGAGGATGCCGAGGACGAAGGTGACCTGGAGGGACTGCCCGGGGTCGCCCATTCCCGCCGCGTCGAGCAGGCCACCGACCAGGGACAGCACGATGACCACGCCGAAGCCGATCGTCATCGCCTCGAGTTGCGCCTTACGCTGATATTCGTCGGCGCGGAGCAGGCTCCTGCGCTGGGCCCACACCAGCCACAGCGCGGGAAACCAGCGCAGAGAACGACCACACGAGGATCCACCCGGTCGGTTCCTCGCGGGGGTCCACCAGGATCAGGCTGCCTTGGAGCAGCACCAGGGTGATCAGTCCGGGCACCGCGTCGCGGACCGCGGCGCGATCGCGCGCCACGTCGCTGCTGCTCCGACGCTCATGAACATCTTTGGCTGTACATACTAAAAATAGTAAAGGAAACTTGTCATAGCGTCAAGTGTCCTTGATGGTCCGCTGTCGCCTGGTGTGTGTTGGCCTTCCGACCGGGCGCTTGTCCAGGGCCGGGCTGCGCGGGTCCAGCACCATGTGTCTGCTCTGGTCGTGCGGCGGCGCGTCGACGGGCGGGTGTGGCAGGGTGGTGCAGATGAGCGTGTTGTTGGAGCTATACAGCCAGGCGGTCGCGGAGTTCGGGGCGCGGGTCGAAAAGATCGGCGACGACCAGTGGCGGCTGCCGACCCCGTGCACCGAGTGGGACGTGTGGAGGCTGGTCAACCACGTGGCCGACGAGCAGCGATGGGCTCCCTACCTGATGGGCGGCGGGAAGGTCAACGAGGCCGGCGACCGGTTCTCCGGGGACGCCCTTGGCCCGGACGCGAAGGCTTCCTGGCGCGAGTCGAGCGAGCGTTCCATGGCATCGTTCAGCGCACCCGACGCCCTGGAGATCCACGTGTCGGTGTCAGCCGGTGACATCAGCGCGCGCGACTACCTGTGGCAGATGACGGTGGATTCCACGATCCACGCCTGGGACCTGGCGCGAGGCATCGGCGCCGACGAGCGCCTCGACCATGAGCTGGTGCGCCGGATCTACGCCGAGATGGAGAAGGACCCCGAGCCCCTGGGCCCTGGGTTCGACCCGCCCGTGAGCGTCTCGGCGAACGCCGACCTGCAGACCCGGACGCTGGCCTTCTTCGGTCGTCGCGCCTGACCGCAGCTCAGCCTTCGCGCACATCGAACAGGTCGAGCAACCACCGTGGACCGATAGCCGTCGCCCCGAGCGCCTCACACCGGCGCCGCAACTCCCGGTCGGCGGTGACCACGAGTACTGCTCCGGACGACCCTGCGCCGGACGACCCTGCCACGGACAACCGCGAGGTGAGCGCCGCAACGTGTTCGACCAGGGCGTCGTCACCGGACCTGGGCGCCCGGACGACTTCGACCGCGGTGCCCATCGCGGCGCGGGGAGAGGTGTCGGCGCCGCTCCGTGGGGCGGCCCGCGCGGCTCCTTCCACGACCACGCTGAGCCGCGGCCAGGTCCGCTGTAGCACCTGGCCGGGCAAAGCCGCCTCCAGCGCAGAGCCCGCTACGCCCCGACTGGCCAGCCCCGCGCATCGGGCGAGCAGCCGCTCGGCGGCACCGGCCCGGTCACGCCACCAACCGTCGGGCCGCGACCCCACCACGTTGGCCGCGTCGACGACGATCCGGACGGGCACCAACCCCTGACGCACCGTCGGCCACGACGCGGCGAACCCCGGATGTAGCGGCCTGGCATCGGCGGACAGTTCGCCCGCCCGATCAGCCGTCCCTACGCCGCCCGGCCCACCCACGGACAGCCCGCCCCCCACCTCCTCGACCCGCCACCACGCCACGGCAACGGTCTCCTCATTGAGCGCGGCTGTCGTGACGTCGCCCGTCGCCTCCGCGATCACCGTCGAATACGACCAGCCGCCGTGATCGTCGACATAGACGCCATCGACGCGCAGGCCGGACGGCTCGAGACCGCTCTCCTCGGCCGCCTCGCGCAACGAGGCCTGGATCGCGTCCTCGTCGCTGTGCCTGGCCCCGCCCAGCAGACCCCACGTCCCGCCGTGGTGGCTCCACTCTGCCCGGTGCTGCAGCAGCACCTCGGTGCCAGCACCCTCCCTGGCGCCAGTGCCGCCACCCTCCCGGGCGCCGCCACCCTTCATGGCGCGGTGAATCAGCAGGCCTGCCGCGCCGTGCAGACCCCAGTGCTTGTGGTCGAGTTCGCAGCGAGTCCAGCCATCGCCGTCGAAGCGTGGATGGGGGCTCATGACGGCCGTCGCCCCGCGCCCGCCGGGTTGGCAATCGTGCGCCGCGACGCGATCCAGTCATCGATGGTCGCCCACCACGCGAACAGCCAGTCGACGCGCTCGTCGTCCCCGGTGGGGATCTCGTCGGCCGGAACGAGCCACCAGCGCATCTCGATCTCGGTGTCCATCGGCAGCTCGCGCCAGACGTCGAGCACGGTTGCCATGTGCTCCATGCCGGTGTGCGCGACGAACACGACGTCGGCGCCTCGCGCGCCGGTCAACGCGGCCCGCACCCCGCCCGGCCGGGGCGCCATCACGTGCTGGAGCCGTTCCGCCTTTCCGGCCTCGTCGAGGTGACCCGAGCGGTGCAGCCGCTCGATCGCGCGCTTGCGGCGGTG
>JBBRHF010000153.1:0-10604 GCA_038223055.1 Actinomycetes bacterium | reverse complement strand
CGCGGAGCTCGCGGCGGACCGCTGCCGTCTCGGCGCGGGCCGCGTCGACCTCGGCGCGCAGCCGGGCCAGCTCCTCCCTGCCCTGTGCCCGCAGTGCCGACAGCGACTCCTGCAGCCGTGCGACGGTCTCGGCGACCAGGCCGGATTCGGCCGCAGACGTCGCCCGCGCCCGGTCCGCCCCGGCCGCCCCGACGAGCCCCACCCAGCCCGGCGTCCGCCCGAGGTAGGCCGCCGCCGCCACGTCCACCGGGTCGGCAGCCGCTGGTGGCCGCCCCGCTGCCAGCGCAGCGATCAGGTCCGGTGACCCCTCTCCCACTCGCTTGGCGACTCGTTGGCGAAACGTGACGTCGTGCTCCACGGCGGCGGCAAGATGGGTGGCGGCGAGCCTGGTACGCCGTGCGGGCGCCCACCGACGGAACGGCTTGAGCGAAGCGGGCACCTCCTCGTCGGGCAGGACACCAAGCGCCTCGGAGGCAAACCCCACGACCCGTTGCCGCACCGCTTCGGGCAGCGGACCCTCCCATGACTCTGGGACGGCGGCCTCGCCGGGGTCACGCGGGCCGCCGGGGTCACGCGGGCCGCCATGCTCGCCGGGGTCGCCGTCGGCGCCCGGGCCACCGGCGTCACCCGACTCGACCGGGAGCGCAGCAGACATGCCCCGAGCCTACGAGCCTTTCCGGTCGCGCCGCCTGCGGTGCGCCTCCGGGGGCTTGTCGGTAGGCGGACCTACGGTCGGAGCCATGGGAGTACCCGACCAGAAGGCGCGCCTCGTGCAGGCCAGTTTCGACGAGCTCGGGACACCGCTGTACGAGGTGACCTTCGTCGTGGTCGACCTCGAGACCACCGGAGGCTCCCCCACGTCCAGTGAGATCACCGAGATCGGCGCCGTCAAGGTGCGCGCCGGCGAGGTCCTGGGCGAGTTCCAGACCCTGGTCAACCCCGGGTCCCCCATCCCTGCGTTCATCGCCGTGCTGACCGGCATCACCGACTCTATGGTCGCCGGCGCGCCCCGGCTCCCAACCGTCCTGCCGGCGTTCTTGGAGTTCGCGCACGACACCGTTTTGGTGGCCCACAATGCGCCCTTCGACATCGGCTTCCTCAAGGCGGCCTGCGCTGCCCACGACCAGGCGTGGCCGGGCAACCGCGTGCTCGACACGGCACGCATCGCCCGCCAGCTGATCACCCGCGACGAGGCGCCCAACTGCAAGCTCGCGTCCCTGGCCCGGCTGTTCCGTTCGACGACGGCTCCCAACCACCGGGCCCTGTCCGACGCGCGAGCGACCGTCGACGTGCTCCACGGGCTGCTCGAGCGCCTAGGCAACATCGGGGTGCGCTCGCTCGAGGAGCTCGCCACCTTTTCTTCGCGGGTCACGCCCGAGCAGCGCCGCAAGCGACATCTGGCCGAGTCGCTGCCCCACGCCCCGGGTGTCTACCTGTTCACCGACGAGCGCGGCGAGGTGCTCTACGTCGGCAAGTCCACGGACCTCCGCTCGCGGGTGCGCACCTACTTCACGGCCGCCGAGACCCGTGGTCGGATGGCCGAGATGGTCGGGTTGGCGACCTCGGTGCGGCCCATCGTGTGCGCCACCCCGCTGGAGGCCGAGGTCCGCGAGCTGCGCCTGATCGCCGCCCACAAGCCGCGCTACAACCGCCGCTCGCGCTTCCCGGAGCGGGCCTGGTGGCTCAAGCTCACCGTCGAGCCGTTTCCGCGGCTGTCGCGGGTTCGCCAGCTCAAGGACGACGGGGCGGCCTATCTCGGCCCTTTCTCGTCCTCCCGTCAGGTCGAGCTCGCGACGGCCGCCATGCACGAGGCGTTTCCCCTGCGCCAGTGCACCTCGCCGGTGACGCAGCAGGGCACCGGCAGCGCGTGCGTCCTCTTTGAGATGGGCCGGTGCAACGCGCCCTGCGAGGGCAAGGAGACGGTGGCGGACTACGCCGGGCACGTCGCGGCCGCTCGGTCGGCGATGCTGGCGGACGTTCGCCCGATCGTGGACGCGCTCAGCCGCCGGGTGCGGGCGCTCGCCGAGGCCGAGCGGTTTGAGGACGCCGCAGGCCACCGCGACCGGCTGGCCGCGTTCGTCCGCGCCGCCGCCCGGGTGCAACGACTCGCGGCGCTGACCGGCTGCGCCCTCCTGGTGGCCGGCCGGCTGCTCGACAGCGGCGGCTGGGAGATCGTCGTCACCCGACACGGCCGCCTCGTCAGCACCGGCGTCGCCGCCAGAGGCGCAGACCCGAGGGCGCTCGCCGCCAGTCTGCTCGCCGCCGCCGAGGTCGTCGTCCCCGGAGCCGGTCCCACTCCGGCGGCCACCGCGGAGGAGACCGAGTGCGTGCTGCGCTGGCTGGAGCAGCCCGGTGTCCGGCTGATCGAGCTCGAGGGCGAATGGGCCAGCCCGGCATTCGGGGCGGGCGGCGTGCGCTTCTGGGCCGATGCCGCCGATTCCGCCGACACGGACGGCGGCCCCAGGTCGCCCTGGTTCGGACTGCGCCGCGACCTGCGCACGTCGCACCGGCCGGCCGGAGCGGTCAGCCGCATCGCCGGGTAGCCTTCCTGAGTGATCACCGCCATTGTTCTGGTGCACGCCGACCCTCACCGCATCCCCGAGGTCGCCGAGGCGATCGCCGCCCTCGACGGGGTCAGCGAGGTCTACTCGGTCACCGGCGGCGTCGACCTCGTGGCCATGGTCAGGGTGCGCGAGCACGACGCGCTCGCCGACGTGATCGCCGACCGATTGAGCAAGGTCGAAGGCGTCCGCGGCACCGACACCCACATCGCCTTCCGCACCTATTCCAGACACGACCTCGAATCGGCGTTCGCCCTCGGCGTCGAGGACCCCGACTAGCTGTCAACGAGTTGGCGCCCGGGCGGGTTGTACCCGCCCGGGCGGAGTCAACGCTTGGGGGTCGGGTCGGGTCGGGTCGGGTCGGTCGGTCGGTCGCGGGTGATCGTGCCGAGTCGGATGGCGGGCCGACCGTGCCGAATCGGCTGGCGGGTGATCTCGGCGCCCACCCGACCAGGCCACCGCCTGTTGCGCTGCCGCCATTGTTGCCGGCAGCGCAACAGCAGACGTGCCCTGCCGGCCCATGCGCCGATCTTCTGCGGATCCGGGGTGCGACCGTCGACTGGATGGTGTGGTTAGCGACGGCGCGGGCCGCAACCACTCCGCCAACTCCTCATCAAGGGGCGCATCTGGTCCGGTCGCCTGGTCGGCTCGGCATACGAGACATCCTCGACCGTCATGTGAGATGTCGCGTGCCTACCAACGCGAAAGTGAGCCGGACAAGGCGTCGACGCCTCGGAGGGATGTGTTCCACCTCGGGAGGCGGCCCCCCGAGCCGTTCCCGGTGGCCACCGTCGCTGATCGTCGCCATCGCTCTGGCTCTGACCCAACACACGGGTCCCACCAGCCTCCTCTGCAGCGACGGGGGCGGAGATCCCGCAATTGCGGCGGAGCGGGACGTTACCGGCCCGCTCCGCCGCCAGTTGCCGGCCCCCGCCCGTGCCGGGCGGCGAGGTCCTGGCTCGCGTCGACCCAGCGGCGCAGCGACTCCTTCGCCGCACCGGAGTCGATCGCCTGCGCCGCGTCGGCCATCGCCGAGGACAGCTGCTCGGGCAGGGGCCGATCGTCCCAGGACAGTGACACGAGGGCGGCGGCTGCGTTGAGCAGTACGGCGTCGCGCACCGGCCCCGGTTCCCCGGCCAACACCCGCCGGGTTACCTCAGCGTTGTGCGGCGCGTCGGCCCCGCGCAAGTCCTCGAGCGTGGCGACCCGAAGGCCGACGTCGTCGGGGTGCACCGACGTCTGGGCAACGGCGCCGTCACGCACAACCCACACGCGGGACGCGTCCGTCGTGGTCAGCTCGTCGAGACCGTCCTCGCCGCGAAACACGAGCGCCGACACCCCGCGAGCGGCCAGCACTTCGGCCATGACGCCCGCCATCCTGGCATCAGCCACCCCGACGGCCTGGTGCCCCGGCTGGGCCGGGTTGGCCAGCGGACCGAGGAAGTTGAAGACGGTCGCCACGCCGAGCTCGCGCCGCGGTCCGGCCGCATGCCGCAGGGCGGGATGGAAGCGCGGCGCGAAGCAGAAGGCGATGCCGGCCTGGTCGACGCACGCCGCGATGAGGGAGGGGTCGAGATCGACGACGACTCCGAGTTGCTCGAGCAGGTCCGCCGACCCGCACGCCGAAGATGCCGCCCGGTTGCCATGCTTGACGACGCGCGCTCCGGTGCCGGCGACGACGATCGCCGACATCGTGGAGAGATTCACCGTGTGCGCGCGGTCACCACCGGTGCCGCAGGTGTCCACGACCGGGCCCGTGACCGTGATCCGCTGGGCGTGGGCCAACATCGCCGCGACCAGCCCTGCTACCTCGCCGGGCGCCTCCCCCTTGGCCCGCAACGCGACGACGAACCCCGCCACCTGGGCTGGGGTCGCCTCGCCGAGCATGATCTGCTCCATCGCCCACGCCGTGTCCTGCGCGGGCAGGTCTGCACCGGCCAGCAACGTGGCGAGCAGGTGCGGCCACGAGGTGCTCGCCTCGGTCACCACCCGCCTACCGGGTGGGCGTCTTGGCCAGCCGCTGGCGCATCAGGTCGGCCACCGCCTCGGCGAGCACGAAGGGGTCGAGGGGGTGCGCCACGGCGGCGTCGGCGCGCGACCAGGCAGCGAGCCAGTTGTCCTGCACCCGCCCGGTGAGCACGAGGATCGGCGGGCAGTTGAAGATCTCGTCCTTGGCCTGGCGGGCGATGCCCATGCCGCCGGCCGGGGTCGCCTCGCCGTCCAGCACGGCCACCTCGATCTCGCCCGAGTCGAGCGCGGCGATGACGGCAGGCTCGGTGGCACACTCGAGCCAGTCGACTAGCGGCAGGCCCGGCCCCGGGCGCCTACCGATCGCCAACTTGACCTGCTCGCGCGTGTCCACGTCGTCGCTGTAGAGCAGGACCTTCATAGTGGGCTCGGTCGTCACCTCGGCGATGCTACCGGCCGGACTGCGCCGCCCTCTCGCCAGCGGCCTCGAGCCGGTCCAGCCGCCGGTCCTCCCGCACCGCCTCCCGCTGCGAGGCCGAGAACCACCGCACGAAAAGAGCGCCCAGGACGATCAACCCGACCAGGTCCCCGCTGCCCCACAGGACGCCCCCGGCGATCTGCTGGTCCCGGGCCAGGCTCGGCCCCCAGGAGCGGCCGAGATCGGCGTACCAGTCGCCCCCCAGCAACGTCGACGAGCCCATGATCGCCACCCCCATGAAGGCGTGGAACGGCATCGTCACGAACACCGCCAGCAGTCGCAGCGGGTAGGTCAGCCGCCCGGGCACCGGGTCCGGACTGAGCAGCGGCCAGAACCAGAGACACCCCACGACCACGAAATGCACGTGGTTGAGCTCGTGCAGCCAGGGGTTGCGCAGCGTCGCGGAGTACCACCCGGTGAAGTACAGCGCGACCGGCGTGGCGACGAACAACGCCCCCGTCAGCACCGGGAAGGTGAGCACCCGGGCCAGCTGGCTGTGCAGCCCAGCGAGCAGCCAGCCACGGCTGCGGCGCGGCAGGGTGCGCAGCGCGAGGGTGACCGGGGCGCCGAGCGCGAGGAACACCGGCGTGATCATCCCGAGGACCATGTGCTGAACCATGTGCACCCACAGCAGGGTCGTGTCGTACGTCGCCAGGGCCGACTGAGTCGCCACGACAAACGTTCCGAGACCCAGCCCGAGGAACATCAGGGTCCGCGTCACCGGCCAGGCGTCCCCACGAGCCCGCAGCCTTCGCACGGCGTACACGTAAAGCGCCCCGACCAGCACCGCACCCAGCGCTGGAACCCACTCCAGCGTCCAGTCGCTCAGCAGACCCAGAGGCGTCAGGGGGGGCAGGACGCGCCCCTCCCCGGCATGGGCCAGCAGGTGCGCGCCGATCACCAGCAGAGGCTACGTCGAGATCCACCAGGCGACACCTGGGGGGCGGGGGATGCCTTGTGGGTGGGGGACCGTAATAATGCCCCCGTGGCGACAGCAGCAGCGGCGAACGCCGCCCAGAGCCCCGACCGCCCGCGCAGCCACGTCCCGGCCACTCGCCCGGACATGACCGCCGTCGGCACCATCGTGTGGCTCTCCTCCGAGCTGATGTTCTTCGCGGCACTGTTCGCGATGTACTTCACGGTGCGCTCGGTCAACCCCGAGCTGTGGGCGACCGAACCGGGGCTGCTCAACATCCCGTTCTCGACCCTCAACACCACCGTGCTCGTGTTGTCTTCGGTCACCTGCCAGATGGGTGTCTTCGCGGCCGAGAAGGGGGACGTCGTCCGGCTCCGAGCGTGGTTCGTGCTCACGTTTCTCATGGGCGCGTTCTTCATCGGTGGACAGGTCTTCGAATACTCCAGCCTGCTGCACGACGACGGCCTGAGCCTGTCGTCGAACCGCTACGGCTCGGTCTTCTACCTCACCACCGGCTTCCACGGCCTGCATGTGACGGGCGGCCTGATCGCGTTCCTGCTCGTTCTCGGGCGCACCTTCACCTCGAAGCGGTTCACCCACGGCCACGCGACCAGTGCGATCGTGGTCTCCTACTACTGGCATTTCGTCGACGTGGTCTGGATCGGGTTGTTCACCACCATCTACCTCATCAAGTGACAGGACCGGAGAGAGTTGTGAAACGGCCGAGGCGCAACCCCGTCAGAGCGCTGTCGCGCAGGAGACGCCATCGCCTGGCGCCGTTCGTGGTGCTCCTCGCCGCGCTCGGGGCGACCGGCGGCCTCTACACCGCGCTGGTGCCTGCCCCTCGGGCGGACGCCGCTGGCGGCCTGCCCGCCGCCGCGATCGATGAGGGCCGAGCGCTGTTCTTGAAGAACTGCTCGAGTTGTCATGGCCTCAACGCCGAGGGGACCAGTGACGGCCCGACCCTGGTCGGGGTCGGCGCCGCAGCGGTGGACTTCCAGGTGGGCACCGGGCGGATGCCGGCAGCGCGCTCCGAGACGGGCCAGGTGCCCCGCAAGCGGGTGCAGTTCACCGAAAAGCAAATCGCGGACCTGGCGGCCTACGTCGCGTCGCTGGCACCAGGCCCGGCGGTGCCGTCGAGCAAGGACACCAACTACTCCCCCGAGGACGCCGCCGAGGGTGGGGCGATCTACCGCACCAACTGCGCGATGTGCCACAACTACGCGGGCAAGGGCGGCGCGCTCACGCAGGGCAAGTACGCCCCCTCGCTGGTGGGGGTCACCCCCGAGCACATCTACGAGGCGATGCTCACCGGACCCCAGTCGATGCCGGTCTTCAACGACCAGACCATGCCGCCGGCGAACAAGCGCAAGATCATCGCTTTCCTCAAGACCAGTGAGGCCGAGACCTCGCCGGGCGGGGCGAGCCTGGGCAAGATAGGACCTGTCTCCGAGGGGCTCGTCGGCTGGCTGGTCGGGATGGGTGCGCTGATCGGTTGCGCCGTCTGGTTGGGAGCGAAGGCACGATGAGCGATCAGCACCACACCGGAGCCCCTGGCTCACAGGGCGGCGGGTACGGCGAAAGTGGCGGCGGCGAAAGTGGCGGCGGCGAAAGTGGCGGCATCGAGAGCACCGGCGTCGAGAGTGCGGGCGTCGAGAGTGCCGGCGTCGAGAGTGCCGGCGCGCACCGGGCACCGCCCGGCGGCGAGGTCGAGCGCCGCTACGCCAACCCGGGGCTGACCCCCCACGTCCATCGCCGCTCCGACATCGACCCCAAGGCCGCCAAGCGTCGCGAGCGTGAGGTCGCCACCCTGTTCGGCCTGTCCACCCTTGCCACAGTGCTGTTCATCGTCGGCTACTTCGCGGTCAAGTTGGAGGGCACCGAGGGCCAGCAGATGCTCGACCGGGTGTCTCTGTCGACCAAGCTGCTCGGCGTGGGGATGGGCCTGGCGCTGTTCTTCATCGGTGCCGGGGCGATCCACTGGGCCAAGACGCTCATGCCCGACGACGAGATCATCGCCGAGCGCAAGCCGATGCGATCCACTGACGACAACCGCTCCGCTGCCCTGGCCTCGATGAAGGAAGGCGCCGCCGGTGCGGCGATCGGGCGCCGCAAGCTGATCCGCACCAGCCTGCTGGGCGCGATGGCCCCCCTGGGTCTGATGGCGATCATCCCGTTGCGCGACCTCGGTACGCTGCCCGGTGCCAAGCTCACGAAGACCGCGTGGCGGGCGGGCAAGCGGCTGGTCACCGACCCCACCAACCAGCCGATCAAGGCCTCCGACGTGCCGGTGGGCGGCGTCATCCACGTGATGCCGGAGGGCATCGACGAACTCCCCGAGGCACTCAACGAGAAGGCCAAGGCCACGGTGCTGGTGATGCGCCTAGAGCCCCGGGACCTCCACCCCAGCAAGGACCGCGAGGGCTGGGCCTACGAGGGCATCGTCGCCTACTCCAAGGTGTGCACGCACGTGGGCTGTCCGGTCGGCCTCTATGAGCAGCAGACCCGTCACCTGCTCTGCCCGTGCCACCAGTCGACGTTCGACGTGACCGACGAGTGCAAGGTCATCTTCGGCCCGGCGGCTCGGCCGCTGCCCCAGCTGCCGATCGGCGTGGACAGCGAGGGCTATCTCATCGCCACCGACGACTTCGCCGAACCGGTCGGACCCAGCTACTGGGAGCGAGGGTGACACAGATGAACCCTGGTGAGAAGGCCGCCGCGGGCACAGCCAACTGGATCGACGAGCGTCTCGGCTCGGCGAACTTCGTCAAGCGCAGCGCGCGCAAGGTCTTCCCGGACCACTGGTCGTTCATGCTCGGTGAGATCGCCCTCTACAGCTTCATCATCCTGCTGCTGACCGGGGTCTTCCTGTCGCTGTTCTTCAAGCCCAGCCAGGTCCAGGTCATCTACGACGGCTCCTACGTCCCGTTGCACGGCGTCAAGATGTCCGAGGCGTTTGCCTCCACGCTGAACATCTCGTTCGACGTGCGCGGCGGGCTGATCATGCGTCAGATCCACCACTGGGCCGCGTTGATCTTCCTGGCCTCGATGGTCGTTCACCTGTCCCGGGTGTTCTTCACCGGTGCCTTCCGCAAGCCCCGCGAGCTCAACTGGATCATCGGCACGACGTTGCTCACGCTGGGCATCCTGGAGGGGTTCGCCGGCTACTCGCTGCCTGACGACCTGCTGTCCGGCACCGGCCTGCGCATCGCCGAGGGGATCGTGCTCTCGATCCCCGTGGTCGGCACCTACGTGTCGTTCTTCCTGTTCGGTGGGGAGTTCCCCGGCGAGGCGCTCGTCCCGCGGCTCTACACGATTCATGTGCTGCTCATTCCCGGCATCATCCTGGGCCTGATCACGGCCCACCTGATGATGGTGTGGTACCAGAAGCACACGCAGTACCCCCTGCCGGGGCGCACCGAGAAGAACGCCGTCGGCTTCCCGTTCTTCCCCGTCTACACCGCCAAGGCCGGCGGCTTCTTCTTCATCGTGTTCGGCGTCACCGTCCTCGTCTCGGCCTTCGCCCAGATCAACCCGGTCTGGCTGTTCGGTCCCTACGAGCCATCTCAGGTGTCGGCCGGCTCCCAGCCCGACTGGTACATGGGCTTCCTGGACGGCGCGCTGCGGGCCTTCCCCCCGTGGGAGACCTACGCCTTCGGCTACACGGTGTCCTGGAACATCTTCGTCCCGGCCGTCGTCCTGCCCGGCCTGCTGTTCACCGTTATGGGCGCCTACCCGTTCATCGAGGCCTGGATCACCGGCGACCGGCGAGAGCACCACGTGCTCGACCGCCCCCGCAACGCGGCGACCCGCACCTCGCTCGGCGTGATGGCGCTGACCTTCTATCTGGTGCTGCTGGCCAACGGCGGCAACGACCTGCTGGCCGTCACCTTCCACCTGTCGATCAGCCAGATAACCAACGCGACCCGCGTGCTGTTGCTCGTGCTGCCGCCGATCGCCTACGTCGTCACCAAGCGCATCTGCCTCGGACTGCAGCGGCGCGACCGGGACACGGTGCTGCACGGGCGGGAGACGGGCATCATCCAGCGGCTGCCCAACGGTGAGATGGTCGAGGTGCACGCGCCGGCGTCCGCGGCCGAACGATGGATGCTGACCCAGCACGAGGCCCCGCGCCCCGTCGAGGTCGCGCCCGGCAGCGACGAGAACGGCATCCCCCGCCGGCGCCTTCTCGCCGCGAAGTTGCGGGCCCGGGCATCGGCGTTCTACTTCGAGGACAGCGTGGACCCGGCCACGCCCGCCGAGATGCGCGAGATCGAAGGCAGCGGACATCACTGAACCATTGACCGGCGAGCCACCGACCGGCGAGCCACCGACCGGCCAGCCACCGACCGGCCAGCCGGCGGCCGGCCGCGACGTCACGCCGCTGCTGTGCCTGGTCACCGGCGCCACCGGCTACATCGGCGGTCGCCTCGTTCCCGAGTTGTTGGGAGCCGGTCACCGAGTTCGGGTCATGGCCCGCCATGTCGACCGGTTGCGCGACCATCCGTGGGCCGGGCAGGTCGAGATGGTCGAGGCCGACGCGGCCGACCTGGAGTCCGCCGGAGCGGCCCTCGACGGCGTCGACGTCGCCTACTACCTGATCCATTCTCTCGGCACCCACAGCTTCGAACGCACCGACCGGGAGACCGCACAGACCTTCGCGACGGCGGCTCGGCGCGCC
>JBBRHF010000152.1:0-10628 GCA_038223055.1 Actinomycetes bacterium | reverse complement strand
GAGGGTAGGCGAGTCCAGGCGATGAGTAGTGCTCCTGCGGTGGCGGTAAGTGTGGTGATCATCCATCCCGCGGTGTGAACTCCGTGGTTCTCGGCGAGCAGGCCGAACCCGAGGGCGAGGGGGAGGAAGGTGATCCAGGTGAACGTGCTGACCCCGGAGGTGACCCCGGCTCGGACGTTTGAGGGCACGGCGTCGTGGAGCAGTTTCGAAAGGTGAATGCTGGCGGTGACTACCAGCGAGAGAAGGATGACCTGCGCGGCGATGACGGCTATCAGATTCGGGCTGACGGTGAGGGTGAGACTCGCGGTGGTCATGGTCGTGGCGACCGCGGTCGCGGTGGCGGGTCGGTCCAGGCGGATCCGGTCTGCGAGCCCGCCTGCGAGCCCGAAACCGGCGGTCAGGCCGGCCCAGTGCGGTCCGTACAGGACGGCGGGGGCGGTCTGCGCAACCAGCCACAGCGGCCCGAACTCGAGGACGATCTGCAGGATGACCCCGCTCAGGACCGACATGGTGATGATGGGGAGCAGCCGCTGTGCGCGGGTCAGGGTGCGGTAGGTGAGGGCGGTGTGGGCGCGCAGCGACATCGACTCATCGGCGCGGTTCAGCCGGGGCTCGGGGCAGCGCAGCAGCACCAGGACCGAGGCCGCGGCGACCGGCACGGTCAGCAGGTAGGTGATCCGGGGGGTGGCGAGCCCGGCCAGGACGCCACCGGCGAGTGCGCTGGTGACCAGGGCGGCGCTGTCGATGAGCCGGAACCGGCCGATCTCGCGTTCGAAGCCTTCGCCGGCGCCGGTCTCCTCCAGGAGGGTGTCGTAGACGATGGAGTCCACGGTGCCGGAGTTCATCGCGAAGAACACTCCCAGCACCAGCGCGGAGAGGATGTAGGTGCTGACGTCGTGGGCGAGCCCGCCGATCAGGGCGCTGATGGCCAGTGCGGTGTTGGCGATGATGAGCACCCCGCGGCGGCTCCACCGGTCGGCGAGAATCCCCGAGGGCACCTCGAGGACCGGCACGACGGCGGCGTACGCCGCAGCCATCACACCGATGGTGGCCGGGGTGAAGCCGATCTCGCTCATGAACAGCTTCTCCACCGGCACCCAGAACAGCAGACTTTGCAGGAACGTGGCCAGCTTCAGGGGCCGCAGGCGCTGCTGCACCGTGTTCGCTGGCGCGACGGTGGTGATCATGTGAGCTCCTCGGTCGGTGATCCCAGGTTTGTGATGTCACGGAGACATCGGAGCTGGCGACCCGTCCTCGACGCCGTTGCCGGCCGAAGATTGTTCGGTGGCAGATGTCGAGGTGGGTAGGGGCGGCTCCGATGTTTCTGGGAGCGGGAACCCAGCCGAGGGTGTGCCGCCGGGTGAGAGGAGTCGGTCGTGAAGTTCATCTTGCTGATTTGGAGTAACCCGGAGAACTGGGACGCGTTGTCCGCCGGGGAGCAGCAGGTTCCTCTGCTGCCACCCCGCGCTGACCGCAGCCTCTCAGGTCGCGCTGACCCTGCGCGCTGTCGGCGGGCTCGGTACCGCCCAGATCGCCCGGGCGTTCCTGGTCCCCGAGGCCACCATGGCGTAGCGGATCAGCCGCGCCAAACAGCAGATCAGCGCTGCCGGCGCACGGTTTGTCCTCTCCGAGAACGAGCGGGTGAGCCGGCTCGAGGCGGTTCTGCACGTGCTCTACCTGGTGTTCAACGAGGGCTACAGCACCACCTCCGGCACCGAGGCACTGCGCGTTGAACTCACCAGCGAGGCGATCCGTCTCACCCGAGAAGTTCGACGACTCCTGCCCGGAAACGGGGAAGTGGCCGGTCTGCTGGCCTTGATCCCGCTCGCCGAGCAGGACCGCAGTCGGTGGAACGCCCGCCAGATCACCGAAGGCATCGGCCTGGTCACGACGTCCCTGTCTGGCAGCCCGGTCGGGAGCTTTCAGATCCAGGCCGCGATCGCCGCCATCCACGACGAAGCCACCACTGCAGGGGACACCGACTGGCCTCAGATCCTCGCGCTGTACGACCTGCTCGCGCGCACCTCTACCAATCCCGTCGTGGCACTCAACCGCGCCGTCGCCGCGGCCATGGTCCACGACCCACAGGCCGGCCTCGACCTTATCGCGGGGCTGGACCACGACCGCCACCTCGCGAGTCAGCACCGCCTGCACGCCGTTCGCGCCCACCGCCACGAACAAGCCGGCGATCTCGCCGCCGCACATGCTGGATTCGAGGAAGCCGCCCGCCGGGCGACCAACATTCCCGAACAGCGCTACCTCCGCGCTCAGGCCGCCCGGCTCGCCAGCACTCGCTGAGCGCCTGCGTGACACGTCGCACTTCGTGGTGGCGCGGGCGGCGTGGCGACGTGAATCCCGGTGCATCGCTGCCTAGTGTCGTCTCGAGGGTCGCTACGGCGATGAACCGACGAGTCGACAAGGACGGAGAGCGGCGAAGTGAACTTCCAGACGCTCCAGATGCTCGACGACGACCCGGGGGAGGGGCCGGCGGTCATCCCGGGGCTGGACCTCGCGGCACCGGTCGAGCACACCGGCCACACCGGCCACATGAGCCCCACCGCCCCCCGCCCGATGGGCCCGACCGGCCGTCCGATGCCGGTGTTCCCGGAGCCCGGGCCGCGGACCGCCGACGGCCCGGCCAGGGTCATCGCCATGTGCAACCAGAAGGGCGGCGTCGGCAAGACCACTACGGCGATCAACCTCGGCGCGTGCCTGGCGGAATACGGCCGCAAGGTGCTCCTCGTGGACTTCGACCCGCAAGGCTCGGCCTCGATCGGACTCGGGGTGAACCCGCACGAGCTGGGCGGCACGGTCTACAACCTGGTGATGGACCGCGACTGCACGGTCGCCGACATCCGGCTCAAGACCGACGTGTCCGGCCTGGACATCCTGCCCAGCAACATCGACCTGTCCGCCGCGGAGGTGCAGCTGGTCACCGAGGTGGCCCGCGAGCAGGTGCTCGCCCGGGCGCTGCGCCCGGCCCTTGCCGACTACGACGTCGTCATCATCGACTGCCAGCCCTCCCTCGGGCTGCTGACCGTCAACGCGCTCACCGCGTCGCAGGGTGTGATCGTGCCGATGGAGTGCGAGTTCTTCGCGCTCCGCGGCGTGGCCATGCTGGTCGAGACGATCCAGAAGGTGCAGGAGCGGCTCAACCCCGACTTGGAGATCGACGGCCTCGTCGCGACCATGTACGACGGACGCACGGTGCACGGTCGCGAGGTCTTGGCCCGGCTGGTCGAGGCCTTCGGCGACAAGGTGTTCCACACCGCGATCGCGCGCACGGTGCGCTTTCCCGAGACGACCGTGGCCGGCGAGCCAATCACCACCTTCGCGACCACCTCCGGGGGTGCCTACTCCTACCGCCAGCTCGCCCGGGAGGTGCTGGCCCGGTGCCCCGGCACATGAGCACCTCCGCAAGCGACGCGACGGCGATCGACCTCGCGGAACCGATCGACCTCGCGGAGCCGATCGACGACCCGGAGCCGATCGACCTCGGGGAGCCGATCGACGACCCGGAGGCGCCCGCCGGGCAGCTTCGTCGCCTGCGGCCCGCCGCCCACGCAACGTCGGGCCGCGAGCGGCACACGGAGAAGATCACCGTCTACGTCTCGCCCGAGGAGCTGGTCGCGCTCGAACAGGCGAGGCTCGTCCTGCGGGCGGAGCACGGCGTGGCGGTGGACCGGGGTCGCATGGTCCGGGAGGCCGTCGCCGAGCTGCTCGTCGACCTCGACGCCCACGGTGAGCACAGCGTCCTGGTCCGCCGGCTCCGGACTACCGTTCGCCCGTGAGCGAGGGCAGCGCCGGCCAGACCGTGAGCGTCGGCGCGCCGTTCCAGGTGCACCTCGGTGCGGTGTTCGAGGGCCCGTTCGACCTGCTGCTCAGCCTCATCGCCAAGCACAAGCTCGACGTCACCGAGGTGGCGCTGTCCAAGGTCACCGACGAGTTCATCGCCCACATCCGGGCTCAGTCCCGGGGCGGGGCGCAGTGGGATCTCGGGCAGGCGACCGAGTTCCTCGTCGTCGCGGCCACCCTGCTCGACCTCAAGACGGCGCGGCTGCTCCCGACCGGTGAGGTCGACGACGACGAGGACCTCGCGCTGCTCGAGGCCCGGGACCTGCTGTTCGCCCGGCTGCTTCAGTACCGCGCCTACCAGCAGGTGGCCGAGATTTTCGCGCGGCGGATCAGCGCGGAGGCCGGACGCCACCCGAGGTCGGTGTCGCTCGAACCGCACCTCGCCGGCCTGCTGCCCGAGGTGCTGCTGGGTCTGGGCCCCGAGGAGTTCGCGGCCCTTGCGGCTCGGGTGCTCACGCCCAGGCCGGTGCCGACCGTCTCGATGGCCCACCTGCACAGCCCGCGAGTCAGCGTCCGCGAGCAGGCTGCGATCCTGGTGATGGCGCTGCGTCGGTCGCGGACCAGCACCTTCCGCGTCCTGACCTCCGACTGCGCCGGCCCGCTGCTCGTCGTGGCCCGGTTCCTGGCACTGCTCGAGCTGTTCCGGGAGGGCGTGGTGACCTTCGACCAGGTGTCCCCGCTGGGCGAGCTGCGAGTGCGCTGGACCGGATCCGAGGACGGCGAGGTCGGTGTGACCGACGAGTTCGACGGCACCCCCATGGAGAGCACCGATGACCCGACCTGACCCCGACCTTCCGGCTGACCCCGACCTTCCGGCTGACCCCGACCTTCCGGAGCAGGATGTGCCCGTGGCGGCCGGCTCCGGCGACGAGCCCAGCCTGGCCGCGGCCCTTGAGGCCATCCTGATGGTGGTCGACGAGCCGGTCGGCGAGGTGCTGCTGGCCCAGGTGACCGAGCGCCCCACCGCCGAGGTGCTCGCCGCGCTGCACGGCCTCGCGGCGGACTACGACCGGGCCGGCCGCGGCTTCGAGCTGCGCCCGGTGGCGGGGGGGTGGAGGTTCTACTCGAGGGCGACCTGTGCGGCCTACGTCGAGCGCTTCGTCCTCGATGGGCAGCAGGCCCGGCTGACCCACGCGGCGCTGGAGACCCTCGCCGTGGTTGCCTACCGGCAGCCGGTGAGCCGGGCTCGGGTGTCCGCCATTCGCGGGGTCAACGTCGACGGCGTGATGCGCACGCTGATGTCTCGCGGACTGGTCGAGGAGGCGGGCAGTGACCGCGAGAGCGGCGCCCTGCTCTACCGCACCACGGTCCACTTCCTCGAACGCCTCGGCCTGCGCGGTGTCGACGAGCTGCCCGAGCTAGCGCCGTTCCTGCCCGACCTGACGGGGCTCGACGAGCGTCTCGACGCCATCGACGAGACGACGGCAGCCCCATGAGTGAGGCATCCCCCGAGGGCATCCGGCTGCAGCGCGTGCTGGCCGCTGCCGGCCTGGGTAGCCGGCGAGCCTGCGAGCAGCTCATCGAGGAGGGCAGGGTCGAGGTCGACGGCCAGCAGGTCCGCACCCAGGGCATGCGGGTCAACCCGGCCACGGCCGTGATCCGCGTTGACGGCATGCGCATCGCGTCCGCGCCCGACCACGTCTACCTCGCTCTGAACAAGCCGCGCGGCGTGGTCAGCACGATGAATGACCCGCAGGGACGGCCCTCTCTGTTCGACTACGTCGGCGAACGGTCGGCCCGGCTGTTTCATGTCGGGCGCCTCGACGCCGATACCGAGGGATTGCTGCTGCTCACCAACGACGGGGAGCTGGCCCACCGGCTGTCGCACCCGTCGTACGGCGTGGTCAAGACCTACCTCGCCGAGGTGGCCGGGCCCGTCGCCCGCGACGTCGGCAAGCGACTGCGGGCGGGCATCGAGCTCGAGGACGGGCTGGTCCAGGCCGACGGCTTCCGGGTCGTGGGCACCTCCGGCGGCCGGATCATGGTCGAGGTGTCCTTGCACGAGGGCCGAAAGCACGTCGTACGCCGGATGTTGGAGGAGGTCGGTCACCCGGTGAGCCGGTTGGTGCGCACCGACGTGGGGCCGGTGTCGCTCGGGAACCTGCGCTCGGGCAAGCATCGCAAGCTCAGCCAGCAGGAGATCGGCGCGCTGTTCGCGGCTGTCGGGCTCTGAGCCTGCGCGCCACTGTTCCCCTCGCCGGGCCCCTCGCCGGGCCCTTTCCCGGCTCTGGTTCCGGCTCCGTTTGGGGACCCGCGGCTAGGGTTGTGCCGACCGAGGAGGTGACCGTCTGTGGCAGTGCGCGCGATCCGTGGCGCGACCCAGCTCGACGCCGACGACCGCGACCACTTGCTCGCGTCGGTCGCCGAGCTGATCCGCGAGGTGCTGGACCGCAACGGCGTGTCCCACGAGGACCTCATCTCGATGCTGCTGACGGCGACCTCCGACCTGCACAGCGAGTTCCCGGCGGTGGCGGCGCGCGAGCTCGGCATCGGTGACGTGCCGCTGCTGTGCGCCCAGGAGCTGGACATCGACGGCGCCCTGCCCAGGGTCGTGCGGCTCATGGTTCACGCCGAGACCGATCGCAGCCGCGCCGAGATCCGCCACGTCTACCTGCGGGGGGCCGTAGCCCTGCGTAGGGACCTCGCTCAGTGACGGCCCCGATCCCCAGCGGCCCGATCCCCAGCGGCCAGATCCCCCGCGGCCAGATCCCCAGCGGCCAGATCCCCCGCAGCCCGATCCCCAGCGGCCAGATCGCCAGCGCCCTCATCGTCGGTTCCGGGTTGATCGGCACCTCGGTGGGGCTGGCGCTGCGCCGCCACGGGGTTCAGGTCTTCCTGACCGACCGCGACCCGGTCGCCGCCCGCCGGAGCGCCGACCTTGGCGCAGGGGAGGACCGACTGCCCGGCGCCCAGGTCGACGTAGCCGTGGTCGCGGTGTCTCCGTCGGCCACCGCCGAGGTCGTCGTCGGCCTGCTGACCGGCTCGGCGGCGCGGACCGTGATCGACACGGCCGGGGTCAAGGCCGAGATCGTCCGCGACGTCAGCCGCACGATGGGCGCCGCGCCGCACTTCGTCGGAACCCACCCGATGGCGGGGCGCGAGCGGTCCGGACCCGGCGCGGCGCTGGTCGACCTGTTCGAGGGCCGGCCCTGGGTGATCGTGGCGGGCGACGCCGACGCGGCGTCCCTGGACCGGGCTCGAACCCTTGTGCGGCTGTGCGGCGCGAGCCCGGTGACGATGGGGGCCGTCGCTCACGACGCCGCCGTGGCGCTGGTCTCCCACGTGCCGCACGTGGCCGCGAGCCTGGTCGCCGCCCGCCTCATCGACGGCGACGAGGACGCGCTGCGGCTGACCGGCCAGGGGCTCACCGACGTCACCCGCGTCGCCGGCTCGGACCCCGACCTGTGGGTCGACATCCTGGTGGCCAACGCCGAGCCGGTGGCCCGCATCCTCGCCGACCTGCGCGACGACGTCGATGCGATGGTCCACGCCCTGCACGAGCTCGGTGAGGACATCGACTGGGGGCGCACCTCGTTGCGCGAGGTGCTGCTTCGCGGCAATGTCGGGCGGGCCCGGCTGCCCGGCAAGCACGGAGCGCCGCCCACGTCGTACGTCGTGCTGCCGGTCGTCGTCGCTGACCGCCCCGGTGAGCTGGCCCGGCTGCTCGTCGACGCCGGGAGGGCCGGGATCAACGTCGAGGACGTGCGGATCGAGCACTCCCCGGGGCAGCCGGTCGGGCTGGTCGAGCTGTCGGTGCAGCCGGGCGTGCAACAGCGGCTGGCGCAGGCCCTCGGGCAGCTCGGCTGGGTCGTGCACGGCTGAGGGGGCAGGTATCCTGCAGGGTCGCCTCATTCGCGGCCCCCCTTCCGTTTGGAGCACCCGCGTGTCCGCGCCCAGCCTCACCCCGCTCGTCGTGGCCATCGACGGCCCGTCGGGATCGGGCAAGTCCAGCGTCGCCCGCGCCGTCGCCGCGCGGCTCGGCCTGCGCTATCTCGATACCGGCGCGATGTACCGCGCGCTCACCTGGTGGGTGCTCGAGCGCGGTGTCGACCCGGCGGGGGAACCTGAGGCCGTCGCGCGACTGGTGGCCGACCTGCGCCTCGAGCTCGGCACCGATCCGGAGGCCCCCACGGTGCGCGTCGGCGGTGTGGACGTGTCGGCCGCCATCCGCGAGACCCGGATCTCAGCGGCCGTCAGTGCGGTCGCCACCAACCTCGAAGTCCGGGGGCATCTCGTGCAGCGCCAGCGCGGGGTCGCGGCCGAGGGCGGCGTCGTCATCGAGGGCCGTGACATCACGACGGTGGTGGCCCCGGACGCCGCGGTGCGGGTGCTGCTCACGGCGAGTGAGAAGACCCGGCTGGCCCGCCGGGCCCTCGACGTACACGGTGCCGTCGACGCCACGGCGCTCGCTGCCACCCGGGACGAGATCGTGCGCCGGGACGCCGACGACGCGACCGTCGCGGCCTTCCGCGAGGCCGCTCCCGGCGTCAGCGTCGTGGACTCCTCCACGATGACCCTCGACCAGACGGTCGAGGCCGTTCTCGCCCTCGTGGCCGAGGCCACCGCAGGGGCGCAGCGATGACCGGGGACGAGCTTCGGTCGGCCGGGCTGGTCGATCCCTCTGACGTCCTCGACCCGGAGGACGCGGCCGCCGTTCCGGTCGTGGCGGTCGTCGGGCGCCCCAACGTCGGGAAGTCCACCCTCGTCAACCGCATCCTCGGGCGACGCGAGGCCGTCGTCGAGGACGTGCCCGGCGTGACACGCGATCGCGTCCCCTACGACGCGACGTGGAACGGCCGGCGGTTCACCGTGGTCGACACCGGCGGCTGGCAGCAGGACGCCCGCGGCCTCGCGGCGCAGGTGGCCGCTCAGGCGGAGGTGGCCATCGAGGCCGCCGACGCGGTGCTGTTCGTGGTCGACGCGACCGTCGGCGCGACCGACACCGACGAGGCGGTGGTCAAGGTGCTGCGCCGGGCCGGGAAGCCGGTCGTCCTCGTGGCCAACAAGGTCGACGGTGACAAGGGCGAGTCCGACGCGGCTGCGCTGTGGTCGCTCGGGCTGGGCGAGCCCTACGCCGTGTCGGCGCTGCACGGGCGCGGCAGCGGAGACCTGCTCGACGCCGTGCTGGCCGCCCTGCCCGACGCGCCGGCCGAGCGGGAGCACGAGGAGGACGGCCCCCGTCGGGTCGCGCTGCTGGGCAAGCCCAACGTCGGCAAGTCCAGCCTGCTCAACCAGCTCGCGGGTTCGGACCGGGTCGTGGTCGACTCGGTGGCCGGCACGACCCGCGACCCGGTGGACGAGATGGTCGAGCTCGGCGGGTCGATGTGGAAGTTCGTCGACACCGCGGGCATCCGGCGCCGGGCGCACCAGTCCAGCGGCACCGACTACTACGCGACGCTGCGCACGCAGTCGGCGTTGGACCGGGCCGAGGTTGCCGTCGTCCTGGTCGACGCGAGCGAGACGTTGAGCGAGCAGGACACCCGCATCATCTCGATGGTCGTCGAGTCCGGGCGAGCACTCGTGATCGCCTACAACAAGTGGGACCTGCTCGACGACGAGCGACGCTATTATCTCGAACGCGAGATCGAGCGCGACCTGGTGCAGGTGCCGTGGGCGCCGCGGGTCAACATCTCCGCGCTCACCGGTCGCCATATGGATCGCCTCGTCCCGGCCCTGGAGACCGCGCTCGGCAGCTGGGACAGTCGGGTGCCCACCGGGCGGCTCAACGCGTTCCTCGGGGAGCTCGTCTCGGCTCACCCGCACCCGGTCCGGGGCGACAAGCAGCCGCGCATCCTGTTCGCTACCCAGGCCGACACCCGCCCGCCGCGGTTCGTGCTGTTCACCACCGGCTTCCTCGAGGCGGGCTACCGTCGGTTCGTCGAGCGTCGCATCCGCGAGGAGTTCGGTTTCGCCGGCAGCCCCATCGAGCTCAGCGTGAAGATGCGCGAGAAGCGGTCGTAGCACTCGCCGTACGGCGGAGGTCGCCGGCCCGGCGTGGGGTCGGGTCTGGGGTAGGGTGAATGGGCTTCGGGGTGATCCTTCGGGGCGGCGGGCTGTAGCGCAGCTTGGTAGCGCACTTGACTGGGGGTCAAGGGGTCGCAGGTTCAAATCCTGTCAGCCCGACCACGAAACCGCAGGTCAGCAAAGCGGCGCCGTCGTTCCTTGGCGCACCATGGTGCGCGAAGATTCGGCGGCGTCGTGCTGGCCGTCGTCTGGTGTTGGGGCCAGACTGGTGGGGTTCGTCGTGGTCGACCCCGAATCCTCTGTAGTGCCTGTGAGTCTGTAGGTCAGCATGGTGGTGGAGGGCTCCACGGGAACCGTGGATTGTTGCCTTTGAGCACGAGTGTCAGACTTTCTCTTCTCCCTGCCCTCCCCACGGCGGACATCGGTGATGGTCCGTCGTGTGAGGAGGAAGTAGCCATGGAAGTTGTCCACGACCGCTGCGCTGGGCTCGACGTCTCCAAGAAGGACGCCAAGGTCTGTGTCCGGGTCTCCGGGGCAGGGCGCCGCAAGACGGTGGAGACGGTGACGACCTGGTCTTCGATGACCAACCAGGTCCTCGCGTTGCGAGAACACCTGATCGGCGAGCAGGTGACCTGTGTGGTGATGGAAGCCACCGGCGACTACTGGAAGCCCTTCTACTACCTGCTCGAGGACCTGCCCGGCGTCGAGGTGATGTTGGTCAACGCCCGGCATGTGAAGAACCTCCCGGGCCGCAAGAGCGATGTCTCGGATGCGACCTGGTTGGCCCAGCTCGGCGCGCACGGCCTGGT
>JBBRHF010000151.1:0-10652 GCA_038223055.1 Actinomycetes bacterium | reverse complement strand
TCGGCTCGGTGCTCACCACCCACCCCGCGGTGCTCGTCCTGGACGAACCGACCTCCGCCCTGGATCCCCCGGCCGCCGAGGAGGTGCTCGCGCTGCTGCAACGGCTGGTGCACGACCTCGGCCTGACCGTGGTGCTGGCCGAGCACCGCCTCGAGCGGGTCGTGCAGTACGCCGACCGAGTGGTCCTCGTCCCCGGCGGCGGGGCCTGCCTGGTGGTGGGCGAGCCGGCCGAGGTGCTGGCCGACGCGCCGGTCGCGCCGCCCGTCGTCGAGCTGGGCCGGCTGGCCGGGTGGACGCCGCTGCCGCTGTCGGTGCGCGACGCGCGCCGCCGGGCCGGGTCGCTGCGGGAGCGCCTGGTCCTCGCTCCGCACCGCGACACAGGCCGTGAGGCGGGCGGCGGCCCGGGCCCGGAGAAGGTCACCGAGCGCATCGTGGCGAGGGTCGAGAACCTCACGGTCCGCCACGGTCAGGTCGTCGCCGTGCACGACCTGGACCTGACGTTGCGGGCCGGGGAGATCGTGGCCGTGATGGGGCGCAACGGCGCCGGCAAGTCGACCCTGCTGGCGGCCCTGGCCGGGATGCACGCCGCCGCTGCGGGACGGGTCAGGGTGGACGGACACGACCCGCACCGCCTCGCGCCTCGCGACCTGGTGCGCCACGTCGGACTGGTGCCGCAGGAGGCCGGCGACCTGCTCTACGCGGACACGGTCGAGCACGAGTGCGCGCAGGCCGACCACGACGCTGGTGCCCGCTCAGGCACCGCGGCCGGCATCTTCGCCGCGCTGGTCCCGGGCGTGCGGGGCGAGACCCACCCGAGGGACCTGTCGGAGGGGCAGCGACTGGCGCTCGCCGTCGCCGTCGTGCTGGCAGGCGAGCCGCCGCTGGTGCTGCTGGACGAGCCGACCCGGGGATTGGACTACCCGGGCAAGGCCCAGCTCGTGCGGACGTTGCGCAGCCTGTCGGCCGCAGGGCATGCGGTCGTCCTCGCCACTCACGACGTCGAGCTCGCGGCGACGGTGGCCCACCGCACCGTGGTGCTGGCCGAGGGCGAGATCGTCAGCGACGGGCCCACCCGCGAGGTCGTCGTCTCCTCCCCCGCCTTCGCGCCCCAGGTCGCCAAGATCCTCGCGCCCTCGGCCTGGCTGACTGTCGACGAGGTCGCGGCCGCGCTGCGGGCTGCGGGATGAACGTTCCTTCCGCCTCGGCGCGAGCCATGCACCATTCCGGCTCGGCGCGAGCCGTGCACCATTCCGGCTCGGCGCGTGCCGTGCACCTGGGTCCGCGCGGCTTGCTGGCGTTGACCCTGGTGAGCGCGGTCGGCCTGCTCGCGTTCACCTGGCCGCTGCTGGTGCAACCCGGTGCCGCCCTCGCCGGGCGGAGCGACGCACCGTGGCTGTTCGTGCTGCTGCTGCCGCTGCTGCTGGCCGTGGTCCTCGCCGAGATCTCCGAGGGCGGCATGGACGCCAAAGCGATCGCTCTGCTCGGCGTCCTCGCCGCCGTAGGCGCAGCACTGCGGCCACTCGGCGGCGGGGCCGCGGGCTTCGAGACCGTGTTCTTCCTGCTGGTGCTGGCGGGTCGCGTTCTCGGACCCGGGTTCGGTTTCGTGTTGGGATCGGTCACGCTGTTCGCCAGCGCGCTGCTGACGGCCGGGGTGGGACCGTGGCTGCCGTTCCAGATGCTCGCCGCCGGGTGGGTAGGGCTCGGTGCCGGGGTCTTGCCGAGGGCCCGAGGGTGGCGCGAGGTCGCGCTGCTCTCGGCGTACGGCGCGATGGCCGGGCTGGCCTATGGCGTGCTGATGAACCTGTGGACCTGGCCGTTCGTCACCGGGCTGGACAACGGCCTGTCCTACGTCGCCGGCGACCCGATCGCGGACAACCTGCGGCGGTTCGCCGGGTTCACCCTCGCCACCTCGCTCGGCTTCGACATCCCCCGCGCCGTGACCAACACGGTGCTCGTCGCGATCAGCGCCCGCCCGGTGCTGCGGGCGCTGCGGCGGACCAGTCAGCGCGCCGTGTTCGACGCGCGCCCGGAGTTCCTGGGGCACGAGGAGATCGACGCGCCGACCGAGCCGGTCCGGTGAGGAAGTCTGCTGTGCCCGTGCATCCCGGACGGATGCCTCGGAGGCCGATGTTGCCGTTCACGCCCCCGCCGTGGACGATGCCCCGGTGACCGTCGATCTCGAGTTGTTCGGAACACGGATCGAGCGACCGGACGAAGCGGCGCGCACCGCCGCCCGGGCGCGCCTCGACGAGCTCGCCCTGCCCACCGGCTCGCTCGGCGCCCTGGAGGATCTCGCCGTCTGGCTCGCCGGCGCCCAGGGCGGGTGCCCCACCCGGCCGCTGGAGCGGGTGCGGGTCGTGGTGTTCGCCGCCGACCACGGCATCGCGCAGGCGGGGGTGTCTGCCTATCCGCCCGAGGCCACTGCCCAGCTACTGCACCTGCTGCTCGCCGGCCGGGCGGCGACCAACGCCCTGGTCCGCCAGACCGGCGCCGGGCTGCGGGTTGTGGACATGTCCGTCGACGACGACCTCGACGGGCTACCCACGCACATCGCCTCGCACAAGGTCCGGCGCAGCAGCGGGAGCATCGACGTCGAGGACGCGCTGACGACGGCGCAGGCCGAACAGGCGTTCGCGGCTGGCGTCGCCGTTGCCGACGAGGAGGCCGACGGCGGCGCCGACCTCCTCGTCGCCGCCACCCTGGGCGTCGCGAGCTCAACCCCCGCGGCGGCCCTGATCGGGCTGCTCACCCAGAGCGACGCGTCGATGGTCACGGGGCGCGGGTCGGGCATCGACGACGCAGGTTGGATGCGCAAGTGCGCCGCCGTGCGCGACGCGATGCGCCGCGGCCGGCCGCTGCTGCGCGACGACTTGGGGCTGCTCGCCGCCGTGGGTGGGGCCGACCTGGCCGCGATGGCGGGGTTCCTGCTGCAGTCCGCCGCTCGACGTACGCCGGTGGTGCTCGACGGGGTCGTGTCCGCAGCCGCCGCACTCGCCGCCCAGCGGATCGCGTTCCGTGCCGTCGACTGGTGGCTGGCCGGCCACGGCTCCCCAGAGCCCGCGTACGCGCTGTCGCTGGACCGCCTGTCGCTGGCGCCGGTGCTGCCGATGGAACTGCGCCTCGGTGCGGGCACCGGCGGGCTGGTCGCCGTGCCGCTGCTGCAGGCCGCAGCCGTGCTGCTCGACGAGACCGCGACCTACGACGAGGCCGGGGTCAGCCCGCCGACCTGACGGTCAAGCCTGCTGACGGTCAGGACGGCTGACGGTCAGGACGGCTGACGGTCAGGACGGCTCGGTCGAGCCCTCCTTGGTCGACGGCGCCACGAACGGGGGCTTCACGACCCGGAACGGCGCCGGCTTGCCACGGACGTCGACCTGCACCTCGAGCCCCTCGGTCACCGAGCGCTCGAGCAGGGCCAGCGCGATGCCCTGCCGCCGGGTCGGGGAGAACGTGCCGCTGGTCACCTCGCCGACGCGGTTGCCGTCCATCGACACCGTCATGTGCGCCCGCGGGATGGCCCGGCCCAGCGATTCCAGACCCCACGACAGGGTGCCGGTCTTGGCCGCCCGCTCGGCGAGCAGCGGCTCCCGACCCCAGAACGTGGGCTTGGTCCAGCCGACGGCCCACCCGCAGCGGGCCTGGACGGGCGTGATGTCGAGGGACAGGTCCTGGCCGTGCAGCGGGTAGCCCATCTCGGTGCGCAGGGTGTCGCGGGCACCGAGGCCGCAGGGCCGGATGCCGTGGGGTGCACCCGCCTCGAGCAAGGCGTCCCACAGGTCGGGGGCGGCGTCCCATTCGGGCAGCAGCTCGTAGCCCCGCTCCCCCGTGTAGCCGGTGCGGCACACGATGACCGGACCGGCCCCCCACTGCGCCTCGAGGAAGGACATATAGCCGTGACCGGTCGGCAGGCCGAGCACCTCGAGCACCTCGTCGCTGCGGGTGCCCTGCACCGCGATCACCCCAAAGCCCTCGTGCAGGTCGGTCACCTCGACGCCCTCCGGCGCGGCCGCGGCGAGCCGGCGGACGACCTCGGCCGTGTTGGCGGCGTTGGGGATCAGGAAGACATCGTCATCGGACTTCAGGTAGGCGATGAGGTCGTCCACCACGCCGCCGGTCGCGTCATCGCAGCACAGCGTGTACTGAGCCTGCCCCGGCACGATCCGCGACAGGTCGTTGGTGAGGGTGGCGTTGACGAAGGCGGCCGCACCCGGGCCGCGCACCGACGCCTTGCCCAGGTGGCTGACGTCGAACAACCCGACCGCCTCCCGTACGGCGGTGTGCTCCTTGACCACGCCACCGGCGGGATACTCGATCGGCATCGACCAGCCGCCGAAGTCGGCCATCTTCGCGCCCAGGGCCAGATGGCGCGCGTGCAGCGGGGATCGGCGCAGCTCTGTCATGGATTGGACGCTAGCATCGGCGATCGAACCAGCCGCGACCCCCACGAAACGGAACACCTGTGACCACGTTGAACCTGCGCACCGGCAAGCCCTCGAGCCTCAAGGTCGACGCCCTCGTGGTGGGGGTCGTCAAGATGGCCGACGGGGTGGCGCTGGCGCCGGGTGCCGACGATCTCGACAAGGCGTTCAAGGGACGGCTGGCGGCCACGGTCGCGACCCTGGGCGGCACCGGCGCAGCCGGTGAGCTGACCAGGATCGCCTCGCAGGGCGCCGTGAGCGCACCGCTGCTGGTCACGGTGGGACTGGGCCAGGCGCCCAGCGCGGCCGACGGAAAGGGTGGCTCGTTCGAGCCCGAGGTGCTGCGCCGCGCGGCCGGGGTGGCGATCCGCTCGCTGGCGGGAACCGCGACGGTGGGCCTCGTGCTGCCAGTCACCGACGCAGCCACTGCCGGCGCGCTCGCCGAGGGCGCCCTGCTCGGGGCCTACGCCTACCACGCCTATCGGGTCGCGTCGATGAAGGACCACAAGCCTCCCGTCACCGACATCACGGTGCTGACCGACACCGGACGCGACCGCGGCGTCAAGGCCGCGCTCGCTCGCGCCGAGATCGTCGCGGCCGCGGTGAACCTCGCCCGCGACTGGGTCAACGCGCCACCCTCGGACCTGCCGCCGGCCGCGTTCGCGAGCGCCGCCGTCGCCGCCGCCAAGGCCGCCGGCCTCACCGTCGAGGTGCTCGACGAGTTGGCGCTCGCCGCGTCCGGCTACGGCGGCATCCTCGGTGTCGGCCAGGGCTCGTCGCGGCCCCCGCGGCTGGTCAAGCTGACCTACCGGGCATCGCGAAGCGCCCAGCACCTGGCGCTGGTCGGCAAGGGAATCACGTTCGACTCGGGTGGCCTCTCGCTCAAACCGTCCAAGTCGATGGAGTGGATGAAGGCCGACATGGGCGGGGCCGCCGCGGTCATCGCCGCGATGACCGCGATCGCGCGCCTGAAGCCCGACGTCCATGTCACGGGCTGGGCGCCGATGGCCGAGAACATGCCGTCGGGCACCGCCCAGCGCCCCTCCGACGTGCTGACGATGTACGGCGGAAGGACCGTCGAGGTCCTCAACACCGACGCCGAGGGTCGCCTGGTGCTGGCCGACGGCATCGCGCGCGCCAGCGAGGACAAGCCCGACCTGATCGTGGACATCGCCACCCTCACCGGCGCCCAGCTCGTAGCCCTCGGTGCCCGCACCGCCGCGATCATGTCCAACCGGGACGGCACCCGCGAGGGAATCTTCGCCTCGTCCCGCCGAGCGGGCGAGGCCATGTGGCCGATGCCGCTACCCCCCGAGCTGCGCAAGTCGATGGACTCCGAGGTCGCCGACATCGCCAACATCGGCGACAAGTACGGCGGCATGCTCGTGGCCGGACTGTTCCTTCAGGACTTCGTCGGGGAAGGCATCTCGTGGGCGCACCTCGACATCGCCGGCCCGGCCTTCAACGAGTCCGCGGCGCACGGCTACACCCCCAAGGGCGGCACCGGCGCCGGGGTGCGCACGCTCGTCCAGCTGGCCGAGGACATGGCCGCCGGCAGCCTCTGACCTCAGCCGGTCACCAGCCAGCGGCCACCCACCACCAGCGCACCGACGGTCCCGGCGAAGAACAAGGCGACCCACGCGCCGCCCGGCAATCCAGTCAGCCGGGCAAGCTGGTCGGCGTCGGAGTCCCCGGCGCGCCGGCCGCGTCCCCGGCGACGCTGCCGCGCCAACTCGACGACGGGCCGTGGCGCAGCCATCAGTAGGAACCACGTGACCAGGTAGGCCAGACCGGATTGCCCGCGCTGGGGCAACCACCAGGAAGCGGCCGCCACCGCGGCGCCCACGACCAGCACCGACCACAGCCCGAACCAGTTCCTGATCTGCGCGAGCAGCAGCACCAGCAGGGCCAGCGTCAGCCAGAGCACCCCGACCGCATGGCCCGCGCCGAGCAGGAACGCGGCTCCCAACCCGAACAACGCCGGCCCGAGGTAGCCCGACGCCAACATCATGACCATGCCGAGCCCGCGGCGTCGGCCGACCGACACGGTCAGGCCCGAGGTGTCCGCGTGCAGCCGGATGCCCGCCAGGCGGCGACCGGTCAGCACGGCTGCCAGGCCATGCGCCCCCTCGTGGGCTAGCGTGACGACGTGGCGGGTGCGTGGCCAGGCCACCGGTGAGAGCACAAGCACCGCCGCGACCAGGGCGGCCCCGATCACCACACCGCCACCCGGCGCGGGCTGGCTGTGCACTGCCCGCTGCCAGACCTCCCGCACGACCTCGACGCCGGACACCGCGTTCAGGTGGTCGACGCGTCGCCCCCGGCGGGGGTCTCCCGCGCCCCGGACTTCCGAGCGTTCCAGTCACGCATGCGCTGCGGGTAGCCCATCACCCCGGCGTCATAGGACGGGATGCCCAGCCGGTTGGCCAACTCGTGCGCCGCCCGCGCATCGCGCACCCGCCGCCGGGTCCACTCCCCCGTGCCGGCGACGAAGACCACCGTCGTGCTGGAGACGGCCGTCGGGGGCTCGACGTACGCCTCGACGCCCTTGCGTCCCCGGGCGAACTGCTCCAGATGCTTGACGTCAGCGGAGTCGGCCTGTCGGAGCTGCCCACGTCGCTGCTCTTTCCTGCCGAACAGCCGCACCACGTGCCTCCGATTCGTCCCGAACCGCCAAAGGCCGGTTTCCCCCACCAACGGTGGGGGACAGGTCGGTGGTTCCGCGTCAGCGCCAGTCCCCCGATTGCCAGGGACCGCCGCCACGGTGACAGGATGACGCGCGGGCGAACACCACCAGGTGAAATTCCACGCGACCCAAGCACAGAAGGAGCGAGCCGTGGCCGAGAGCGCCGGCACCGTGTACGACGTCGTCATCCTCGGAGGCGGAAGCGGCGGCTACGCCTGCGCGCTGCGCGCCGCCCAGCTCGGGCAGAGCGTCGTGCTCATCGAGAAGGGCAAGCTCGGCGGCACCTGCCTGCACCAGGGCTGCATCCCGACCAAGGCGCTGCTGCACGCGGCGGAGATCGCCGATCAGTCCCGCGAGAGCGAACAGTTCGGCGTCCGCACGACGTTCGAGGGCATCGATTTGCCCGGAGTCAACGCCTACAAGGACGGCGTCGTCGCCCGGCTCTACAAGGGTCTGCAGGGACTGGTCAAGAGCCGCAAGATCACCTTCGTTGAGGGAGCGGGCCGCCTGGTCAGCCCCACCGCGGTCGAGGTCGACGGCCAGCGCTACGAAGGCCGCCACGTCGTGTTGGCCACCGGCTCGGTGCCCAAGAGCCTGCCCGGCCTGGACATCGACGGCGAGCGAATCCTCTCCAGCGACCACGCCCTGCGCCTCGAAGCGGTCCCCGCCTCGGTCATCGTGCTCGGCGGCGGTGTCATCGGCTGCGAGTTCGCCAGCGTGTGGAAGTCCTTCGGTGTCGACGTGACGATCGTGGAGGCGCTGCCCCACCTCGTGCCGCTCGAGGACGAGCAGGCGTCCAAAATGCTCGAACGCGCGTTCCGCAAGCGTGGCATCGCCTTCCAGCTGGGATCGCGCTTCTCCGGCGTCGAGAAGACGGACAAGGGTGTGCGGGTCTCGTTGGAGAACGGCAAGTCGTTCGACGCCGAACTGCTGCTCGTCGCGGTCGGGCGGGGACCGGTGTCGCAGGATCTGGGCTACGAGGAGGCCGGGGTCGAGATGGACCGTGGTTTCGTCAAGGTCGACGCCCAGTGCCAGACCAACGTGGCGACGATCTCGGCGGTGGGCGACCTCATCCCCACCCTGCAGCTGGCGCACGTCGGCTTCGGCGAGGGCATCCTCGTGGCCGAGCGGCTGGCCGGGCTCAACCCGGCGCCCATCGACTATGACGGCGTGCCGCGGGTCACCTACTCCGAGCCGGAGGTCGCCTCGATGGGGCTGACCGAGGCCCAGGCCAAGGAGAAGTACGGCGCGGAGAGCGTCGAGTCGCTGACCTACGACCTCGCCGGCAACGGCAAGAGCCAGATCCTCAAGACCGCCGGGTTCGTCAAGCTCGTACGCCAGAAGGACGGCCCCGTCGTCGGCATCCACATGGTGGGCAGCCGGGTGGGCGAGCAGGTCGGCGAGGCCCAGCTGATCTTCAACTGGGAGGCCTTCCCCGACGAGGTCGCAGCACTGATCCACGCGCACCCCACGCAGACCGAGGCGCTCGGCGAGGCACATCTCGCCCTGGCCGGCAAGCCTCTGCACGCTCACGGCTAGGCGCGACCGCCGCCGCACCCGCACCAATGACCGCACGGCTATCCGCACCCAGCGCGCTGCCGACAAGAAGGAGATCGCGACCATGTCGACCTCGGTAACCATGCCGGCCCTCGGGGAGAGCGTCACCGAGGGCACCGTCACCCGCTGGCTCAAGCAGGAAGGTGACGAGGTCGCGGCGGACGAGCCGCTGCTTGAAGTCTCGACCGACAAGGTGGACACCGAGATCCCGTCACCGGCGGGGGGCGTGCTTCAGAAGATCGTGGTCGGCGAGGACGAGACGGTCGCCGTCGGCACCGAGCTCGCCGTCATCGGCGACGGGGCGACCTCGTCGGGAGACGACTCCGGTCAGGCGGACTCGGGCACCCAGGACTCGGGCACCCAGGACTCGGGCGCACCCGCCGACTCGGGCGCACCCGCCGGCGTCGATCAGCCGAGCGAGCAGCCCCAGCAGTCCGCACCGGCAGCCGACGAAGAGGCCCCGGCCGCAGGCGGCGGCTCGGGCGGAGGTACGCCGGTGACCATGCCCGCCCTGGGCGAGAGCGTGACCGAGGGCACCGTCACCCGCTGGCTCAAGCAGGTCGGCGACGATGTCGCGGAGGACGAGCCGCTGCTCGAGGTCTCCACCGACAAGGTCGACACCGAGATCCCCTCGCCGGTCGCCGGCGTACTCAGCAAGATCGTCGTGGCCGAAGACGAGACGGTGCCCGTGGGCACCGAGCTCGCGGTGATCGGCGGCGACTCCGGCGGCACCGACGAGGGTCAGGGTGACGAGGCAGCGAAGGAGGCCCCTGCGCCGAGTCAGCCGAGCGCACCGAGCAAGCCGGCACCACCCGCGGCCCAGCAGCCGGCACCCGCGGCCCAGCAGCCGGCACCCGCGGCCCAGGAGCCGGCACCGGCACCGCAACAGGCCGCACCACCGGCGCCCGAACCGCCGGCACCCGCCGAGCCCGCCGCAGCCGCCGCGACCGGGAGTGCAGGGGGGACGGAAGGTGGCGCCTACGTGACCCCACTCGTCCGCAAGCTGGCCACCGAACATCAGGTCGACCTCGCGACGCTGACCGGCACGGGGGTTGGTGGCCGCATCCGCAAGCAGGACGTCCTCGATGCCGCCGCAGCGCGCAAGGCCGCAGCGTCCGAGCCGGCGGCGGCTCCGAGCGCGCCGGCCGGCCCGGCGGCGGCAGAGCAAGCCGCACGGCCAGCGGTGTCTCCGCTGCGCGGCACGACCGAGAAGATGTCGAGACTGCGCAAGGTCATCGCGCAACGCATGGTCGAGTCGTTGCAGGTGTCGGCGCAGCTGACCACCGTGATCGAGGTTGACCTGACCAAGATTGCCCGCCTGCGCAATCGCGCGAAGGACGATTTCGCGGCTCGCGAGGGGGTCAAGCTCTCCTACCTGCCATTCATGGCCAAGGCAGCGGTCGAGGCCCTCAAAGCCCACCCCCGGCTCAACTCCGCGATCGACACCGACAAGGGCGAGATCACCTACTTCGACGTCGAGCACCTCGGCGTCGCGGTGGACACCGAACGCGGCCTGCTGGTGCCCGTGATCAAGGACGCTGGTGACCTCAACATCGCGGGAATGGCCCGCAAGATCGCCGACCTCGCCGCGCGCACCCGCAACAACAAGGTCACCCCAGACGAGCTGGGTGGGGGCACCTTCACCCTCACCAACACCGGCAGCAGGGGCGCCCTGTTCGACACCCCGATCATCAACCAGCCTCAGGTGGCCATCCTGGGCACCGGCGCCGTCATCAAGCGCCCGGTCGTGATCGACGACCCCGAGCTCGGCGAGACGATCGCGATCCGCCACATGTGCATGCTGGCGTTGTCCTATGACCACCGGATCGTCGACGGTGCCGATGCCGCACGGTTCCTGGTCAGCCTCAAGGAACGCCTTGAGGGCGGCAAGTTCGAAGGCGATCTCGGTCTGTGAGAGTCGCACTGACCGGCGCCTCGGGCCTGCTCGGCGGCCACCTGGTGCGTTCGCTGCGCGCCGAGCGCCACGAGGT
>JBBRHF010000150.1:0-10678 GCA_038223055.1 Actinomycetes bacterium | reverse complement strand
GTCGGAGCCTAACCTGCACCGCGACCAGGTCCACCGCGATGGGAAGCGTCGCGGACGACAACAGCAAGTACATGCCAGACCTGAGGTCGCCGAACATCTCGGTCGCGCTCACCCCGTACCCGGTCGCCGTCGGAACCGTCGCTATCTGCGCCGCGATCTCCTACGGAGGGCCGTCAACCACCTTGAGTTACCGGTGGGCGCTGCAGTCGACCTACCCGGGCACAACGATCTCCGCCGCCGCGCAGCTGCTGACGGGGACCGGCGCGACCTACACCGTCTCAACAGCCGACCGCGCGGCGATGAACAACGCTTCCACCAGGTACCTGGTCTGCGAGGCGACAGCGACCTCCTGGCAGGGCAGTGACGTCGGCACCGGCTGGACGTTCTGACCCAGATATTTCAGCCGGGTTGGTGTGATTGCCGTGGCGTGACCCGGAAGTGCCCTTCGTGCAAGGGAAAATCGTGATTTCTGAGATCCCGATTCCCTGCACAGAAGGGCACCCGCGTGGTGAACGATACCGCCCTGTTGTTCGATGTCGAGGACCAGGTGCTGGCGCGCCCAGCCCGGTCGGTTCCGGCCCCGGCTGTGAGCGGCTCCGAGGAGGACTTGACCCCGGTCGCGGGGGTCGCGCTGTGGGGTCCGATGTTGGATCGACTCAATGTGGTCGCTGAGGCCGACCGGCGTGGGCTGCGCCCGATCGGGCCCGGTGGCTACACCGGCGGACAGTGCTACCGGGCGCTGACCGAGACCCTGCTCGCGGGCGGGGACTTCCTGTCCGACCGGGTGCTGTTGGCCGACCCGGCCACCGCGGCGCTTCGCGGTACCAACGCGTTTCCCTCGGTGTCCACGTTGTGGAGGTTTCTGGCCGGGGCGGACCTGGGTCGGGTGATGAAGGCTGCCGCGCCACAGGTTCCGTGGCGCCGCCGATTCGCGCTCGCCCAATGGTCCAGCAACCTGCATCCCCACGACCCCACCGCCGATCGGGGGTATCCCAGTGGGGCCAAGAATGGGACGCAGAGCACGCTCGACGACCACTTGGGAACCCGATGCCGAACAGGTCGAAGGGCGCCGTCGATGCCTGTCCGCACAGGCCGCTTGTGACGCATACTGCGCACAGCAGGGTGGGCGTCAGGGGAGCAGCATCGGTGCCCGCATCGACGACAGGTCGTCGACCGAGAGCGCGGCGAGCGCGTCGGCCAGCAGCACATCGGCGTGCGCGCAGTTGCGAGACGCGACGGGCACCTGCCCGGTGCGTGGCGCGGACCCGCCTGCGGCGTGGGCCCATCAATGGGCCTCGAAGGCATCGAGGCGACCGCTTCGATAACAATCCGACAACACCCGTAGAGAGGCGACCAGACCCGTCCCTTGTGCTCCTGACCTGCGGCAATGCGACCATCGCATGGCCGTCGAGTCGCCCGCGGACTGGCCCAGTCGGACGCTGCCGGAACCTACGGATCAGAAGGTTGGGGGTTCGAATCCCTTCGGGCGCGCGCATCGTTGCAGGTCAGCGCCTTATCGTCGCGGTAGCGAGCGTCCATACCCAGGCAAGATGCTCGATCACTCGGCGTCACAGTGGGAGCGCCGACATAGACATGGATTGCCGGCCTGCGGTGCGGGAACCGCCCTGAGTGGATGCTTGAGACGTTCCTGGTCGTTCACTGTGCGTCATCAGGTGAACCTGCGGTAGGCGTTTCTGCAGGCTGTTCGCCCCCTATCCGCCCCCAAGCTCTTGTAACCATGCCGTCGCTCTGGCGTCAGATGCGAAGCATTGACGATCCGCTATAGTCGACTCATGGCCGACAGCGTCTCTGCCGCCTCGCTGTTGCGGGAAGCGCGCCGACGTGCCGGGCTGTCGCAGGCGGAGCTGGCCCGCCGAGCCGGCATCACCCAGAGCGTGGTCAGTGCCTATGAGACGAGCAGCCGTGAACCGTCCTTGCCGACATTGTCAAAACTCGTGCGTGCCAGCGGCGGCCACCTTGACATCAAGGTCCGGGTGCCGAGGGGCCTCGGCAGGCTCAGCGGACCCCTCGGACGGCGCGTGCGGACGCATCGCAACGAACTCGTTGCGGCGGCTGCCCGGCACGGCGCGTCCAACCTGAGGATCTTCGGAAGCGTCGCCCGCGGCGAGGACCAATCCGACAGTGACGTCGACCTGCTGGTGGACCTTCCCGAGGGCGTCGGGTTGTTCGCGCTGGGCCGACTCCGTAAGGAATTGGAGCAGATCCTGGGGACGAAGGTGGACCTCATCCCGGCGGGCGATCTCAAGCCCACCGTGCGCCGCGATGTCGAGGCCGAGCAGGTGCCGCTGTGAGCCGACGCGACCTCCAGCGACTGGATGACATCTCCGCCGCCATCGCAGCGATCCGTGCCCACCCGTCACGCGGTGATCTGTCCGACGGCCTCTTTTCGATGCTGTGCGCGTCCGACCCATCGAGATCGGCGAAGCAGTCAAGGCACTACCGGACGACCTCCTCGACCGGGAACCGGACATCCCGTGGGACCAGATCACCGGCATGCGAGATTTGCTGGCACACCGGTACTTCGACACCTCTCACGCCATCCTGCAGGCCACCGTCGAGCACGACATCCCCGAACTCGATCGGGCCGTGAACTTCATGCTGTCTTGAGTGAACCCGGACTCTAAGTGACACACGGATTGGTGGCGTGGCACGTGAACGCCGGGGGCTCGGCTGGCTCATAGCGGCACGGTCGGGTGCGCCCGACAGCGGCAGTTGAGTGACCCGCCACGCGTAGTGACGGCGATGTTCGCCACTTCCCGTCAAGATCAACGACCGCCATCGGTGTCACCCCGGTGCCTGAGTGCACGCACACGCCATAGGCGATCGTTCAGCTTGTGGATGATGATGTAGCTCACCGCATCTGTATGCGGTGCATGATCCAGTCGGGCCTATGGCGCGGTCAGAGCGGCGTCTTTTCGACCTGTCCCGCATGGCGGGGGTTCACCGGGCACTTCCCAGGCGAGTCTTGCGAGAGAACAGCGCTTGCTTGCGTGCGAACGACCGGTTCTGCCGCCACACGCGCCGGAGAGCGTGCATCGTACGGGTCGCAGCGGGACGACGCCGAGCGCGGGTGCTGTCCGGCTCCTCCGACCGTGGCTGCTGTGTTGGGGACCAGGTCGCGGCGCAGACGCATGGCCAGAGGTCAGAGGTCAGAGGTCAGAGGTCAGAGGTCAGAGGTCAGCGGTCAGCGAGTTTGGCCGTCTTCGCGGCGCCGGTGCACAACCAACGAGTCCGAGCCGAGTTCGGCGAAGTCGGTCTCTTCGAGCGCGCTAACGATCGCGTCGAGATGGGTCTCGAACAGCGACAACAGCGAAGTGTTGGTGATGTTGCCGGTGGCGACGACTAGTAGCCGCTGCGGTGATCTCGTCAGCAGATGGCCGTCTCGGAAGTCCCGATCCTTGGTGACCACGACCCGGCCGTCCTCGTCGGCTCGATCGGCGATCTGCCTGTCGGTTGTGCGGTTGCCGTCCGGCAACTCTGTCGTGTGCAGCGCATCGTGACCGGTATCGCCCAGGAACCGCGCGAGCCGGGCGGGCAGCTGGGCGTCAACGAGGAACTTCACACCGCGCCGAGCGGGAGCGGGACGACTCGGCGACGACCCGCGGCGAGTGCGCCGAACTCCAGCGCGGCGAGGAGGTCTTCGCGCTCGAGGTCGGGGTAGTCGGAGAGCACCTCCTCGATCGTCATGCCCGCCGACAAGAGCTCCAGCAGGGTCTCAACCGGGTAGCGCAGACTTCGTACCGTTGGCTGGCCATGGCAAACCGCCGGGTCGGACGTGATGCGCTCCAGCCTGGACATGCCGCTAACGGTACCGCCACGGCAATCCTGGAACTGCCTGGTCGTCGTCACGCGCACCTTGCGTCAGGGCCGATCCGGTGTCGAGACGTCATGCTGGCCGAGTGGGGGTGAACATCGACCAGCCGGGCGAGGGCACTCCGGGCGAGGACGTCGGGGTGGCGCTGCTCGGCGACGGCGTGACGGTGGGCATAGTGCGAGTCGGGGACACGGTGCGCCGGCCGCGGCGTCCGTTCACCGAGACGGTCCAAACGTTCCTGGCTCACCTGCACGAGCGGGGCTTCACGGCCGCGCCGGTGCCGATGGGCTACGACGGGGAGGCCGCGAGGTGCTGTCGTTCGTGCCCGGTGAGGTCCCCCGCGAGCCGGTGCCCGGCTGGGCTACCACCATCGAGGTGCTGGTCGAGCTCGCCCTACTGGTTCGACGACTGAATGACGCGTCCGAGTCGTGGCGCCCGCCCAGGGACGCGGTGTGGGGGTCCCTGCCCGGGTCGGCGGCGCCGGAGGTGGTACCGCTGTTCAGGTGCCGGAGCTGGTCTCGCACATGGACTACTGCCCGGGCAACGTCGTCTTCCAGCACGGGCTGCCGGTCGGCCTGATCGACTTCGACCTGGCACGCCCGACAACTCGGCTGGTCGATGCGCTCAACGCGCGGTACTGGTGGGCGCCGCTGCTGCACCCTACCGATCGGGATCCGGCGCTCGTCGAGGCTGACGTACCAGCTCTGGTAGCCGCGTTCGCTGACGCCTACGGCCTGAGCCCCAAGCAGCGGGCCCGGCTCGTGCCAACGGCGCTGCAGCGCGCCCGCAACCTGCACCTCACCGCCCGCGCCGCCGCTCAGGCAGACCCGGTCTTCCTGCGGTTCTGGGAGCAGGGCGTCAAGGACCGCATGCCACGAGCTGAGCAGTGGTGGGCCGACAACGCTGCAGGCGTGGACGCCTGCCTTCGACGTTGACCGTCGCGCAGACCATCCCCCGACGGCCCAAGCTCGCGATGCCCTCCGACCTACGCACTCTGCATAGTCATGCAGTGGCTAGCGGGACGCGCTGACTGCCCGGGTCTACCGCGATGAGCGTGCGCATGGGTGCCGCTCGTCATCGATCTGGACGGCCTCGGGGTCGATAGTGCCGGTTCTGCGGCGTACCGCGCTCGGCAGTGCATGACTTCGTTACCCCGCGGGTCGTCCGGTGGATCCGCGCATCGCGCTCAGCGTCGCCCAAGGTAGGGACTTGGACCCGAGGGGTCCTACTCGGCAGCAAGGTCGAATGTAACGCTTGTCTCCCATGGAGGCGGCGCCCCCTATACGCCCCCAAGTGACGTGGGAGGCTACGGTGGAACCGCATCGCCGCAGGTCAGCGCCACAGCAGCGACTGTCGGATTATCTGACTACGGATCAGAAGGTTGGGGGTTCGAATCCCTTCGGGCGCGCACACGGAACCCGTTGCGGCACAACAGGTTCTCGCTCGCGGGACGGTAACGGCTCAAGATCGCATCCCAACAACCGTTCCCGACAACCCTCCCGGCACGCCCAAGACCACCGGCAAGGATGGTGACCGTTCGTCACGCCCGGTGTTTTCGTAGCCTCGAGCATGACGTGGACGCGTGGGGCAGGGTCGCTGCGGCAGCGCTGGCCGGGGGTTTGGGAGATCCGGGTCGCGCTGGGACCGGACCTGGTCAGCGGACGGTCGGCGGTGCGGTCGCTGACCGTGCACGGCGACCGGGCCGCCGCGGAGGACGCCCGGGCGCGGTGGACCGCGCAGGCGGCCCTGGTCCGGTCCCAGCGGCGCAGCTGGCCCGGCATCAGTCTGGAGGATCTGCTGGTGACGTGGCTGGTCGCCGAGCATGGGTGGCGGCCCTCGACGTTGGCCGGCTACCGCTCCACGGTCGGGATCCTCGTGCACGACCCGCTCGGCTCGCGGCGGGCGGTCGACGTCTCGCCCGCCGTCCTGCGGGCGGAGGTCGCGGCGTGGCGCCGGGCCGGCTGCGGAGATCCGACGGTCTCCGCGCGGGTGCGGGTGCTGCGGTCCGCGCTGGGCTTACTACCGCGACGCCTTCACTACCCTGCGGATCTACGCTCACGCCCTCCACTGACCGACGCAGAGGCAGCCGACACGATCGACCGGCTCAACCGCACCTGGACGCCCACCAATGTTGCGGCTCGCCGCCGCGAACTTCGACGCAGCGACGGCCCGCCATCCTGCGCCGGGTCTTGTCAGCGGCAGGTGCGGCAGGGGCGTGGCCGCCGCTGCCGCACATATTGCACATATTGACGGCAATGTTCGCCGCTGTCCTACACCGGCGCATGCCTTAGCGCTAAGATCGCTTGATCATCCGTCGGCCGGTGATGGAAGACAACCTGCCCTCGTCAATGTGATGACGTGACGCTCATGCCAATGCAGCGGGTTAGGCGTCCAGCAGCCTGTCGATCAATGCGTCGAGACCTGCCTCGCTCACATCGCCCGACGGCACGATCGCCTGCGTGCACGCGATGAACGCCCGCAGTGTCTGGGCGGACGCCACCAGCAGCAGCGCTGTGTCGTCACGGCCGGGCAGTTCTACGACCACAACCTGCGGGTCGGGTCCCGGCCGGACTCGGACCGCGCCGTCCCCGGTCGGTTCGTCGAGTCCATAGCGCAGGAAATCGCGCAGGATGGCCCAGTCGCCGCTGGGCAGCGCCGGATGAGGCGGACTGGCCGTCAGTGCCAGGTCGACCGTCAGTGGGTCCCGTTCGGACCAAGACAGGCGCAGCGCCGACTGGCAGCTGGAGGCGGGTTCCGGCAAGCGCCCTCCCTGGCCGACGCGAACCGTCATGTTCACCGTCTGCATTTGGGCTCTCCTTCGTTGGCGGCAGGCATCTAGACCGCCCGTCAGCACCCTTCCCACCCTCGCGTACGGCCAACCGGAATAGGCGACTCCGCGCACATGGAGCACATCGGCGCCTTCGCCGATGACAGCATTATGGCCTTTACGCACGGCGATGCCGGACGTCGCAGGGTGATGCCATCGCGATCGGGTGCTTGTCCGTCGTCCCGAACTGTTTTCTGCGATGATCCCTACATGGACGATCGAAGCGGCGAGGCCACCGCGCCGCCGTTGGGTGCTGACGCGCAAGTGCCCCACCGAGTCGACTCGATTCCGGCTGCGCGCTCGTTCCTGGCCAAGTTGCTGCAGGGATGGGACGTCGCCGATCCGATCATCGACGATGCCAGCCTGCTGGCCACCGAACTGATGTCCAACGCCGTGGAACACGGCTCGGGCGCCGTGCATCTGGAGATCGCGGCGCACGATGGTCTGCTGCGCGTCGGCGTCCACGACGGCGCGGTCGAGCTCCCCGTGCTGGGCGAGGTCACCGAAACGGGTCTCGCCGGGCGCGGCATCTGGATCGTGAAGGCCATCGCCCGCGACTGGGGCAGCGACACCAGCGGCGAGGAGTCAGGCAAGACCGTGTGGTTCGAGCTCACCACGGTGCACGCGCCGTCCGGCTGACCACCGCCCTGTTGCTACCGGATTACGGTCGCCGGGTGAGCGATCGGCTCGCGGGACGGTGCGTTCGCGGCGTCCGCGACGAGCTCGGAAAGCTGCGTCGCAGGGTCGTCGAGAGCCGCTGGGGTTGAGTTTCTCCAGCTCACCGAGCATGATCTGGCCGGCGGTTTCCGCAGGGAACCGGACTACCATTCGGCCCTGTGGTCTGAGCTTGCGATTAAACCCCCGGGTTGGCTTCAGGCGGCTTTCTTGGGCTCTTGCTTGTGACCCATCCCGACGGCTGGCCCGATCCCGCAACCGGTCGGCCAGTGCGGCGGTCTTCGCGGACCCGGACCCACCGGACGCTCCGGTCCGGCTTCCTGCTCGGCGCCCGCGGCCGGCCTGGTCCGAGTGGCGCCATCCTCGCCGCTCATCGCACACCCGCCCCGACAGCGGATGCTGGCGATTACGGTCGGACGTGATCATGCCGCTGACCTGCCGAAATGCACGTCGGCGGGCTCAGGTGATGTGGTCGGCTGCACGCGCACGAGCGACGCCGCCCCGCGTCTCCCCGTGTGCCGACGCAGCGATCCGGTGATGACGGCGAGCAAGGCAGCGGCGACGTAGCGCCTCCATCGGTACATGACTGACCGCGGATTTGCCCCGTGTGCGTCTCGAGGTCGCCCAACTCGAAGGCCGGGATCCGGACCCTGTGAGGGAGATCATGGGGTTCGACTGGGAAGATGGAGGGCAGTAAATCGCGTCTATGCAGGTCAGAACATCCTGGGCGCTCCAGCCCTTCTGTTCCGTGAGTGCGCGAGCGATTCCGGCGCTAGCCGGTTGGACCCTGATACATAGGTCCTGGACGCTGACGAGAGGTGGGAGCGCAGTGGCCGTGAACCCTTCGGTAGAGGAGGCATTGAGTGAGTTCGTCGCCGAGCGGGATTGGGCGCAGTTCCATACTCCGTCGAACCTTGCGAAGAGCATCGCCATCGAAGCTGGTGAGCTCCTCGAGTGCTTCCAATGGAGCGACGATGCACCACGAGATCGCATCGTGGGAGAGCTGGCCGACGTTTTGACCTATGCCCGGCTGCTAGCCGCCCACCTGCAGGTGGACCCGGACCAGATCATCCTCGACAAGCTCGAAGTGACCCGGGGAAAGTACCCAGCGAATCGATCCCGCGGCAGCAGCGCGAAGTATGACGACTTTTAGGATCGAGCAGTTTCGGTTCGCCGCCACTCTGGTTGGAAGTCTGGCTCGACTCGACCCGCACTACTCGAACTGGCCCGTCGTCTACGCACTGGACGGGAGCGGCTGCGTGTACGTCGGCGAGTCGCGCAACGCTGTTGCTCGGCTGCGGCAGCAGCTCGAGACAGAAGGCAAGCGGGATCTGCAGTTCGCGCGGGTTGTGATAGACGAAACCTTCAACAAGTCTGTATGTCTGGACCTCGAGTCGTACCTGATTCGTTTATTGGCCGGCGACGGACGGTTCCAGGTGTTGAACCGCAATGAGGGCATCACCAACGCGGATTACTACGGGCGCGACGCATACCGGGCGACCTTCAGGGCGATCTTTGAGAAGCTCCTCGAGCAGGGCCTCTTCACTAGGCCCATCAGAGAGATAGAGAACAGTGACCTGTTCAAGCTCTCACCGTTCAAGGCGCTGACCCAGGACCAGGCGATCGCGGTCGATGACATACTCACCGGCCTGTTCGATGACCTGTCGGCTGAGGCCTCGAGTCGGATCGTGATCCAAGGTGATCCGGGGACGGGAAAGACCGTCGTCGCGATCTATCTCATGAAGCTCCTGAGCGACATCAAGAGCGCAGACCTCAGTGAACCCGTCGATGGTGACTCGCTTCTCTCGGAATTCTTCGTGCCCGGGTACCCCGAGCTGCTCTCGGACTTTAGGGTGGGACTCGTCGTGCCGCAACAGTCGCTGCGCAAGTCGATCCAGCGGGTGTTCAGACATACCCCGGGGTTGCACCCACACCAGGTATTGACGCCGTTCGACGTCGGCGCGAGCGACGAGCAGTTCGACCTCCTCGTCGTCGACGAAGCCCACCGCCTCAATCAGCGCGCCGCCCAAGCTGCTGGACCCCTGAACAAGAAGTACAGGGATATCAACGTGAAGCTGTTCGGCGAAGACGACCCCTCGATCACTCAACTCGACTGGATCGACTACCAAAGCAAGAACCAGCTTTATCTGGTCGACGGAGCGCAGTCCGTGCGCCCTGCCGACCTGCCGACGTCGCTCGTAGAAGGCTTGGTCGACACCGCGATTAGCGCACATCGTCACTATCGGCTGACATCCCAGATGAGAGTGCGAGCCGGTCAGGACTACGTCCGATATGTCAGGGGCGTCCTCGATGGCGGCGTTACGACGCGCGAGGAGTTCCCTGATTACGACCTCAGGATGTACGACAATCTGGGGGACATGCGTGACGCCATTCTGCAGAAGGAAGACCAGGTTGGGCTGGCACGGCTGCTCGCTGGTTACGCCTGGAAGTGGGTAAGCAAGACCAACCGCGAGGCAGCCGACATCGAACTGGATGGACTTGAGTTGAAGTGGAATTCCGTGGCTCTCGACTGGGTCAACACGCCGAACTCGGTGAACGAGGTCGGCTCGATCCACACCATCCAAGGGTACGACCTCAACTACGCGGGCGTCATCATCGGAAAGGACCTGCGTTACGACGCCGCCAGGGGGCGCGTGGTCTTCGATCGACGCAACTACCACGACGCGCGCGGCGTCACGAACAACCGTCTTCTTGGCATCACCTACACAGACAACGACATCTTGCAATTTGTGCGCAACATCTACGGCGTCCTGCTTACGCGAGGAGTCTTGGGTACGTACGTCTACGTGTGCGACCCGCCTCTGCGAGAGCACCTCCGACAGTTCTTGTAGCCTCTTGCACCCAGGTCGTGGCCAATGAGACCCTGCGTGGCGCGGTACATTAGACGTTCTAACTCGGCACCCGGCCGAATTCGTGCGGGTCCCGTCACACCGATTAGACACACGCATCGCCGCGTGCGGTCGTCGTGGACGACCGGGACTGCATGCTGCTTATGGGGTGCGACGGCACCGGCTGAGTTAGGTGTGTCCCGGGCCTGGCTGCGTCCAGATGGGAAAGCCGAGCCAGATTTGTCAAGATGTGAAGGGCCAGTGCGCGGCCCGGTTGACCTGACGACTTCGTCGCTCGATCCCGGTCGCCGGATTCGATTCGGGTGCGGCTCCCTTGGAGGGACGGGTGAGTGGTGGCGAGGATGGCCTGCGACCTGGCAGTTTGGGCTCGGAGCGATTGCGGGCGGCCGGCTGAGGCGCGGCCTGAGGCGGGGATTCGCTTGGCTGGGGGTCTATGCGCCGGTGCGGCGGGGCGAGCGGCGCCTGGGAGCG
>JBBRHF010000149.1:0-10907 GCA_038223055.1 Actinomycetes bacterium | reverse complement strand
ACCTCGACGACACCGGCGAAGTGGCCGCCCTGACCCGGGTCCGGCGCTACTTCACCTACGCGCAACGCCTGGCCATGATCGCCCGCGACGGAGACCGCTGCGCCATGCCGTGGTGCGACCGACCCGTCACCTGGTCCGATGCTCACCACGTCCAACCCTGGACCAGGGGCGGACCGACCACGGTGCACAACGGGATGCTGCCCTGCGCCAAACACCACACCATGCTCCACGAAGGCCACTGGAGCGCGGTGCGCCACCCCGACGGGCGCTACAGCATGCGACACCGCGACGGACGAACCATCGGACCCGAACCCCACCCACCCGGACACAACCGACCCGCGCCGCCACCACCGCCACCACCACCACCACCACCACCACCACCACCACGCGAGTAGCCGGACAGCCGCGCCACCATGGCCCGGCGCGCGGCGGTCGACGTCGAGCGTTCCACCCCACCCGCCAGCCGTGCCGGGGACATCGCATGATCTGTATCGCTAACTCAGGCGCACACCACCGGGCGGAGCGTCGTCGGGGCCGAACGACGTAGTGAATCGCGCGGCAGGGGCTCCACGCGGCAGGGGTTGACGGTGATCCTGGCTGGGTCGCCTGAGACCGGAACGAGGTTGAGGCATCCGCCAGGGGGCCGGTACGCCGAGGGCAGCCGCGGCTTCCTCGGGCCCGGGCGGCGGGGCATACCGTGTGCCCGCGCCACTTGTCCGGGTCAAGGCCGTCGTTCCGGGACCCGCGATGTTCGACGGCAACGACGAGTGAGCGGCGGAAGCCCAGGCGCCCCCGGCGATGAGCACCGCGGCTCCCGCCATCGTCGATACGGCATTGCGGCCGCGATGCGGGGCGCGCGGCTCCCGACCTGGGCACGGGTGGAAGGTGCTCGGCGGCGCCCTCCATGGCGCGGGAGACTCATAGCGTCCGGCCGCTTCATCCTTCACCCATTGAGGGGTCCGTCCGGAGCGGGAACGCGGGAGGGTCACGGTACGCCCTCGGGAAATCAGGACGGTGACTTCAGCCTCCAGGATTCGGGGACCATCCCGGCGCAGGGGCTCGCAGGCACCGGACGAGTCGACTCTCGCGGCCCATGTCCCCTATGCGGGGTCGTCCCGGCCCACTCGGGTGTAGCCGAGGTCACGTCAGGCGGCCCCGACCAACAGCACGACAGTTTCGTCGACGCGAGCCAGCCCATCGTTGACCTTGACCCACGCCGGGAGCGTTCCCGGAAGGCGGGACCTGCGCGCAAATGTTGCTAGGCCTAGAGCCCTCACGGCGGGTCCCGGGTGTCTATGCCGCCGCCCGTGAGCGCTGACTGGCTCGCAGGCTCTCGGCGGCGGTGGCCGCCGACGATCCCCGACGATTCCACCTGGTCCTGGGCCCGCTCAGGGTGGGCAAGACCACCGTCATGTACCAGACGGTGCGCCATCGTTGGAGACCTTCCGAGTCCTCTACGGCGCCGAACGCAAGGTAGTGCTGACCACTCACCGACCCTTCACGCCGCCCAGCAGGCCGGGTTCGCCCAGACCCTGGCCAAAGCCATCGCCGAGCTCACCGACCTGTCCCAGACCCTGGCCCGCGGCAAGACCCGCCGGTCCCCCGCGAAGGCCACCGCCGACATCGCCGCGATCACCGCGGACCCGTGGCTGCGGCGGGTCCTGCACTGCGAACTGACTGGCGCCACCCCCGCCGCGCACCGGCTCACCGTCACCCTCGACACCGCCGCCCGGGATGCGCTGGAAACTGAGATCTTCGACCTCGCCAAGTGGGCGGCGATCGCGGAGGGGCTGGTCGTGCCACTGCTCCAACCCTGCGATGGAGGCGCTCTCGGACACCGGCCTCTTCGCGGCCGCGACGTTGCGTCTGGCGATGACCACGGGCGCCGACCACGGGCGCCGACCACGGATGCCTTCGTCGTACGGCCGATCCGGTTTCCGGGGGCTCCATCGGTGAGCTGGCCGTCAACGGCACCGTCAGCGACCTGGCCGTCTCCGGCGCCCGGCAACTGGCCCTGTCCGCCGCCTTGATCCTCGAGGCGGGACTGGCCGCCGGGGTGCCGAAGGCGGAGATCTCGGCCATGGCCGAAGCAGCAAGGAGCCCTGTCGAGGCCACCGTGTGCCCGCAAACCGCGGGAGCCGGGAAGGTCGACCGCGCTACTATTGGTTCAGCGCTCACCTGCGATGGGCTGGTGTAGCGATGATCTTCGCTGTGCGGATGATGATCCGACCATCGACGGCTTCGCAGCGCCCCGCTTTGGGCGGGCTGTCAGACCACGGACGGCCGTCGATCTCTGGCAGGTCCTGGCGACCGACTCCCGTCCGGGACTGGCCACCCGGGTCTGTTCGGTTCGACGTCCATCCCACGGGCCGCTCGGCTGCGCGTGAGTACATAGTTCCGTTGCGGCGAGCAGGCCGCGAACTAGGAAGGAGGAGTCAGTGGCTCCACGTGGCCAGCGTCAATCGGACGCTCGCCGTGCCGCCCCTCGAAACCAGCCACCTGTTCGCGACCGCGGCAACGACGGCATCATCCCGGTGCTTGCCCGCGCCGTGCGTGAGGTCGAGGTGGCCGCGCAGCGCGGGCCGGTGAGGCCGTCAGTGCGCACAAAATTCCAGGCCGTCGCACTGCTGGTGCGCGAGGAGCGTGCCCGGGTCCGGGCGGACGACACCAGCAGCATCAGCCGGCGCCGCGAGCAGCTCAAGCGACTCGACGGTCTCGCAACGATCCTCGCGAAGGCCGCGGTCCGGGACGCCGCGCTACTCGCGCTCCTCGCCGAGGACGCCGTCGTCTCCGACGCGGCCTCTTCGCTCGCGCGAGACATGAGCAGGGGCGCCGGTATCGAGCCGGCCCGCGACGAGATCACGTCCGCCCCGGCCGCCTCCATCAGCACCGAGCGTCGGGTCGTGCCGCAATCGGTCGTCTCCCGGCAGCTCGCCAACCCCTTCCTCGCCCCCCACTTCGCGTCCGTCAGGCAGAGCACGGCGGCTCCGCGCCGCCTGACCAGCTGGGAGCTGCTCGACCCGCTGTTCAGGTCGTTCGAGGACGCCAGCGGCGGAGCCTCGGCGTGCATGGCTCTGCCCGCGCCGTCGTCGTTGCGAGCGCCTGGTGGCGTGGAGCTGATGCCGCACCAGGCGCAGCTGGTCGCCGCGGCCGCTGCCGGTCACCGGACCTTCCTGCTCGCCGACGAGCCAGGCTTGGGTAAGACCGCTCAGGCACTGCTGGCCGCGAAGGCAGCCCATGCGTACCCGCTGCTGGTCGTCGTACCGAACGTCGTCAAGACCAACTGGGCACGTGAGGCCTCCCTCTGGACACCCGACCGCTCGGCCACCGTGATCAACGGCAACGGTGACACGATCGACGGCTTCGCCGACATCGTCATCGTCAACTACGAAGTGCTCGACCGCCATGTGGGTTGGCTCGGCGACCTCGGCTTCCGCGGCATGGTCGTCGATGAGGCGCACTTCATCAAGAACAAGAACTCCCAGCGCTCACAGCACGTGCTGGAGCTCTCCGAGCGCATCCGGTCCCGCATCGCGCATCCCCTGCTGATGGCCCTGACAGGCACCCCGCTGATCAACGACATCGAGGACTTCAGGGCCATCTGGCAGTTCCTCGGTTGGATCGACGACAAGAAACCGCTCGCCGAACTGATGCACTCGCTCGAGGAGACCGGCCTGACGCCGGCCGACCCCGGGTTCTACCCCGCCGCTCGCAGGTGCGTGATCGACCTCGGCATCGTGCGTCGCCGCAAGGTCGATGTGGCGGCCGACATCCCTGCCCGCCGCATCGCCGACCTTCCCGTCGAGCTCGACGAAAAGGTCAGGGGTTCGATCCGGGAGGCAGAGCGTAACCTGGCTCGCCGCCTGGTGACCCGGTACGAGAGCGCACTGTCGAGGCGCACGTCAGGTCCCGTCCTGGAGGGGATCGACTACGACCTCGTGCACAGGGTCGCCAGGTGGGAGCGGAAAGACACGACCACGACGAACAACGGCGAGAACGTGTTCAGCATGATGCGACGCATCGGGCAGGCGAAGGCCGGCCTTGCCGCTGACTACGCAGCACAGCTCGCGCGCAGCGCCGGCAAGGTCGTCTTCTTCGCCAAGCACCTCGACGTGATGGATGCCGCCGAGGAGACCTTTGCCAAGCGCGGGATCCGTTTCTCGTCGATCCGTGGCGACCAGACGTCGGCGTCGCGGCAGAAGCACATCGACGCCTTCGTGAACGACCCCGACGTCGCCATCGCGGTCTGCTCTTTGACGGCGGCCGGCGTGGGTATCAACCTGCAGGTCGCCTCCAACATCGTGCTGGCCGAACTCTCCTGGACCGACGCGGAGCAGACGCAGGCCATTGACCGTTGCCACCGCATCGGTCAGAAGGAGCCCGTCACCGCGTGGCGCATCATCGCCGCGCAGACCATCGACGCGAGGATCGCTGAGCTGATCGACAGCAAGGCGGGGCTCGCCGCCACGGCGCTCGACGGTTCGGACGAGGTTGGGTCGTCGTCGGCCGACATACAGCTCGAGGCTCTGGTCGCGTTGCTGACGGACGCGTTGTCGGCATTGTCCTAGACAGACACGCACAGCCCTCCTGGAGAGCGAGGGAGCGACCGACTGGGGACGGGCACACACGGGCTGACACCGAGGCGACCGCCCGGGTCACGCCGGCAGGGCGAACCACCAACTCCCGCTGCTCTCACTCTCCAGGATAAAACCCACCCGTTCCAGCAGCCGGCGCGACGCCAGGTTGCCGACCTCGACCTCAGCGGCGAGCAGGCGTACGCCGGGCCGTTCGCGCAACCAGCCCACCAGGGCTGTGACGGCCTCGGTGCCGTATCCGCGTTGCCGGTAGGCCGCCGACAGGCCATAGCCGATCTCCAGCCGGCCGTCGGCGTCGACCCATCCCTTGGTGCCGCAGTCGCCGATCACTCGCCCGTCCTCGGCCAGGGTGATGAACCAGCCGAGCTGGTGGTCGCTCTCGGCGTGCAGGGCCACCAGGCCCAGCGCGTCGACCGTGCCAGCGTGGGGGTAGCCAGCGGCCAGCGGCAACCCCGGATCGGAGCCGTCGAGCAGGGCGCGCACCGCGGCGAGGCTCTGCGGCCGCACCACGAGACGCGCTGTGGTGAGGCGTCGGTCGTCCGGCTCGTCGTCCGGCGGGTCGTCCGGCGGGTCGTCCGGCGGGGTGTCGCGCGGGTCGTCGGTCACGGTGCTCGACGCTACCCTCACTGGTCACCGCCGGCCACGCTTCCGCGGGCCGGCGCCCAACGTGCCACCAGGAGACCCGATGTCCGTGCTCGCCGACCTCCTGTCCGCTCTGCGCTCGGGGGCGGTGCAGGTCATCGACCTCACCGCGCCGCTGGACGCCTCGACCCCGATCCTCATGCTGCCCGAGCCGTTCGGCAACACGATCCCGTTCCGGCTCGAAGAGATCAGCCACTACGACGACCGCGGACCGGGGTGGTACTGGAACAACATCCACACCGGCGAGCACACCGGCACCCACCTCGACGCGCCCGTCCACTGGGTCACCGGCCGCGACCGGGGCGACGTGTCCCAGGTGCCGGTTGACCGGCTGATCGCTCCGGCCGCCGTGCTCGACGCCACGGCGCAGGCAGGCGCGGACCCCGACTTCCTGCTCGAGGTCGAGCACGTGCGCGCTTGGGAGGCGGAGCACGGCGCGCTGCCGGCGGGTGGCTGGTTGCTCTGCCGCACCGGCTGGGACGAGCGGTCGCAGGACCAGGCCCGCTTCCTCAACGCGGACGCGACCGGTCCGCACACGCCGGGTATCTCGGTTGCCTGCGCCCGCTGGCTGGCCGAGGAATCTCCCGTGATCGGGGTCGGCGTCGAGACGGTCGGCACCGACGCCGGGGCCGCACACTCGTTCGAGCCCGCCTTCCCGTGCCACTCGATGCTGCTGGGCGCCGGCAAGTACGGCCTGACCCAGCTGCAGAATCTCGCCCTCCTGCCGGCGACCGGGGCCGTGGTCGTGACTGCCCCGCTGCCGATCGTCGGCGGCTCGGGCAGCCCGACGAGGGTGCTGGCCCTCGTGGAGCGTTCCGCATGACAGGCGGGGAAACCCCCCGCCGTACGCCGTGAACGTCGCCGAAGCGGTGGGCCGGACCCTGGCCGGGCTCGGCGTGGACCACGTCTTCGGTGTCGTGGGCAGCGGAAACTTCCACGTGACCAACGCGATGGTCGCCGCCGGCGCTCGCTTCGTCGCGGCCCGCCACGAGGGCGGCGCGGCCACCATGGCCGACGCCTACGCCCGCATGTCGGGGCGGGTGGCCGCGCTCACCGTGCACCAAGGCTGCGGACTGACCAACGCGATGACCGGCCTGACGGAAGCGGCCAAGAGCCGGACGCCGCTGGTGGTGCTCGCAGCCGAGGCGACCCAGCGGCGGTCCAACTTCTTCGTCGACCAGGAGGCCCTTGCCGTGGCCGTGGGCGCCGTGGCCGAGCGGGTCACGTCCCCGGAAACCGCCGTTGCGGACACGGTGCGGGCGTTCCACCGGGCCCGCGACGAGCGACGAACGGTGCTACTCAACCTTCCCCTCGACGTGCAGGCGATGGACTGTCCGGAGGGTGCCGGCGAGGTCGCCAGGGCGGTTCCCCGGCCACTCCCGGCACCCGTCGTACCCTCGCCTCCGGCTGTGGCTGCCCTCGTCGAGGCGCTAGCCGCGGCACGCCGGCCGGTCTTCGTGGCGGGCCGGGGCGCCCGATCGCGCGCGGCGCGCGATGCGCTCGTCGCGCTGGCCGAGGCGGCCGGCGCGCTGCTCGCGACGTCTGCGGTCGCCCGCGGGCTGTTCGCCGACGACCCGTGGAGCCTGGACGTGTCGGGCGGTTTCGCCTCCCCCGTGGTGGCCGAGCTGATCTCCGGCGCGGACCTCGTCGTCGGATGGGGCTGCGCGCTGAACATGTGGACGATGCGCCACGGCCGCCTGATCGGGGCCGGCGCGACCGTGGCGCAGGTGGACCTCGACGCCGACGCCATCGGCGCCAGCCGGCCGGTGCAGGTCGGGGTCGTCGGGGATGTCGCGGTGACCGCGCTGGCCGCCACGGCCGCATTGGCCGCGCGCCCGCCGGGCCTGCGCGCCGGCGATGGGCGAGGCTACCGCCGCGAGGCGGTCCGGGAGCGGATCGCGCGTGGGGTGCGCTGGCGCGACGTGCCCTACACCGAGGACGAGACCGACGGCGGCGCTGGCCAGATCGACCCCCGCACCCTGAGCATCGCCCTCGACGACCTACTGCCCGCCGAGCGAGTGCTCGGCGTGGACTCGGGCAACTTCATGGGCTACCCGACGATGTTCCTCGCGGTGCCCGACGAGTTCGGCTTGTGCTTCACGCAGGCCTACCAGTCGATCGGTCTCGGCCTCGCGACCGCGATCGGGGCTGCCCTCGCGCGACCCGACCGGCTAACGATCGCCGCCCTCGGTGACGGCGGGGCCCTGATGGGAGTGGCCGAGCTCGACACCGTCGTACGCCTGCGCCTGCCGATGGTCGTAGTCGTCTACAACGACTCGGCGTACGGCGCGGAGGTGCACCACTTCGGGCCGTCCGGGCTGGCCCTGGACGCGGTGCGGTTCCCGGAGACCGACATCGCCGCGATCGCTCGGGGGTTCGGGTTCGACGGCGTCACCGTGCGCTCGCTCGGCGACCTTGACGGCGTGCGGGACTGGCTGGCGGGTGAGCGCGCACGGCCTCTCCTTGTCGACGCGTTGGTCACCCGCAAGCGTGCGTCGTGGTGGCTCGAAGAGGCGTTCCGCGGTCACTGAGACGACCCGAAGACAAGCCGACCATGCGGGGTGGCGGCTCACCTCTATGAGCGCTCCGGGGGGGAGCGTGGCGGAGCGGTCGGGGCGGACGGAAGGGGGGATCGGGCGGCGCCCAGGCGGCCTCGTTACGCTCGCGGGCATGGCGAGCACGGAGTACGACTGGGAGGGCGTGCGCCTGCACATCGTCACCGGCAAGGGCGGGACCGGAAAGACGACGGTCGCTGCGGCGCTGGCCTTGGCGCTGGCCGGGCAGGGCGGAAAGACCTTGCTGGTCGAGGTCGAGGCGCGCCAAGGCATCGCCCAACTCTTCGACGTGGCGCCGTTGCCCTACGAGGAGCGCAAGGTCGCCGTGGGTCCGGGCGGCGGTGACGTGTTCGCGCTGGCGGTCGATCCCGAGCTCGCGCTGCTGGAGTACCTCGACATGTTCTACCACCTCGGCCGGGCCGGTCGGGGGCTGCGGCGCCTCGGCGCCATCGACTTCGCCACCACGATCGCGCCGGGCCTGCGGGACGTGCTGCTGACCGGGAAGGTCTACGAGGCGACCCGGCGCAAACGCGGCCAGCGGCCGGTCTATGACGCCGTGGTGCTCGACGCCCCCCCGACCGGGCGGATCGGACGCTTCCTCGGCGTCAACAGCGAGGTCGCCGGGCTGGCCAAGGTGGGACCGATCCGTGGGCAGGCCGACGGGATCATGGCGTTGCTGCGCTCGCCTGAGACGGCGGTGCACCTGGTCACCCTGCTCGAGGAGATGCCGGTCCAGGAGACCTGCGATGCGGCGGCCGAGCTCGAGCAGGCGGGGTTGCCGGTCGGCGGGGTGATCGTCAACGCCGTACGAGCCCCCATGCTCAAAGCCGCGCAGCTCACCGCCGCCGCCCGCGGCCGGCTCGACCCGGCCGAGGTGACCGAGGGGCTGCAGGCCGTCGGCATCGGCACCGGAGGTCCCTCCAGCGGTCTGGTCGCCGCGCTTCTCACCGAAGCGGCTGAGCACGCCGAGCGAGTGGCGCTCGAACGCGAGGGTCGGCGCACGCTCAAGGGGCTCGCGCGCCCGACCTACGAGCTGCCGCTACTCACTGACGGTGTCGACCTCGGCGGGCTCTACGACCTGGCCGAGCTGCTATGCCAGCAGGGGGCGGCATGAGCGGCCGTACGACGACGGCGCTGGACCTCGACACCGTGATCGGTGACCGGCGGACCAGGGTCGTCGTGTGCTGCGGGTCGGGTGGGGTCGGCAAGACCACGACCGCCGCCGCGCTCGCGCTGCGGGCGGCCGAGCAGGGGCGGAAGGTCGTGGTGCTCACCATCGACCCGGCCCGGCGGTTGGCTCAGTCGATGGGGCTGAGCGCGTTGGACAACATCCCGCGCAAGGTGGCCGGCCTGGACACGTCCGCGGGCGGGGAGCTGCACGCGATGATGTTGGACATGAAGCGGACCTTCGACGAGGTCGTGCTCGCCCACTCCACGCCGGATCGGGCTCAGGCGATCCTGGACAACCCGTTCTACCAGTCGCTGTCGTCGAGCTTTTCCGGCACGCAGGAGTACATGGCGATGGAGAAGCTCGGCCAGCTGCGGGCCGAGGACCGCTGGGACCTCATTGTCGTGGACACCCCGCCGAGCCGGTCCGCGCTGGACTTCCTGGACGCCCCCAAGCGGCTGGGCTCGTTTCTCGACGGGCGGTTCATCCGGGTGCTTATGGGTGGCGCGCGCACCGGCGGGCGGGCCTATCTGAAGGTGCTCGGGGCGGGAGTGGGCGCGGTGACCGGTGCGCTGACCAAGGTGCTCGGCACCCAGGTGCTCCGGGACCTGCAGACGTTCATCGCGGCTCTCGACACCATGTTCGGCGGCTTCCGGGAGCGGGCCGACGCGACCTACCGGCTGCTGCAGGCGGCGGGTACGGCGTTCGTCGTGGTGGCCGCACCAGAGCGCGACGCGCTGCGCGAGGCGTCGTACTTCGTCGAGCGGCTCGGTGCGGAGAACATGCCGCTCGCGGGGTTGGTGCTCAACCGAGTGCACGTGACCGGCGCGGCCAACCTCTCCGCCGAGCGGGCGCTGGCGGGGGCGGAAGCGCTGGCGGAGGGCGGTGACCACCAGCTGGCCGAGGGGCTGCTGCGACTGCACGCGGGCCGGATGCGGCTGGCTGCCCGCGAAAGCCGGCTGCGGGAGCGCTTCACGGCAGCACATCCGGCCGTGCCCGTCGTCGACGTACCGGCTCAGGCGGGCGACGTGCACGATCTCGACGGGCTGCGCCTGATCGGCGCGGCGCTGCACGGGGCCTGACACGGCTGAGCAACCCCGCCAGGAACTTCGCGCCGCCGGGACCCGGGCCGGTCTCCGACCCGCAAGAAACACACCCGGAGGGGTCCGGGATAGGAGATCGGGCTAGATGGCCACCGCGAGATGCTGCGGAGCGAGACCGTCTTCATAGTGCGAGCGGGCCGTCTCGAGCAGCTCACGCCAGGACGTGACGTTGGGCCGCCGGCGCAGCAGGGCGCGGCGCTCGCGCTCAGTCATGCCCCCCCAGACACCGAACTCCACCCTGTTGTCAAGGGCGTCGGACAAGCATTCGGTGCGGACCGGGCAGCCCATGCAGACAGCCTTCGCACGGTTCTGTGCCGCCCCCTGGACGAACAGCGTGTCCGGGTCACTGCTCTTGCAAGCACCCCTTGAGGCCCAGTCATCTGCCCACGTCATGATTTGCGTCCGTCCTTCCCCGTGCGACACCATCGGCCGAGTCCAGCATGGCCTCATCCCGTGGCTCCAACCTACGGACCCCGGGCCGCGACCAACAGGACCGTTCGGCTCAAATCGGAGTAGTCAGTAGGGACTACGCCGACCCCCGATCGGTGCTGTTCCGCTGCACTTTCGGGGGTGACCCGGGGCATGTCTCACATCACGGCCGAGAACGTCTCGTATGTCGAGCGGACCGGGCGACGGGTCGTGGCGCCGACGGCCAGCCTCGACCGCCGCGTGAGAACGACGGCCTCGACCGCCGCGTGAGAACGACGGCCTCGATCGTGGTGGAACCTGACTCCCGGCTCGGGCACGTACGCTTGCCAGATGGCCATCAGACGCCCGTCTTCGCAGGACGGTTTCGTGTCGCATCTGGTGTTGTTTGTGGTGGCCAGTGTGGTGGCGGGGATGT
>JBBRHF010000148.1:0-11033 GCA_038223055.1 Actinomycetes bacterium | reverse complement strand
TCCTGAGCCGCCCGTTGCTGGCTGGGCGGCACGCTGGTTGTCCCGCCGGCGCTCCTCGGTCTGCATGCGGGTGCGTGCAGCGTCAATCTCGGTGGGAGCGCCCGGAGTTGCGGGTCGCGGGGTGCCGCGCTGGTTGTCCAGCCGCTGGGCCTCTGCTCGCAGCCGGGTGGTGGCGGCCGCGGTCTGCGCCTGGTCGTCGGCTTGCCGCAACCGGGGTGGCATGGGGGTGATGGCGGCTGCGCATTCGTGGACGAGGCGGTAGTGCAGCGCCCGGGCCGGCCGCAGATCGGGCAGCGGGGCTTGGGCGGCGAGGCGGGGCAGGTGTTGTTGTACGTCGTAGCCGGCGCGGGAGGCCCGGTCGAGGGCGGCGGCTAGCCCGGACCAGTCGGCTCCGGTGACCAGCCGCGGGTCGATGCTGCGTCCGACCTCGGCCCACACGTTCGCCGCCCACTGCTCCACGATCGTGTCCGCGGCCTCGGGGCTGGGACTGTGCACCGGCGGCGGGGTCGCCGCGGCGTCGTGGTCGCCAGCTGCGGTGGCGGCGGGGGCGCGTGACCGGTCCGGGGTCGCGCTGGTCCCCGCCGCGGCGAGACTGCCGCCGGCCGGGATGTCGTGGCCGGCGGGGCTCTGGTTGGTGCGGGCGGTGGGGATGGCGCGTTCGGCGAGGTGTTTGCGGGTCAGCCCGTGGGGGTCGCAGATCCAGGCGTGACCGGCGTCGAGGACCGCCAGGTGTGACTCGCCGGGGGCGTAGGGCACGAGGGTGTTGAGGACCTCGATGTGTTCGAGCCAGTGCTCGGGGGGCAGCGCCCCGATCGCCTCGGCGGCGGACCGGATGGCCAGCAGCCGCCCTTCTATCTCGTGCATCCGGTGGTGGAACTGTGCGACCCGGGCTTGGATGAGGGTGCGGGCCAGGGTCGGGGGGTCGGTGAGGGCGTCGCGTAGCGCGCCGGGGCCGGCGGTGGCGAGCATCTCGGCGGGGTCCTGCCCGTCGGGCATGACCAGGTGGGCCGGGTTGGCGCCGCGGGCGGTGAGCTGCCAGTACGCCCGGGCCGCGGCTTTCTCCCCGGCCGGGTCGGCGTCGGTCGCGACTACGACCCCGGGCCGCCCGGGCCCGAGGTAGGGGCGTAGCTGGTCGGCTTGGCGGTCGGTGAACGCGGTACCCAGCGGCGCGACGCCGACCGCGGCGCCGTCGCCGGCGAGGGTGACGGCGATGGCGTCCAGGGGGCCTTCGACCAGGACGGGGGTGGCGCCGGCGGCGAGTGCGGCGGCGCCTTCGGTCATGCCGTAGAGCTGGGCGCCCTTGGTGAACAGCTCGGTCTCGGGAGTGTTGAGGTACTTGGGTCCGGCGTCGGGGGTGTCGGGGTTGCGCCGGCCGATGAACCCGACGATGTCCTGGCCGGCCTGGATCGGGAGGATCAGGCGGTCCCTGAACCGGTCGATCAGCCGCCCGGTTCTCGCGGTGCTGGCCAGGCCGGCGGCGAGCAGCTCGGGGTCGGTGGCACCCAGGTGTCGCAGATGCTCGCTCAGCGCGGTCCAGGTGGCGGGGGCGTAGCCGGGGGTGAACCGGGGGTCGGCGGTCAGGTCGGTGCCGAGCCGCCCGCGCAGGTGCGCGGCGGCCCAGGAGCCGGTGTAGGCGGCGGCGAAGAACGCGGCCGCTTGGGTGTTCAGCTCGAGCAGACGCTGCCGCGGGACCGGGGCGGGCTGCCACAGCCTGGTCTGTCCGGCCTGCTGGGCCGGGTCGGGCGCCCGGGGCAGCCAGGTGACCTCGTCGTCCCCGACACGACCTTCCCCGACACCGCCGTCCCCCACACCGCCGGGGCCGGAACGCGGTGTGCGGCCGGGCGCGGGCCGGGGTGCCCGCCCGGGGGTGGCTGGTTCGTGGTCGTGGTCGGGTTCCTGCTCGGGTGGGGGTTCCTGCAGCCCGGCCAGCCAGTCCTCGTCGGCGGCGGGCGGCGGCTCGGCGGGCCGGGTGCTCGGAGACGGCCGCGGCGGGCTGGTGGGGCTGGGCGGGTCCAGGGTGTCGTGGGGGTGGTTGTCGTACAGGTCCTCGGGGGGCGCCGAGTCCTCCTCGGCGGGGTCGGGCGGGAAAGCGCCCGGATTGCCGTCGACCGGGTCGGGGTCGAACGGGTCGGGGTCGAACGGGTCGGGGTCGGCGAGCATCCCGACCCGCCACACCAGGGCGGTGGCCAGTTCCCCGGGGCGAAGCGGGGGTCCGGTCTGGTCGTCGTGGCCGGCGGCGAGCAGTCCGTAGGCGGTGGCCAGGACCTGGGCGGGTGCCCAGCCGTTGCGGGTGGCCTCGGACACGGCCGCGACCAGCGCGGGCCAGGCCGGGTCGGCGAGGATCCGCCGCGCCGGCCTGTCCCCGATCAGGTCGCCCAGGGCGGGGGTCCACGGCGGGCGCAGGGTGGTGGGCGTGGCGGGCGGGTCGCTGTTGTGGGTGTCCAGGGCGGCGGGTGCCAGGTGCCGGGACAGTCGCCACCACAGCGCGGCGGCGGGTAGCTCATCCGGCAGTGGGCCTTGCGCGCCGGCGGCGCGGGCCAGGGCTGCGATGTCGATCCCGGCCCGGTCCGCGGCGGCGAGCCGGTCGGCCAGCTGGGGCCAGAACGGGTCGGTGGTCAGCCGCGGCTCGACCTGGGTGGCCAGGTGCTTCCACTGGTTGGCGGCGGCTCCGGGGTCCCCGAGCGCCGCGGCGACCGCCGATGTCAGTGCCTTCTGGGCCCGGACGTCGGCGGCGGCCAGCCGCGGCGCCCCGGTGGGCCGCAGGTCGGTGTCGGGGATGTCGTGGGCGGACCGCCACACCGCGACGCGCGCGAGCAGCTCCCCCAGGTCTGCGGTCGGGTGGCCGGCGCCGAGTAGCGGGCCGGCCCAGGCCGGTGCGCTGGTGGGGGTCCAGCCGCGGGCCTGGGCGCTGACCTGGGCTGCGAGGTCGCGGGTGAGGGTGTCGCGGCCGGCGAGGTAGGCGCCCCAGGTCGGGTCACCGGCCAGTGCGGGAGGGATCGCGGGCAGCCAGGGCAGCGGCCCGACCCCGCCGTGGTGGTCACCGGTCGGGTCCAGGCGCCAGTCCAGGACGGCGGCCGGGTCCACCGCGGTGTCCAGCTCGCTCTTGGCGATGGCGGCGGCGAGTGCGGCGGCGGGGTCGTGTCCGTGCACGGCGAGCAGCGCCAGGTGCGCCCGCAGGGTCGGCCAGGCCGGGGCCGAGGTGAGCCCTGCCAGGGCGGTGTCGGCGGCGGCGTCCAGGACGGCGAGGCGCGCCGGCCCGAGGTGGTGTTCGGCGGTGACGCCCAGGCTGTCGTAGTACCGCCCGGCTGCCGGCCCGAGGCGCACCGCGGGATCCGCGAGGGTCCTCGCCGCGGTGGTGGCCGAGATCTGGGCGCCATCTCGGCCCAGGATGCGGGTGAGGATGTCCACCGCGGTCGGCGGGTGCAGCGCGTCGGGGGTGATGACGGAATGCTCGTCCCCGTCGCCTGCGGTGGCCAGGTACAGGTGGTTGGCGGCGCGACCGCGGGTCATCGCGACGTAGAGCAGTTGGCGGGACTCGGCGCCGGTGCCCACGGTGTGGCAGACCGCGGCGGTGGCGCCTTGGGCGGCGTGCACGGTGGCGGCGTAGCCGAGCGCGACGTGTGCGGCGGTGTAGTCCCCGGGCAGGGTGCGGCGCCGCCGGGTGCCCAGGTGGGTGACGTGCAACGCGCCGTCGGGCCCGACCGCGTCAACGGTCCAGCGGTCCCCGTTCTTGACCCAGTCGGTGGCGGTGATCGCGAGGCGCCGGTCGTTGCGGCGGGTGATGATCGTGTCCCCGGCGCTGGCGCTCGACCCGTCCGCCAACCGGACCGCCGGGCCGGGCGGGTCACCGGCGGCGGCGCGGCGGTCGGCGCGGGCCCGCCCGTTGAGGTCGGCGGCGACCTCGCGGGTGGGCGCGAGCATCAGCGCGTCCAGGCCGGCGTCGCGGTCCGCGGACCAGGCCGCGTAGGCCTGGTCGGTGACGGTGGCGGGGTCCCCGACGTGGACCCGGCGGTGGTCGATGTAGAAGCCGATCGCGGCGGGCTGCCCGGCCCGCAGCGCCAGGCTCGCGGCGCCTTCGGCGGGGTCGGTGAACCGCATGACCTGGGACAGGGTGACCGCGCCGGTGACCTCGGCGAGGTCGCGCAGCACCCCGCCGGCGCCGATCGCGGCGAGCTGCTGATCGTCCCCGATCAGGCGGACGCTGGCACCGCGGGCGGTGATGAACTCCACGGCGCGGGCCAGGTCCGGGGTTCCGGCCATGCCGGCCTCGTCCAGCACGACCAGGGTGTGCGGGCCGATCTGGGTCACCCAGGCGGGCACCTGCCCGGGCCCGGCGTCCATGGTGTCCAGGGACCAGATGAGTTTGGCCAGGGTGTCGGTCGGCGCGCTGCGCCCGCCATGTCCGAGTGCCGCGCCGAGGACCGCGGCGGCGGCGGCGGAAGGGGCGAGGCCGATCACGGTGCCGCCGTCCCCGGTCCAGGCCCGCGCCAGGACCGCCATCGCGGTGGTCTTGCCGGTTCCGGCGGGGGCCAACGCGAGCTGCAGGCGGGCGCCGGAGGTGGCGAGCTCGCGGACCAGGGCGGCCTGCCCGGGGTTGAGCATCACACCGCTGGCGGCCGACTCCTCCAGGGCCAGGTCGACCGCCGCGGCGCTGGTCGCCCGGGCGCCGCGGCGGGTCGCGGTCGCGATCAGGGCCCGTTCGGCGGCGACGACCGCCGCGGAGGTGTAGAGCGCCATGCCCGCGCAGGTGTACACGCTGGTGCCGTCCCTGCGGCGCAGCGCGGCCGGTTCGCTGACCGGTTCAGCGACGCCCAGCGGCAGGGAGTTCGCCGGGGACAGGGCCGCGGCCACGACCCGTTCGACGGCGGCGTCGACCTGCGCCCGGGGCAGGTTGGCGGCCCGGACGCGGCGTTCGGCTTCGGCGCGGACGTGGGCTTGCTGCCAGGTCGCGCGGGAGCTCGCCACCGTGACCAGGACCGTGTCGGCGGTGTCGGCGACCCAGTCCGGGCTCACCGCGGGCCCGGTGGCGCCCGGCCCGGGAGGGCGGCGTACCGCGGCGAGCATCGCCTCAAGCGGCCCGGGGCCGCCCAGGACGCGCAGGGCTTCGGCCCGCCAGGTGGCCCGCTGCTCGGTGAGGCTGCGGGGTCCGTGTTTGGCTTGGCGGGTTTCCAGGGTGGCGCGCTGGGCGAGCTTGACGGCCTCGACCGGGCCGGGGGGGCGGGCGTGGTCGCACTGGAATGCGGCGGACAGTTCGGCCCGACGGACCTCGATGCTGGCGCGTCGGGCGGACCAAGTCCGGTTCAGCTTGCCGTCCACCCCGGCGATCTCGCGGACCGGTCGTTTGGCTGGGTCCTCGCCGGGGCGTTCGGTGAAGCGGACCCCGAGGCGTTCGCTCAGCAGGGCCTCCAGGCGGGTGTTGTAACGCTCGGACGCGGCGACCGCGAACTTGTGCAACGGCCGGCCATCCAGCGCCAGCCACTGCCCGTGAAGGGTCTGGACCTTGTTGCTGATCGCGACGTGGGTGTGCAGGTTCGGGTCCCCGGCGCGGCTGTCGCGGTGGGTGAACGCGGCGGCGATGACCCCGCGGACGTCGACCTGGCGGACCCCGCCGCGGCCCAGCCGGCTGTAGGTGACGTTGTCCTCGATCCACCCGATGGTCTCGGCCACGACCTGGGCGTGGCAGGCCTCGATGGTGGCCGCGTCGGCGGGCGATGCCACCGCCCACAGCGCGCTGACGCTCTTGACCGGGGTGAACGTGAGGTCATACCCGGCCACCGCGGTGCCCTGCTGGCGGCTCGACCGGGCCAGGTAGCCGGCCAGCTCGCGGGCGTCCAGGGGTGCCCGGGCGAACTCGGCGGTAAACAGGTCACGGCCAAGCTGGGTGCGGATCCGGGCCCGCTCCCCCTCGGGGACCGGCGAGCCCGGGGGCAGCCCAGCCGCCTCGTTCCACCCCTGGAACCGGATCGCCAGCTGCCGGTGGAACTCGGTGGCGCCGGTGAACACCTTGTAGGGGCTCCCGAGCCTGGTCGCGGCCAGGATCGCCGGGACATCGTGCCCGGCGGCGACCATCTCGGCTTCGATCCGGGCCGCGTCGGGATGGCGGCCCTCCCCGAACAGCGCGACCATCTGGTCCTCGGCCACCGCCGGGTCACCGGGAAATCCTGGCAACCCGTCCGCCCCACGACCCAGCCACCGCCCCGGGGACTCCCCGCGCGCCGCGTAGTAGTCCCCCAGCCCCTCATAGCCGCGTTGGGTCGCGTCCTGCGCGGCGACCTGCCGCGTGAGGTAGGTGTATCCGTCCCCCGCGGTGAGCTTGTGCAGCGACATCACCCCGCCACCATCGCAACCACCTAGGACACAAGATCGTTTCTCGTTATGTGTTCGTTACCAGGGTGCAAGAGGTGTGCGGGATCTGATCTTGACTGTTGATCTTTACTTTGATCTTGACTTGGATGTTGGATCTTGACCTGGATCTTGCGGGCGGGGTAGGGGGTCCTGCGCGGGCGGATCGACGGCGCGGCGGGAGACATTCACGTGCCGGCGAGCGGGGGACGAGTACTGGGGGTTAGCCGGCGCGACTCACCGACGGATGCTCCCGAGCGCCGAGCCTGGCCGGGCCGGGTGCGCGCGCCGACTGGGCCGGCCCGCACCCCGAGTTGTCGGGGTCGGCTGACGGTGGTGGCCGTCGGTGCCACCGGCTCGCCGAGCTCGCCCGCCTATCAGCGAATGGTGCGCATGGCGCCCGGCTGTCGGGGGTGCGTGATCTCATTCGGCCCAGATGGACAACTGGGCGGGGGGCGGGGTGGTCCGACACCGCACGGTGAGGAGGAGCGAGATGGCGAACCTGAAGCAGGCGGCATTGGTGAAGGCACGGGAGCGAAGGGTGGCGCTGGACCGGGATCGGGCGGCCCGCGACGGGCGGGTCGAGCAGGCCGCGGCCCGGGTGTTCGTGCTGCTCGAGCAACGCGTCGCCGCGCAGGTCGCGATGCTGGCGGCGGACGCCGGGATCGGTCAGGCCCTGCGGGAACTGGTCGAGGAGGGCATCCCCACCGAGGGGGTCGCGCAGCTGTGCGAGCTGGAGGTGGCCGAGGTACGGCGTCTCGTCCGCACCTCACCGCCCGCGTCACCGCTCGACTCCGGCGGCTCAGCGACCGTCACTGCGCTGGGACCGGCCTCGCCCGCGGAGGCCGACGAGCAGCCAGGGGACTGGTCGGGCTGTCGAACAAGTCGAAGGCGCAACTGCTTGCCGCCCTGTCCTGAGTTGGCCACGGACAGCAATATTGCCGAGCCGACGCCCCACCAGATTGCGAAAACTCGGCGGTAGTCCAGTGGCAGCAGCGGCTGTCAGTCAGGGCAGCGCTTTCCTCGAGCGACAAGGATCCCTTGAGGGGATCGGCTTTCGGCGAGATTTCGTGGCCACGGGACCTAGGTCACAGGGCGCTACTGCGAGCCGGTCCCGTCCCCATCAGTCGATGACCGCGACCGCCTCTACCTCGACGAGCATGTCGGGCTCGCCCAGCGCGGCGACGCCTATGAGGGTGATTGGCCGGACGATGTCGAGACCCAGGTCCTCGGCAGCGCGGACGGCGCCGGTGATGAGTTCGCCCATCTTGTCGGGGCGCCAGTCGACGACGTAGACGGTGAGCTTCGCGACGTGCTCGAAGCCGGCGACGTACACGGTGCGGGACCCGGTGGCGACGGCGACCTGGGCGTACGCCTCCGGGGTCGGGATGCCCGGTGGGTTGAACAGTTCGATGGTCATTGGATGTCCACCTTTCTATATCGTTGATATGGCAACGCTATGCAATACTCGCTTGTATGGCAAGACCCAGCGACCCCCGCGTCCGCGTTGAGCTCGTCGAGCAGGCCGCCGCGTTGCTCACCGCCGACGAGCCCCTAACCCTGCGAGCGGTCGCCGAGCGCTCAGGGACCTCGACGATGGCGGTGTATACGCACTTCGGCGGCATGCCCGGACTCCGCCAAGCCGTCCGAACAGAGGGGTTCCGTCGTCTCGTCATCCGACTGGAAGGGGTCGACGACACCGAGGACCCGGTCCATGACCTGGCCGCGCTCGGTGCGGCCTACGTGCGGCACGGGCTCGCGCACCCGCACCTCTACCGCGCGATGTTCGACCCCGGCATCGGCCTGGAGAACGAGGAGGTCGCCGCCGAGGGCTTGCTGCGGCTCACCCGGGCAGCCGCGCGGGCTAGGGATCACGGACGCTTCCAAGCCGAGCCCACCGACGTAGCCCTCCGGCAGTGGGTCTCCGGTCACGGGCTCCTTGACCTGGTGCTCCGCGGGGTGCTGCCCACCGAGTCCGCGGCCGCGCACGGCGCCGCCCTGGCGCTGGGCGCGTTTCTGGCCGCTGGAGACGAGCCGGAACGGTGCCGAGCATCCGTCAGGACGGGCTGGGCGGCCACGCCGGAAGACGGGCGACAACTAGCCCGTTGTCGCGCCTGAGACGGCCCACTGCAGCAGGCTCCCCATCCGTCGGGGACCCATGGACAGCGCACGGAGCGACCACTTGAGCGCGCCATCAATGAGCTCGCCACCAACCTCCGCATGCAGCACAACGAGGACGACGGCTGCCTCCACGACTGACATGTCCGTTGCACGACCTCACCCGCGCCGTCGTTGCGGGCTGGTTTTGACGGTTGCAACTGACCCCACCGGGACGGCCATAGTCGGCTCCACCCAACGGCAGGATCGGGGCATTCGATGTGGTGTCCCCTCGTCACCGGCCTCCGGCTGCAGAGAGCTGCTGCGCGTCCTGGACGACCCCCGCGTACCTGGAACTGAACCGCCCGGGATTGATGGAGGGAGGCTCTACCGCCGCTCCGGTTGATCGCGGTATCACCACCCTGCGACGCGCGCTCTTCCTGTCAGCAGCTCGCCATCCGACGGGCGCCCGGAGCACGGCAGGGAGCCGACATGACCTCGATCCAAGAAGTCGCCGACCAGATCAACGCCAAACTCGACAACATCAACACCAACACCAGCCAGTCCGTGACCATCGAGAACCAGATCAAGGGCGAGCTGGCCACGATCTCCAACCAGGTCTCCGTGCTGGACGGGCACCTGCAGTCCGGGCTGGCCAACCTCGCCGAGGGGCTCTTCGCGATCTGGGAGGTGGACAAGGCCCAGCTCGTCGAGCTGCGCACCCACACCGAGCAGAACGACACGATCATCTGCCTGCTGACGAACACCAACGAGCTGCTGTGCGGCATCACCCGCAAGCTGAGCAGCCAGCTGGAGCTCAGCCGCAGCATCGACACGTCCCTGAACCGGGTCGAGGGCATCGCCGAGCGCACCGAGGCGGACGCCGCCGGGGACTACGACCGGCTGCAGGCGCTCACCGAGCGGGTCGAGCACTGCTGCCCGGATGAGCAGACGCCGCCGGAACCGTGCCCCGAGGGCTGCAAGGTGCCGGACCGCCGGCCGTACCGGCCCGAGGGCCAGGACTGGAAGCCCCAGCACGGGGACAACAACCCCGGTGACACCAACCTCCACAAGAACGGCTGAGGAGGTCGACGTGTCGATCTCCATCCAGACCGATGCGACCGGAGCGGGCAGCGGCACCGTGCGCGCCGACCTCGCCGCAGCGCACCTGCTGGCCATCTCGAACCTGGACACTGGGTTCGGGGTGGGCGCGACGGTGGGCAACCTGCAGCCGGTGACCTACGCGCGCAGCGAGGCCGGCGTCTGCCCGGTCCGGCTTGACACGCTGGTCAACACCGACTGGCCGCTGACGCCAGGCGGGCCGGACGTCATCGTGCTCGCCATCGGCGGCAACTTCACCCTGATCGACGGCACCCTGATCACCAACGTGGGCGGGACGGCGCTGCCTCCGGCGGGGTCCGGCATGCCGGGCTCCACGCTGAACACCTCGGCGTCCACCGTCGTGCTGTACGACACCAGCGACAACAACGGCCAGGGCTACTGCCTGGCCCGGGCCGGTACCGGCGGCACGATGGACCTGCGGCTGCCGCTGTCGGTGACGCTGTACCACGAGCTCTCGCACGCGTTTCGCATCGTGCAGAGCGCGCTGCTGGCCCTGACCGCTGCCTGCAACCCCTCGTCCCCGGAGGAGAACGCGGCCATCGTCGACGAGAACGACATGCGCACCCAGCTGGCCGCGCAGCTGGGTCAGCCGGTGGTGCTGCGTGACCCCGGCATCCACTGCGGGCAGAGCTGCGGCGGGGGTGGGAACCCCGGCAGCTGCTGCATCGTGGCCTCGGTGTCGTCGGGTTCCCCGCTGTCGGCGGAGGTCCAGCAGCTGCGGGCACTGCGCGAGCAGTTCTTGCGCCGCAGCGAGGTGGGCTTCGCCTTCTTCGACGCCCTGCACCACGCCTACTACGGGTTCAGCCCGCAGGTGGTCACGGTGATGGCGACGGACCTCGGCCTGCGGGCCACGGTGCTGGACGGCTTCGTGCGGCCGCTGATCCGGATGCTGCAGACGGTGCGGGACCACGCCCTTCACGACGTGCCCGTGCCCCAGCTGGCTCGACGGCTCACCGCGGACCTCGACCCGGCGGACGGCGCTGGCGGCCGGCACGGCGCCGATGGCGCCAGGGCGCTGCGGCTGATGGAACAGGCGGCCGCGCTGCTCGGGGGCGCCGACGTCCCGCTGGGCGCCAACGAGCGCGCCGTCCGGGACCTGCTCGTTGACCGCGCCCTGCCGGACCCGCACGTCCACTGGGGCCTGGTGGAACCTGTCGCGGCCTACCACGACCTGCTGCGGCGTTGGTCCAGCGGCGAGGGCCTGGACGGCGTGAGCGCTGGCCTGGCGGAGTTCCTGGCCGACTGGGGCGCCCGGCTGCCGATCGCCCCGCGATGGGGTTCGCTGAGTCGGGGACGGGTGCAGCACGAGCTGCGCCTGCTGGACACCACCTTGCTGCGCACGCCCCAGGCGCGCCGGACCTTCCGGGATCGGCTGCTCGCCGAGCTCGGCGAGGCGACGGCCGTCCGGACCGCCGTCGCGGCCACCTCCGACCCCGCCTGGGGGCTCGGACCGAACGCTGACCTGAGAGGAG
>JBBRHF010000147.1:0-11119 GCA_038223055.1 Actinomycetes bacterium | reverse complement strand
GTCGCTTGCCAAGAGTCCGAACACCTACCTCGGTGTCCGGTACCGCCGGATCGCGTCACGACGTGGGCCGATGAAGGCCAACGTCGCGATCCAGCACAAGCTGCTCACGATCATCTGGCACATGGGCACCACCGGCACTCTGTATGAGGACCCCGGAGCCGACTACTTCAGCAGGCTCCACCCCGAACGCGCCAAGAACCGTGCACTCCACCAGCTCGAGGCGATGGGTTACGAAGTCACTCTCAACCGCGCCGGGTAACGAGAACCAGACCCCTGCCACGAAAGGGAATCTTCGTGTCAGAGGCCTGATCGCCGATCTTGGCGGTCGGGCCTTCTGGGTGCGCCAATCAGCGGTTCCGCGTCAGCCTCTGGACCTTTGATCGTGGTTGGCTCTGTGCGGCTGGGCGGTCGACCAGTTCATCAAGACCCTGGCCGCGAACAAGGGCTACGTGTTCCTCAACCAGCTCACCTATGACGGGGAAGCGCCCCCGGCCGGAGGCGAGAGGTCGAAGGTCGCAGCGCGCTCACCTGCTGGCCGAGAACTGTGCCGCGAGGGCGGCGCTCGCGGTTGGTCAACCCGCAGACGGCGCCCGAGCTTGCGCAGCTCGCGGGTGGCCTCGTCGGCGGTACGCCGAGCGCCGCCGTCGCCCGCCAGCTCGTGGGCCAGGGTCAGGTGACGAACGGCTTCCGCCGTGTTGGTGCTTCCCATCGCGCGCGCAGCGAGCAGACGGCCCTGCGCCTCGTCCAGCGTCGCGCCCGTCGACGCGGCACGCTCAACCGCCGACAGGGCCAGGCGTACGGCGCTGGCCTGGTCGTCGCGAGCCAGGGCCACCATCGAGCGGGCGCGCTCGGTCGCCGCCAGGGCGCCGCTGAGACCGGTGGCCGCCGCCTCGCGGGCACGGTCTGCCGAGCGTCCGGCTGCGTCCACATCACCGAGGGCCAGCTCGGCCTCGACCAGGCGCGGTGCCCAGCGGGCGATCCAGCCGGGCTCGACGTCGTACGCCGCGATCAACGGCCGCGCTTCGGCCGGCCTGCCGGCTGCGAGCAGCGCCGACCCCAAGACCGCGTTGCCGATCGTGACCAGCGCCGAGTCGTCGAGGTGTTCCGCCAGCGTCACGCTCTCCGTGGCGGCGGCCAGCGCGTCGTCCAGCGCGCCGGCGTCGAGCAGCACCCAAGACCTCATCCACAGCGCCCACTGCAGGGACTGTTCGTGGTGGGTCAGCCGCGCGGCGAGCTCGGTCTGGTCGGCCGCGCTCACGGCTTCCCCGATCCGCCCCAGCAGCCCGAGCGCCAGGACTTCCGCGATCAGCATGGGTACGGCGCCGGCGATGTTGCCCGCCCGGCTTGCCGATGTCGAAGCACGCCGCGCAGTGCTCAACCCATCGGAGAGTCGCTCGACGGAGACGAGTGCCCACGGGATCGCCACCACCAGCTCCGCCCGCGCGGCCAGCTCCGCATCGGACGCCTCGAAGACCAAGCGTACGGCGAGGTCGGCCCCGGCAGCCGACTCCGACTCAAGGCCGGTGAACCGGTGCCCGATGGCCAGCAATGCCGCGCCCACACCCTGGACGAGTGGATCCATCGAGTCGTCAGCGTGCACCTCCGCGGCCCATTGAGCCATCGCGCCGTAGTCACCGCGCTCGTAGGCAGAGAGGGCAAGCGCGGCCATCACCTCGGCCCGCCCATCGTGGCCACTGGTCTCGGCCAGGCTTCTCGTCAGCCGTCTCAGCGAGGCGTCGTGGCGGCCGAGCAGACGATCCACCGAGGCCGCAGCCAGGTGGAGCCGCCGGCGGTCCAGGTCGGTGCCGGTACCCAGCGAGACCCCCTCGTCTGCGACCTCCGGCGCTTCGGTCAGGCGTCCCACCTGGACGAGGGTCTCGGCAAGGTCGGAGTAGAGCGCCAGGTCACTCGAGTGCGCGGCTCGCTTGGCGGCCGCCAGCCAATGGGCCGCGATCGACGGAGCCTGGGCGCGCACCACTCGAGTGGATGGCGAAAGGAGAACTCGCGCAGCGTGCCGGTTCCGCGAAGCAGCCCCCGGCCGACCAGCTCGTCGACGGCAGCTAGCGCTGCGTCCAGGTCCAGTCTCGCCGTACGGCGCGCGATGTCGATGTCGAACGGGTCGCCGAGGACGGAGCCCGCCTCCACCAGCGCCCGGGCGTCCTCACCGAGAGAGGCCACGTCACCGGCTACCGCGGCGACCACTCCGACCGGCACGCCCCCTGCTCCGCCGGTCCTCGCCAGCTCCTCGAGAAACAAGGGGTTGCCGCCGGACGTCTCGAACACCCGGCCGCGATCCGACTCGGATCAGCCACTGCCCAGCATCTCCTCGGCCGCGACGCGCGACAGCGGCTCGAGGTCGAGCACGGTGGCGTCGCGTCCGGCCGAACGAGCGGCCACGGTGACGCCGTCGACGACAGAGCCCGGGCGACTCGCGACGAGCAGCAGGTGGGCCGATTCAGGAGGGCGGCGTACCAGCATCTCGAGAAGCTCCCCGTGAGACCGGGTCGGCCCAGTGGGGTCGTCGAGCACGATGACCAACTGCCGCCGGGACACGAGCAGGCCAGCGACGGAACGGAACAGCTCCCAGCGGCTGTCTGCCTGTCCCTGCCAATCGGGCGTGAGATCCGGTATCGCGTCACGGAACACCGCCAGGGGTGCGTCGGACTCGAGCTCGGTCGCCCGGCCCGACATCGTCTCGAGGCGCCGCCGGCCCGCCTCCGCGGTCAGCCAACCGAGCATGCGGGTCTACACCCAACAGAAGGCAGACATGTCCATCACCACCACCAGCCCGGAGCTCGCGACCGCGCGGGCGCGCAACGAGTCCACCTGGCGCGGGTCCGCGATCGCCCGTCCGTCGCGAGCTGAAGCTCTCGGTCCCAGCGGTGCTCAGCGTGCCCCAGGGGCACGTACGCCGCGCCAACGAGATCGCCGACCACGTGGACATGTGGCTGGCCTTCGTCCACCACCACACGATCGAGGACGAGCTGCTCTGGGACCGGCTCACCGCACGCGTTCCCGACGAGCTGGCCCCCCTGATCGGGCTGATGGAGTCACAGCACGAGGCCGTCGCCCGACTGCTGGGGCAGTGCCCACCCCTGGTCATCGCCTGGCGGGGTTCGGCGTCCGTGACGAACCGCACCCTGCTGAGTGATCACCTGGCCGAGCTGGTCGACGCCTTGTGCGAGCATCTCGAGGCCGAGGAGACCCGGGTCCTGCCACTCATGGCCCGACACCTCCATCAGGAGGAGTGGGACGAGTTCACCGAGCGCGGCATGGAGTCGATCCCCAAGGGGATGCTGCTCACCGGCTTCGGGATGATGCTCTACGAGGGTGACCCCGAGGCGCTCACGCTCGAGATCGCGAAGCTCCCCGCACCGCTTGGGCCGGTGCTGCCGCCGCTCGCGCGCCGGGCCTTCCGGAAGTACGCCCGGCGCATCCACGGGATCCCGGTCCCGGCCCTGGGGATCGTCACCGGGCCGTACTGAGCTCCGAATACGACGGGCACACGGCCATCGCCGTAGTCACCGCGGGCGTGGTCTTCTACGCATGGGTGTGGGACGGCACCGGGACCGTGTGGCGGGTTGCCATCGCGCACACGTCGTCAACACGGTCGTCGACCTCGGCGCCGCGTCAGTCGTCGCGGTCTCGGGTTGGAACATGGCGTACGTCGCCGGCGAGACCGGATTCGCGACACTGGGTGTTGACCGCCAGGGTGGCTGGGGAGGACCGCGTCATCCTGAGATGGGCACGTTGGCGGTGGTGCTGGATCGGTGGGTCGGTCTTGCCGAAGGCTGAGATCTCCATCGGGACCCCACCGGCGAGCAGCCTCAGCGCTCGTCTTGGGTCACGCGTTCGCCGCGCCAAGCATCGTGCTCCTCGGGGCGCCGGGGAAGTGGTCAGGTGAGGTGGACCCAGCGGGCCACGGAGGGGATCCGGTTCTGGTCGACGACCGTGAGCATGTGCCAGCCGGGCTGGGCAAGGCCGGGCCCGGCGGGGGTGCTCACCTGGAGCTGGCCGCCGGCCTGGGTGGTGATGGGTAGGTCGACCAGGCGTTGGTGGCAGTCGAAGGCGTGGGTGGTCGAGCCCGGGCTTATCAGTTGTGCCCATCTGATGCCGCCGGCCTGGGGTGAAGTCAGGGTCACCGTCTGCCCGTAGCCCCATTCGGCCGGGGCGTTCGTGATCTCGGGGCGAGGACCCTTGAACAGGTATGGCGGTCGGTACATCTCCAGGCGCAGCTCTTCGTGGGGTTGCGGCGGTTCCCAGGGGGCCTGGTTGCCGTAGGGTGGCGGGTTCCCGCACGCAGTGATCACCCGGCCGTCGGGCAGCAGCAGCGCCACCGAGTGATAGAGGCGCACGACGTCGGCGACGGCTCCGGCCTGCCACTGGCCGGTGTCGGGATCGTAGATCTCGGACTGCAGGCGGGGGATGGGCAGCATCGCCCCGCCCTCGTGGGTCATCGCGCCCCCGCTGACGAACACGGTGCGGTCGGGGAGGATGACGGCGTTGAGGTGAATGCGGGGCAGGCTCAACGGCGTCGACTCCACGTACGCCGGGGGTACGGCGTCCAAGGTGACCGTTTCGGTGTGCCCGGTGGCGTCGGCCATGGCCATGCCAGGGGAGCCACCGATGATCATCACCTGCTGGCGCTGGGCCGGGGGCAGCAGCACGCTGGACGACTGGTTGCGCAGGCCGCCGTCCAGGAGCGCCGGTACCGCCTGGAACCCGACGGGCTGCTGGCCCAGGTCGAGGATTCCCGCCTGCTGGGGGCGGTCGTCGTCCATCCGGCCGCCGCTGAAGAACACCCGCCCGTCGGCCATCACGAACAGGTGGGCGTAGAACGGCAGCCCGACGAAGTTCTTCGGTGGGTGGAGCTGTGCCCACTGGTCGAGCGTCGGGTCGTAGACCTCGAACTGGGGGTTGAGGTCGCCATTCGTGTCGTTCTTGCCGCTGACCGCGAGCATCCGCCCGTCGGGCAGGGTCAGCAGGGTCGGGTACCACCGGCCGTGCGCCGTCGGGGGCCGGGTCGACCACTGGCCGGTAGCCGGGTCGAACGAGGCAACGTCACGCTGACCGAGATTGTTGCCGTTGTTGTAGGCGAGGTTTCCGCCGCCGGCGAGGATCCGCCCGTCGGCCAGCGGGGCGTGCCCGCAGCAGAAGAAGTCGAAGGGGTTGCCATCGGCCCGGCGGAGGGTGGCCGGATGCGTGAAGTTCGCCCCGGCCGGGGCGTCGGGGTCCCACACCACGCTGGTCCAGCTGCCCCGGGTGACGTCTCCGTAGGAGGGGTCGGCGACCCGGACCGTGTTGTTCCCAGAGCCGGCGAAGAACAAGACGTGGCCGGTACGCAGCACCGCGGCGTGGATGGCCAGCACCTGCGAGTTGTAGGGCAGAACCTCCCACGTGCCATGCAGGGCGGGGTTTTCGCGCAGCGGCACGGCCAGGGTGAAGGCGCTGTTGACTCCCGGCGGAGCGTCCACAGCAACCGCGACCGCCACCGGGCCCGACCCGAGGTCGGCGACCGCGACGCCGGCGCCCTGGTTATCCCACGAGAACCAGTTGCTGACACCGAGCGGGATGGACCAGTCGGCCGCCACCCCGTCGGCTCCCAGATCCGTGCCGATCCGGTAGAAGGCATGGTTGCGGCCGGGCGGGTTGTCCACGCCGAGCACGACCAGGTCCGGGCGGCCCGAGCCGGAGACGTCGGCCACGTCGATTCCGGCCCCCTGGTTCTCCCAGGAGAACCACCCTGGGACGTCGATCCACGGTGTCCAACCGGCGGTCACGACACCGTTCAGATCGAGGTCCCGGCCGATCTGGTACACCCCCCGGTTGAGACCCAACCCGTTGTCTACCATGAACACGACCAGGTCCGGCCGGCCGGAGCCGGTCACGTCCGCAACCGCCACTCCCGCACCCTGGTTGTCCCAGGAGAACCAGTCCGGTACGTCGGCCCACGGCGTCCAGCCGCCGGTCACCATCCCGGCTGCGTTCAGGTCCCGCCCGATCCGGTACAGGCCCCGGTTCTGCTGCGGGCCGTCGTCCACCATCAGCACCACCAGGTCGGGCCGGCCCGAGCCGGTCACGTCCGCGAGGTCCACGCACGCGCCCTGGTTGGCCACCGAGAACCAGTCCGGGACGTCAACCCACGGCGTCCAACCGCCGGTCACCACCCCGTCGCCGTCCAGGTCGCGGCCCATCCGGTACAGGCCCCGGTTCTGCTGCGGGCCGTCGTCCACCATCAGCACTACGAGATCAGGGCGGCCCGAGCCGGACAGGTCGGCGACAGCGGCATCGGCCCCCTGGTTTTCCCACGAGAACCAGTCCGGGATGGCCGAGAACGCGGCGGGGAGCGGCATCAACACCTCCGGGAAGGCGAACGGCGGCAAGGGAAGAAGGAGACGGCTTCGTCGAAGATAGCGATGCGGTCAACAGGGCCGCTGATACCGGTCCTGACCACACCCATCAGTGGTGTCACAAGACCGGGCACCGCCCCAGCAGCGCGGCGGGAGGCAACCCAGCGCCCCCAGGATGGCACTCACCGGCGATCCGCACCGCCGGGTATAGACCCCCCCGGCTCGTCACAGTCACAGTGTGGCAAGCGACAGGCTCTCACGCGACCGTGTGTCATCAGTGGAGAAGTTTGGCGACTGCGGCGTGCTTCGTGGCGCCCCGGCGGGACACCGGTGCGTGGTCTAGGAGATCGTTAACCCGTGAGTGATTGGTTCTTGCCGCGGGCTGTGCGTCCCTGGTCCAGCGGGAATCTCGTCATCCCGCTGGTGCACGGCGCTGGGTACTTCGCTCGCTTGATCGAGGTGGTCGGCGCGGCCGGTGTTGGTGATCAGGTCTATTTCACAGACTGGCGAGGTGACGGCGACGAGTTGCTGGCACCTGAAGGGCCGTCGGCAAGGGAATTGCTGTGCCGGGCGGCGAGCCGCGGCGTTCAGACGCGGGGGTTGCTCTGGCGTTCGCACAGCGATCGCGCGTCGTTCAGCGCGCAGGAGAACCAGAAGCTCGGCGCGGAGATCAACGACGCCGGCGGTGAGGCGTTGCTCGACCAGCGCGTGCGTCGGGGCGGTTCGCACCATCAGAAGATGGTCGTCGTCCGCCACCCTGGCCGACCCGACGCAGATGTGGCTTTCGTCGGCGGCATCGACCTGTGTCACTGTCGTCGCGACGATGCCGCTCACGCTGGCGACCCGCAGAGCCAACCCATGGATGGTCGCTACGGGCCGCACCCCCCCTGGCATGACGCGATGCTCGAGATCCATGGGCCAGCGGTGCACGACGTCCTCGCGACGTTCATCCAGAGATGGAACGACCCGACGCCGCTGGACCATCGCAACCCCTACCGGCGGGTGCTGCAGCGGGCCGCCAGCATGCCGCGGCACGCGACCCCAGTTCCGGACGGCGCGACGATCGCGACGCTCGCGGGTCCACATCAGGTGCAGGTGCTCCGCACCTACCCGTACAAGCGGCCCGCGTTCCCGTTCGCCCCCCAGGGCGAGCGCACGATCGCCCGCGCCTATGAGCGTGCGTTCGCCCGGGCTACTCGGCTGGTCTATCTCGAGGACCAGTACCTGTGGTCGGACATTGTGGCGCGCACGCTGGCCGAAGCGCTCCGCCGGGCACCGCGCTTGGAGGTCATCGTTGTCGTCCCGCGCTTTCCCGACGAAGACGGCCGGGTCAGCGGGCCGCCCAATCGCCTGGGTCAGCTGCAGGCGATGGAACTGCTTGCCGAGGCAGGCGGCGGGCGTTTCGCGGCCTATGACCTTGAAAACGCGGGCGGCACCCCGGTCTACGTGCACGCGAAGGTCTGCATCATCGACGACGAGTGGATGACGTGCGGCTCCGACAATTTCAACCGTCGTTCCTGGACGCATGACTCGGAGCTGACCTGCGCGGTCGTCGACACAGACGGCCACCTACCGCGACGTCTACGTACCGCCCTGTGGTCTGAACATCTTGGCCTGCCGCTCCACGACCCGCGGCTCGCCAGCATCGACGGCGCGAGCGAACTCTGGCGAGAACGCACCACGTCGCCGGGCAGCCGCGCCCGACCACATCGTCCCGCTCCCGTATCCCGCGCCGCGCGGCTCTGGGCAACACCGATGTACCGCCTTGCCTACGACCCGGACGGCCGACCTCGAAAGCTGCGGCGACGCGACGCATTCTGAGGGGAGTCGCCTTGCGGCTGGCGACGTTGATGCCATGCCTTCCCGCTGCGACACAACGATGAAAGCCGTACGGCCAACGCCCGGCTTGTCACAGGGGCAGCGTCGAGTGACAAGAATCCGCCTGAGCCCAGGGACGAAGCACCCGATCACGGGATAGGCCGCTCCGGCGGCGGGCTGAGCACCAAGACCCACGCGATCGTCGACGGCCGCCGCCGGCCGCTGGTGATCCTGGTCGGCCCCGGCTGTCAATGGCCATGTTGCGGTCCCGCGACTGGGCCGCGGCCGCCCTCGGACCCGACCCGATGCCCTGCCGGCCAACAGGGCGTACTCGGCCAGTGCCCACAGCGAGCATCTGCGTTCCCGCGGAATCGTCACCGTCATCGCCGAGCGCTCGGATCAGATCGCCAACCGTCAGCGCCGCGGCTCCGCCGGTGGTCGACCCGTTGACTTCGACCCCGACCGCTATAGGGGACGCACCGCCGTCGAACGCGGCTTCAATCGGATCAAGAACTGGCGTGGCCCGGCCACCCGCTACGACAAGAACGTCGTCATCTACCGCGGCGGAGTCGTTCTCGCCTCGATCCTGCTCTGGCTCGAATAAGGAGTCACGCCCTGATGTGTAGGCCCGGCTGTCAAGTGGGCATGGCGAGGCAGCACCCCAGATGGGTTCCGGGGTGCCGCCTCTGTGACCGGTCCCGGCGGCAAGGTGGTGAGGGGCGTGTCGGTGTCGACGCGCGGTCAGTCTGATATGCGCGGGTTGGCTACCGCAGGACGGGATGTTCGGCTGGAGCTTCACCGCGGGTCTAGAGATCGAGCGTGGCCTTAGGCCATTGCTGGTCTGGGACTGCTCATAGGGCGTTCGCGGGTCGCTCCCAGGCGCTGCCGTCGCCACCGTCACCGGGACCGGACGTGGGTTACTCCTCGAGGACAGCCAACGACCAGCACCATCCGGCGAGTTCGCGCGCGATCGCGGCGTTGGCGACCACGGACCTCTTGTTGCGTGCGGTGAACCCGGCCCAGCGGGCGTTCAGGCGCTGGTTGCCGGCGTGCCCGCGAGCCCGGGCGGCCGGCCCGGCCAGGTCCCATCGGCGGCGCATCGCCACGCTGGAGGCCCGGTAGGGCGCCCGGTGGTGCCAGGCCGCCTCGACCAGCAACCGGCGCGCATGCCCGTTGCCGGTCTTGGTCAGCCCACCCTGGGAGCGTGAGGAGCCGGTGGAGGACTCGGTGGGCACCAGACCCAGGTACGGGCCGATGCTGCGCCCGTCCGGCCGGTGCCAGTCTCCGATCTCCACCGCCAACCCGAACGCGGTCAAGGTGGCGACCCCGCGCAGGCAACCCAGCCGGTGCACCACCGCGGTGAACTCACCCTCCGCGGCCATCACCTCGATCGCCGCGTCCAGGCGGTCCCGGCGGTCCACCGTGGCCAGCATCGTGTCGTAGGCGGTCTCGTACGCCACCTGCGGGCCCCGCTGGTCGAACCGTTGCCCCCGCAGCCACCGGTCGTGCACCCCGGTCCAGGCCTTCCCGCCGGAGTACACGATCCCTTGGCGCAGCAACAGTTTCGAGACCCGGCGTCGGGCGGACATCAAGTCCCCCCGCACGTCGTCCCGAGCCCGCACCAGATCCCGCGCCGCCTCCTGCTCCACCCCCGGAACGGTGACCGCCACGATCTCGCCCAGGTGTACCAACTTGGCCAGGTGCAACGCGTCCCGGGCGTCGGTCTTGACCCAGTCACCGACCGGGCGCTGCAATTTTGAGGGCGCCGCGACCCGGCAGTCGACCCCGGCCGCGGTCAGGAACCTGGCCACTCCGAACCCGGTCGGGCCCGCTTCATAGGCCACCGCGACCGGACCCGCCAACCCGTTCACCCAACGCAGCACCTCGCTGTGCTGCGGGGTCAACCTCGCCCTCGAGATCTCCCCGGTCACCCCGTCCAACGCCGCAGCCACCACCGACCTGGCATGCACGTCCAAACCCACCGACGTACGCTGATGTCTCACTGAGGCCTCCCGCAACTTGTGGCTCTACCTCGGACAGGCGCAAGCCTCTCGCAGGCAACCCACGTCCACTTGTGAGCCAGGCCTCAGCCCCTTGCCTTCATAGCGTCTAGCCGGGCCTGAGCCCAAGCCCATGGTCACACCAAGCAGTAGGGCGAAGAACACGTCGTCCAACGCATCGCCCGTCCCATCACACCCTCCCCTTGTGACGCTCAAAGGGCGCTGGCGCGAAACCGCTTGAGAAGCTCCGCTGACTCAAGCTGCGCGACACCTGCCGCGGCCCGTCGGACAAACGCGAAGCATCGCCCGACTGTCATAAATCTGTCATGGCGCCAGGTCAAGCGGCGAACGACCACCGCTACTGCCCGGGCTTCGCGAGGCCGTGCTCGTAGGCGTAGGTGACGACCTGCACGCGGTCGCGAAGGCCCAGCTTCATCAGGATCTGTGCGACGTGGGTCTTGACGGTTGGCTCGCTCACGAATGCTTGCGCCGCGATCTCGGCGTTGGACAGCCCGCTAGCGCTAGCCGGCCAAGCGCAAGATCTCGGCCTCGCGGGCCGTCAGCGCCTCGAGTTCCTTCGGCGCGGGCGCGCGTCGTCCGGCGGGCGCCGGACGAACTCCTCGATCAACCGGCGGGTGACCGTCGGAGAGAGCAGGGCTTCGCCGTTCGCGATGACACGGATCGCATCGACAAGTTGCTCAGGCGCGATGTCTTTTTGGGTGCGGCTCCGCTGGAGGGATGGGTGAGTGGTGGCGAGGATGGCCTGCGACCTGGCAGTTTGGCCTCGGAGCGATTGCGGGCGGCCGGCTGAGGGCGCGGCCTGAGGCGGGGATTCGCTTGGCTGGGGGTCTATGCGCCGGTGCGGCGGGGCGAGCGGCGCCTGGGAGCGGTCGTTGGTGAGGGGTCCGCGGCCTGTGCGGTCCAGCCTTCGGACATTTCCAGGGCGTGCAC